>JBLNBW010000215.1:0-20613 GCA_050260255.1 Rhodospirillaceae bacterium | reverse complement strand
GTGCGCGAGAAGATCGACTGAGGGATCCGTGAGGCGGGAGGCGCGTATGGGATTGACCAAAGCGACGGCCGCATGTGCGTTGTTGGCGGGCCTGCTTGCATCGGTGGCGGTCGTCGCCGCGGAGACAGCGGACGTCGTGCTGGTGAACGGCAAGGTCGTCACGGTCGACGACCGTTTCACCATCGCGCACGCTCTGGCGATCAAAGGCGAGCGCATCGTCGCGGTCGGCGCGAATGCGGAGGTGAGGAAGCTCGCCGGTGCAAGCACGCGCACGCTGGATCTCGCCGGCAAGACGGTCATTCCGGGGTTGATCGACAATCACGCGCACTGGATACGCGCCGCGGAGCACGACGAGTTGCGGCTCGACGGTGTCACGACGCGCAGGGAAGCGATAGAACGGCTCACGCAGCGGGTCAAGAGCGCGAAACCGGGCGAGTGGATCGTCACGCTGGGCGGCTGGTCGGAACAGCAGTTCACCGACGACCCGCGCGGCTTTCCGCTCGCCGAGCTCGATCGCATCGCGCCTCACAGTCCGGTCGTGCTGCAGGCCATCTATCGCCACAGTTATCTCAACACCGCGGCATTGCGTGCGGCGAAAATCGACGAGGCGACGCCCGATCCGCGCAACGGCAAGATCGACAAGGACGGCGCGGGGAAGCCAACCGGCGTCGTGAGTGGCGCCGGTGGCGTGGCTTTCGTCGCGGCGAAGATTCCGTTGCCGCCGCCCGACGTGTGGCTCGAGCAGACGAAGAAGCTCGTGGGGCAGTTGAACGCAATGGGCATCACCGCCTGGCTGGACGCGGGCGGGCGCGGCATGGGGGCGGAGCACTACAAGCCGTATCGGACGCTCGCGGAGCGCGGTGAGCTCAACGCGCGCGTGTTCTGGACCACGATACGTCAGCCTGCCACGCCGGAGCAGGTGGACAAGGTGCTCGAGGAGATTCCCGACCAGAAACCGTTTCAGGGCAACGATTACTTCGACAATGTCGGCTGGGGGGAGTCGGTCTATGCGCCGGTGACCACGCAGCTCTTGAGCAAGGGCGGCAACACGAGACCGGAAGCGATCGCGCAGATGAAGCGCATTGCCGCGGCGCTGGCGAAGCAGGGGCTTTATCTCAACTCGCACGTCGAGATGGCGCCTTCCATAGACGCTTTCCTCGACGCTTACGAGGAAATCCACAGGCAGTATCCGATCAAGGGACTGCGCTGGTCGTTCTCGCATCTCGATCAGGTCACCGCCGCACAGCTGGAACGCATGAAGCGTCTGGGCATGTCGGCGCAGATCCACAGCCGGCCGCTGATACAGGGCGCGTTGATGCATGAGGTGCACGGCGACGCGGCGTGGGACATGCCGCCTTTCCGGCGGATCCAGGACAGCGGCATCGCATGGGGCCTTGGCAGCGACGCGACCGCCGTCACGCCATCGAATCCTTTCTACACGCTGAGCTTCGCCGTGACGGGCCGCATGATCGGCGGCCGCCACGTCAACCGGCAGAGCATCACGCGAGAGGAAGCGCTCATCGCACACACCCGCAGCAATGCCCGCTTCCTCTTCCAGGAAGGCAACCTCGGCTCCCTGCAGCCGGGCAAGTATGCCGATCTAATCGTGCTGGACCGCGATTACCTCACCGTCCCGGAAGACGCGATTCAGGACATCAGGCCGGTGATGACGATCGTGGGCGGCAAGGTCGTTTACGAAGCAGGCAAAAACGCGCAGTGATCGAAGACGTCACGCGCTCTACGAAGAAATGAGGATGCACAAATGGATGTAATCATGCCGCAGCTCGGCGAGACGGTCGCCGAGGGCATAGTCACGCGCTGGTACAAGAAAGTCGGCGACACGGTGAAGGCGGATGAAACGCTCTTCGACGTCGAAACGGACAAAGTGAGCACGGAGATCCCGTCGCCGGTGGGAGGCGTGATTGCCGAGATCCTCGTCGAGGAAGGGGTGTCTGCGAAAGTCGGGGCGACGCTTGCGGTAATACGTGAAGCGGGCGTGGCAGCGACCGCGCCTACGGCAGAAGCTGCTGTCCATAATGCCGCGGCGGAAGCAGGGCATGCGCGGCCCGCGTCTGCCGCCAGGCCGACGGCACCGGCGATGCCCGGACGCTCGCAGGACAAGCTGTCGCCGGTCGTGCGCCGGCTGTGCGCGGAGCATCAGCTGGATTACCGGCAGATCCCCGGCACGGGACGCGACGGGCGCATCACACGCGAAGACGTCCTCGATTACATCGCCGGCAAGCCTCCTTCCGCTCCGGCGGCGGCGCCTACGCCGGCGGCCCGGCCGGTCCCGCCCGCTCCCAAGGGCGCGCAGCCGCTCACGAGCCTGCGCAAGCGCGTGGCGGAGAACATGGCGAAATCATGGGCAACCGCACCGCATGTGCTGCAGGTCGTGGAAGCCGATTTCTCGCGCATCGAGCTTGCGCGGCGCGAGCAAGGGGCGGCATGGAAGGAGCGCGAAGGCTATTCGCTCACGTATCTGCCGTTCATCGCACGCGCGGTATCCATTGCGCTCGCGAAATACCCGCGTCTCAACGCGAGCTTCCATGGCGACAGCATGACGGTGCACGAGCGCATCAATCTCGGCATCGCAGTCGATCTCAACTTCGAAGGCTTGATGGTGCCGGTGGTGAAGGATGTGCCGGCGAAGTCGCTGCCGCAGCTGGCGCGGGAAATGCACGACCTCGCCATGCGGGCCCGCGCCGGCAAGCTGCGTCCCGACGAGCTCGCCGAGGGCACGTATACGCTGACGAACAACGGAGCGTTCGGCACGGTGATCACCGCGCCCATCATCAATCAGCCGCAGGTGGCGATCCTGTCGACGGATGCCGTGCGCAAGAAGCCCGTCGTGGTCGAAACACCCGAGGGGGATACCATCGCCATCCGCCCTGTGGGCGTGCTGGCTCAGAGTTTCGATCATCGCGCGGTGGACGGCAGCTACTCGGCTGCGTTCCTCCATGAAGTGAAGAGGATCATAGAAACGCGTCTCTGGACGCAGGATCTCTCAGCATGAGCCGGGGTACGCGGCCGGGGGTGTCCTTACGACAGCTCGACGGCAAGCGTCTGCTCGGTATCGCGCGAACGCACGCGGTGGTGACCGACCGGCCGGTGGACGAGGGCGGCACCGACACGGGGTTCACGTCTGGGGAGCTCCTGCTGCTCGCGATCGGATCGTGCTGCACCGGCAGCCTGCGCGGCTATCTTGAGGCGCAGGGAAAGACCGTGCGCGACCTCGAGGTCACGGTGCATTTCGAACCCGCTGGCGAAGGCGTGCGTGACCGTATCGTCATCACCTTGAAGCTCGATGCGCGCGATTATCGAGGCAATCCCGATCGAATCAAGGCGGCCGCCGTGTCGGGAGGCGTAGCGAGCCGGCTCTGCGCAGGCTCCGACGTCGAGGTGCGGTTTGCCACGGAAGCGTCCTGATTCAGGAATCGTTCACCACTAAAGGACACGCAGAACGCAGAGCGGCCTTCGCCGCGGCCGGTTGCTCTGTGTGTCGCTTGAGAGATTCGGCAATGGAAAAACTGGAATCGCTGGTCAGCACGGAATGGATGGCCGCACACCTCGAGGACCCGAATGTCGTTCTCATCGACGTCGCGGGTCTCGGCCAGGACCAATTGCAGGCGTACAAGGCCGGTCATATCCCGGGGGCGACGGCGTGGAAGTGGAAGGAAATGCTCTGGGACGAGCGCCGGCGCGATTTTCCCGATGCTCGGGAATTCGCGCGCCGGCTGGGTGCGGCCGGCATATCGAACGACACGAAGGTCGTTTTCTACGGCGAAGGCATGCAGTTCGGCGTGTACGCGTGGTGGACGTTCCGCTACTGCGGACACCGCAACGTCGCGCTGCTCGACGGCGGGCGCACGCGCTGGAACGCGGAAGGTCGACCGCTCGTAACGGGCGAGCCGAAGCCGCGCGCGTCCGTATCGTACGAGCCGGTTTCTCGCGACGAGTCGATGCGCATCCTGCGCGACGAGGTGCTCGCGACGTTGAAAGCGGGTGGCAACGTCCTGCTGGACGGGCGCTCGCCCGAAGAGTATTCCGGCGCGCGAGTCGGCGGCCCGGGAGGACCGGACGTGGGCGCTGTGCGCCCCGGCCGCATACCGGGGGCGAAGCACCTGCATTACACTGAGCTGCTGGACGCCGATCAGCGCTTCAAGCCCGAGGCGCAATTGCGCGAGCTTGCGCAAGCGCGCGGTGCAACGCCGGACAGCACCGTCATCACGTATTGCCGCATGAGCCACCGCGCCACCGTGCTCTATTTCGCTCTCACGCAGTTGCTGGGCTACCGCAAGGTGCGCGTGTACGACGGCTCGTGGACGGAATGGGGCAACCTGGTCGGCGTGCCGATCGAGAAGTAGCGGACATCGCGGCCCGCTTCTTGAGCGTGCCGCCATTGCAATGACGTACAAACTGAAAGGGTGTAGGGCATGGCACAAGCAAATCTGAAACAGCATCGCCTCGGCTGGATAGGGATAGGCCGCATGGGTTACGCGATGGCCGAGCGTCTCGCGAAAGCGGGCTGCGATATCTCCGTATGGAACCGCACGCGCAGCAAGGCCGAGCCGCTGACGCAATCGGGAGCGAAGATCGCCGACGACCTGCCGTCGCTCGCCGCATGCGACGTGGTGTTCACGATGGTATCGACCGGCAAGGACGTGAAGGAAGTGCTGTTCGGCGCGAACGGCGTGATGAGCCGCGGCAAGGCGCCCAAGATCGTCGTGGACAGCACCTCGATTTCGCTCGAAGAGTCGGCCGAGATCCGCGCGAAGCTCGCCGAGAAGAACGTAAAATTCCTGTCGGCGCCGGTGTCGGGTAACGCGAAAGTGATCAAGGCCGGCAAGCTCACCGTCGTGGCGTCGGGTCCCAAAGACGCGTTCGATGCCATAGCCCCCTACCTCGAGGCGATAGGCCAGGGCGTGAGCTACGTGGGCGACGGCGAGCTCTCGCGTATCGCGAAAATCTGTCATAACGTGATGCTGGGCGTGGTGATCCAGAACCTGTGCGAGATCACCGTGCTCGCCGAAAAAGCCGGCATGCAGCGCCACGCGTTCCTCGATTTTCTCAACAAGAGCGTGATGGGCTCGATGTTCACGCGGTACAAGACGCCGGCGCTTTCGAACCTCGACTTTCACGTCACCTTTACGCCCGAGCTGTTGCGCAAGGACCTCGACCTGGGCCTCAATGCCGGCAAGCAGTTCGGCGTGCCCATGCCGCTCGCATCACTCACGCGCGACATGGTGCAGACCCTCATCGGCCACGGCTATACCGATCAGGACTTCTCGACGCTGCTGCTGCTCCAGGCAAAGGCGTCGGGCGTGGAGCTCAAGCCGGAAAACGTGCAGATGAGCGACGGACTTTCGTAAATCCGTGAATGGTGAATAGTGAGTGGTGAATGGATGCGTGCACGTCTGCGCGCACCAATCACCCATCACCAATCACGAATCACGCGTTTTAATAAAAGTATGGGCGACAACTATCCGACCGTTAAAGTCGCCGCCGTGCAGGCGGCCTCTGTCTTTCTCGATCGCGAAGCATCGACCGAGAAGGCGTGCCGCCTCATACGGGAAGCCGGGCGGAACGGCGCACGCGTCATTGCGTTTCCGGAAGGCTACATCCCGGCGCATCCGGTGTGGTTCCATCACCACCCGGCGACGAGCGCGATCGCGAACAGGCTCTCCGTCGAGCTGTTCAAGAACGCCGTCGAAATACCGGGCCCGGAGATGGAGGCCATTGCAGCCGCAGCCCGGGACGCGAATGCCTACGTCGTCATGGGCGTGTGCGAAAAGCAGCCCCGGACCCTGGGCACGATGTTCAACAGTCAGGTCTACTTCGGACCCGACGGCCGCATGATAGGCAAGCACCAGAAGATCATGCCGACGGTCGGGGAGCGGCTCGTGCACATGGGCGGGTTCGGCGACACCTTCGGTGCGATACAGACGGAATTCGGCCCGATGAGCGGGCTCATCTGCGGCGAGAACTCCAATCCGCTCGCCGTGTTCGCCCTCACCGCCGAAGGCACGCGCATACACGTGATGAGCTGGCCCAATCACTTCCCGACGAGCGGCGATCCGATGCGCCATCGCGTCGCGGTCGATTCGCAGGCCTTTGCGCAGATGAGCAAGGCATGGGTCGTTTCCGCGTGCGGCACGGTCGACGAGGACATGATACGGAAACTGGAAGTCGGTCCCGAGGGCGAGAAGTTTCTGCGCGATGCCGATTGCTGCGGCGGCAGCGTGATCGTCTCGCCGGGGAGCCGCATCGTGGCCGGACCCATGGGCGCCGAGGAAGGAATACTGTATGCCGACTGCGATCTGGAGCTCGGCATCCTCAGCAAGCTGCGCCACGACTTCGCCGGCCATTACAACCGTCCCGACATCTTCCAGGTGCACGTCAATCGCAGCGCGCCGCGCATCTACACGGTGCATACGACTGCGGATCAACTGCCCGGTGCGCAGCCGTCGGTCGCGATTCCGCCACCTCGCATCGAGGAGGCGCCGGCGCCACTGCCTGCGTCGCCGCCACGCCTTGCATCCGTGCCGGGCCGCGTAGCGCGCAAGCGCAGGGCACGCACCAAGACGCGCCGATGACCGAGTTCGATTGCCGCGGATGGACGGTGGCGAGGACCGGCACCGAACTCATCGCACACTACAACGCGTCGAAACCCGGGGCGCGCTACACCGCGCTCGTGGACGACTGGGGCCCGAGTCTGCGGATGTGGCTGCTCGAAGCAGGGGCCCGGCACGACGTCTCCCCCTGCCACGAAGGTCTGCGCGTCACCATAGAGCGCTCGGCGAGTCCTGCACAGGGAACGATACCGGGCGTGCATCACATCGTGCGCCACGGCGGCGATGTATGGACGAGTGAGCGCGGTGCACGCGTCGCGCGCATTTCTGCCGGGGAGAACGCCGTGGTCGCGTGCGTCTCCATCGCGAAGAAAGCGTCCCATCTCGCGCTCTCTGCGGACGGCACGATGCTGGTGGTCGCGGATCCGGGGGCCGGCAAGGTGCTCGCCCTGGATGCGGCGAGCCTCGAGGTCAAGGACTGCTGGGATGCCCCCGGCATGCCGCAGCTGCCGCTCGTGAGTCCCGAAGCTATCGTTTGTGCGACGGGCGGCGGCACGGGTACGTTCACCATTGCGCGTCCCACGCCGTCCGGCTATCGCGCTCAAACGATTCCCGTCGGCCGCGCGCCGCACGATCCGCTGTTGTCGCGCGACGGTCTGCACGTGTGGGTCCCGTGCGCTGGCAGCGCGGAAGCGGTGAAAGTGCGATTGTCGGATGGTGCCGTCGTCGGGCGATGCGCCGTGGGCGAGGGGCCTGCGCATCTCGCGAGCGATCCGCATACCGGGCGCATCTATTCCGCGAACAGCTGGGACGGCACCGTGAGCTGCATCACCGACGATGGCGAGCTCGTCGCGACGGTGCATAGCGGACGCTGGTGCCACGCCATCGACATCACGCCCGACGGCAAGCGCCTGTGGGTGGCCAATTTCTACGACGACACGCTTTCCGTCTTCGATACGGAAACGATGGCGCGCGTGGCGCTGCTCCCGAGCGAACGCTATGCGCACGGCCTGGATGTATCGCCGGACGGACGCTGGGTGGTCGCCACCGGCTTCAGCTCCGACCATGTGCAGGTATACGATGCGAGGCGATGCGAGCTCATCGCACGCATCGAAGTGGGACGCGGGTCTTCGCATACCGCGTTCGCTGGCGATGGCGCGAGCGCACATGTCGGCTGTTCGGTCAGCGCACATGTTGCTGTGCTGGATCTCGACCGGGCCGTATGCAGGGGCAGGGTGACTCTGCCCGGGGAGGGGTGAGATGAAATACCGCAGACTGGGCCGCAACGGTCCGCAGGTGTCGGCGATCGGCATGGGGCGCGGCAGCCAGCCGATACAGTTCGGCGATCCGATGGAGGCCGATTTCGATGAGGCGATACGCCGCGCCGTGGACGTCGGCATCAATCTGTTCGACTCGTCGGACGCCTATTGGGGCGCGCGCCATGAGGTGCTGCTCGGGCGAGCGCTCAAAGGCCTGCGCAACCAGGTGCTGGTGTCGAGCAAATTCGGCAATATCGATCTGCCGGACGGCAAGAAAGGCACCAACGGCCGGCCCGATTACGTCCACAAATGCTGCGATGAGAGCCTGAAGCGGCTGGGCGTCGAGGTGATCGATCTCTACTATCTTCATCGTGTCGATCCCGGCGTGCCTATCGAGGAGACCGTCGGCGCGATGGCGCAGCTCATCTCGCGCGGCAAGGTGCGCTTCATCGGCATTTGCGAGGCCGGTGCGACGACGCTGCGCCGCGCGTGCCGCGAGCATCCGCTCGCTGCGCTGCAGACCGAGTATTCGCTGTGGTTCCGCGACATCGAGCAGGACGTGCTGCCTGCGTGCCGCGAGCTCGGCGTCGGCTACGTCGCCTACGCGCCGCTGGGACGAGGGCTGCTCACGGGCCGCATCAAGTCGGTGTCCGATCTGCCGGAAAACGACCGGAGGCGCCGGCATCCGCGCTTTTCGGAAGAGAATCTCAAGCGCAACGTCGAGCTCGTGCGCGAGCTGGAAGCGATCGCAAAGCGCAACGGCGCATCGCCGGCACAGGTCGCGATCGCGTGGCTGCTCGCACAGGGCGAAGACATCGTGCCGATCCCGGGGACGAACCACGCCCGCAATGTCGAGCAGAACGCGGCCGCCGTCGAGCTCGCCTTGCCGGCCGAGGATATGGCTCGGCTGTCGGAGGTGTTCGCGCCCGGCGCAGGCGCGGGCGCGCGTTACATGCCCAATGTGCTCAAAGGCGTAGGCCTTTAGCTGGAAACCCGTGAATAGTTAATGGTGAATCCTGAATGGAGTCGCTCGCGTCGCGAGCGGCAGAGCACGAATCACTAATCACGAATCACCAGTCACCATTCAGGGGATCAAGAGGGAGGAGAGATGCCCGACAGTAATGTAGCGATGATGTACGAGCGCTTCACCTGGCGCATGCTGGCGAACCATGTCTCGCCGTGGGAATTCGAAGAGATCAAAAGTCGCATCGAACGGTGGGACGACTGGTGCCGCGTCTGGTGCGAGGCCGCCGAAGCACATGTCAAGCGCGGCGATGCCGCAGCGGCTGAAGGCCATGCCATCACCGCCGGCGATGCCTACGTCCGCGCCGCGAGCTTTTACCATTGGGCGAGCTTCTACTTCGTCCACGACCAGCGGCAGTTCACGGCCGCACTCGAGGGCGCCCAGGTAGCAATGAGAAAAGCCGCTGCGCACGTGCGTCCGTCTCTCGAAATCGTTTCCATACCTTTCGAGGGCGGGCAGCTCCCCGGTTATCTGCGCAAGCCCGCGGGGATCGCCAAGGCCCCGCTCGTGATCATGTGTCCCGGCGGCGACTCGACCAAGGAGGAGCTGTACGACCTGGGCGAACATGTCGTCGCGCGCGGCATGGCGTATCTGGCATTCGATGGCTCGGGGCAGGGCCTCGTCAGCACGAAACTCAAGATGCGCCCCGATTACGAAGTGGTGATCAGCGCTGCGATCGACTATGCCCAACAGCGCGGCGAATTCGACGTGCGGCGCATCGCGGTCGGCGGCATTTCGTACGGTGGTCTTTTTGCGTGCCGCGCCGCGGCCTTCGACGAGCGCGTGCGCGCGGCCGTGTCGGTGAGCGCGTGGTACACCCCGGCCGGGCTCTATTCGCACATGCATCCGCTGGGGCAGACCGCCATCAAGCAGTACTTCGGTCCGAACGCCCCCGACGTGCAGAACAAGATCACCATGGCCGGCGCTGCGGCGCGCATCCGCGTACCGCTGCTCCAGGTGTACGGGGGCCGCGACAAGGCTTCACCGCCCGAGCAAGCGTATCGCGTCGAAAAAGAAGTGCCCGGCCCGGTCACGACCGTGGTATACGAAGAAGGGGTGCACGTCTGCAACAACGTGCAGTACAAGGCCCGTCCCATGATTGCGGACTGGCTCGCTAAGCAACTCAACGCTGGGAGCGCGTGATGGGAAGTCAGCAACAAAGCGCGGCACAGGCCGCAAAGGCAGAAGCTCAGGAGTTCAAGAGCCTGCAGGAGATCGTGTACACGGCCCGCAGAAAGCTTACCAGGGAGCTGTGGGATCACTTGAGCGGCGGATCGGATTCCGAGACGACGCTGCGCCGCAATCGCTATGGCCTCGATCAGCTCGCGTTGCGCCAGCGCGTGCTCGTGGACGTGTCGGAAGTCGACATCACCACTACGCTGCTTGGGCAGAAGCTTTCGTCGCCGGTGTTTCTCGCGCCGGTCGGCTATTTCATCGGCCTTGCGGACCCGGAAGGCGCCTGCGCGGTCGCGCGCGCCGCCGTCTCGCATGGCACTGCCGCCTTCATCAGCACGGCGGCGAAGCCCGGTTTCGTGGAAGCGCAGGCCGCGGTCAAGCAGCCGCTCATATTCCAGCTCTACGTCCGCTCGGATCGCAAGTGGATAGAAGACACGCTCGACAAGGCAAAGGCGGCAGGCTACCGCGCGCTGTGCGTGACCGTGGATCGCAACTATTATGGACGCCGTGAGCGCGACATCATCGCGCGGCTCAACGTGCGTGAGGGCTTCGGCGATCCGAAGTTCCAGATGAAGCTCACCTGGGACGATGTCGCATGGATGAAGCAGCACTGGAAGGTGCCGATGATCCTCAAGGGTATCGCGACGGCCGAAGACGCCCGTCTTGCGGTGGAGCACGGCGTCGACGTGGTGTACGTCTCCAACCATGGCGGGCGCCAGCTCGATCACGGTGAAGCGAGCATAGATGTCCTGCCGGAAGTCGCCGCCGCGGTCGATGGACGCGCGGAGGTGCTGATGGATGGCGGCATCCTGCGCGGTACGGACGTGGTGAAAGCCATCGCGCTCGGCGCGAGCGCCGTCGGCGTCGGCAAGCTGCTGGGCTGGTCCCTTGCCGCAGGTGGTGAAGCCGGCGTGAAGCGCATGCTCGAGCTCCTCGATCTGGAGCTCCGTTCGACACTGGGCCTCATGGGCCTCACGAGCTTAAGAGAGCTCAATCCCTCGTGGGTCAAGCGCGCCATACCGGCCAATGCGCCGTCGGTGACCAGCGCTTATCCGTGGTATGAGGGAGAAGTCATCAAAGGCTGATGTCACGTTGACGATGTCGCGGCGCTGCCGGTGGGGAAGCGTCGCGACAGCGTGCTTCGCATGATCACCGACGGGCCCGCCAAAGCGACGCGCTTCTGTCGACGAACGATCGTGTCGCAGCAGCTCGTGCTGCAGCGCCGGTCTCCTTTTCGGACAAAGACATGAAACCATTGAATCTAGAGCCGCGGCTCCGCGCGATCATGGAGCAGGAGTATCCGCGCTTCTCCGACGCCGAATACGCGCGACGGCACAAAGCGCTCGACCATGTCATGGCAGGTGCCGGCGTCGATCATCTCGTCGTCGTAACGGACCATCGTACGGGCAACGCTACGCAATGGGTCACCGGCTGGCCCGGCACGGTGGAGGCGCTCACGATCTTCAAGCCCGGCGAGCAGCTGCTCATGCACATGGAGTGGTACAACCACTTTCCGCTCGGGAGGAAGATCGCCAAAGACGTGGACGTGCGCTGGGGCGAGCACCAGGGCATGGCGAAGACCGTCGCGGAGTTGAAGCGCCGGGGCGCAAAGCGGGTGGGGCTCATCGGTCCGCTCGGTATTGGGAAATACCAGCAGCTCGCAGGCGCCTTCGAGGTCGTGCTGCTCGACAAGCAGTACACGCGGCTGCGCATGGTGAAGTCGGAAGAAGAGATCGACTGGCTCCGTATAGGGGCGGCGCTCTCGGATGCCGGTCTCGCGGCACTGGTCGAAGGCACGCGACCCGGCCTTACCGAGCGCGAGCTCGCCAATATCGTTGAAAGCGCCTGGATCGGGCACGGCGGCTCGACGATGATCCGCTACATCGGCCGCACCTCCATGGCGAATCCGCACATCTACGTGCCGCCGCAGCAGACCTCGCCGAACAAGGTCGCGCAGGGTGACGTGATTTTCTGCGAGCTTTCGGCATTCTGGTGGGACTACGCAGGGCAGGTATTGCGCAGCTTCACGGTGGATGCCGAGCCCACCGCGCTTTACAGCGAACTGCACGCCGTCGCTGAAGCGGCTTTCGATGCGGTGACGAAAGCGATGCGCCACGGCACCACTATGCAGGAAATCGTCGAGGCCTCGGGCATCATCGAAGCCCGCGGCTATACCGTCTGCGACGATCTGGTGCACGGATTCGGCGGCGGCTATTTCCAGCCCATCATCGGGCCGAAGAGCAGGCCGGCAGGGCCGCTCCCCGACATGGTGCTCGAGGAGAACATGACGGTCGTGGTGCAGCCGAACGTGATCACGCCGGACAAGCGAGCCGGGGTGCAGACGGGCGAACTCGTCCGTATCACACGCGACGGCTTCGAACCCCTGCATCGCACGCCGCGCGGTTTCTTCCGCGCCGGCACGGCATTGCGGCAATAGAAGAGGCGGCTGTCTACCCCAAGACACCTTCCCGGGTGCACCGTTTGCCTTCCAGCTTGGACGGTCGACTTGTGTCAGTGCAGGCGACAGGCCCATGAGAAGGCCTCTGCGTAATGATCCGCACGCCGCCGTTTTGGTCCCTATGGCGCCCCGCCGTCAGGCTACAATGTTCGCACTACGAGCGCAGACCACGAGCTGCGCGGCTAGAGGAGGCAAGCTCAGTGTGCTGTTCCTGGAGGAGGACGTATGACTGAGAAGGTCACGACCACGTTCGTGGTCAACGGCAAGCGGCAATCGATCACGGCCGATGCCGATACCCCGCTGTTGTGGGTCTTACGCGAAGGACTCAAGCTCACCGGCACCAAGTATGGCTGCGGCGCAGGACAGTGCGGCGCATGCACGGTGCATATCGACGGCAAGCCGACCCAATCGTGCCTGTATCCGATCAAGGATATGGAAGGACGCAGGGTCACGACGATAGAAGGGCTTTCGCCCGACTCGAGTCATCCGCTGCAGAAGGCATGGATCGCCGAGCAGGTGCCGCAATGCGGTTACTGCCAGTCGGGTCAGATCATGCGCGCCGCGGGGCTGCTCAAGGAGAATCCGCGGCCCACCCGTGAAGAGATCGTCGAGTACATGAACACGAACATCTGCCGCTGCGGCACATACGTGCGCATCGTCCGCGCGATAGAGCGTGCTTCGAGGGAGGCCTGACATGACGACCGCTCGAATGGACACCCGGTTCTCTTCCGGCCGCCGTCAATTCATGACGGGTGCCGCGGGATTCACCTTCGGCGTGGCGGCCGGTGTGCCGTGCTGGCTCGTCGGCGACGCCCAGGCTCAGGCGGCGGCAAAGAACGTCGTCGTGAACCCGTGGGTCACGCTCTCCACGGATGGAACCGTCTACATCATGTCGCCGGCCGCCGAGATGGGGCAGGGGTCGCTCACCTCGATTCCCGTCATCGTGGCGGAAGAAATGGATGCGGACTGGAACAAGGTGAAGATCGTTCCGGCGCCGCCCAGCGACAAGGTGTACGGAAACCCGTTGTTCCGCATGCAGTACACCGCAGGCAGCGCTACGGTGACCGGCTACTTCAAGGACGTGCGTCAGTTCGGTGCGCAGGTGCGCTACGTGCTGGTCGACAACGCCGCAAGGCACTGGAGCGTGCCGATGTCCGAGCTCACGACGCAGCCGGGCATCGTCCTGCACGAAAAAACCGGCCGCAAGCTCACGTACGGCGAAATTGCCGCCTTCGCGACCGTGCCCAAGGATGCGCCCCAGGTCGACCTCGCGGCGCTCGACAAGGCGCAGTTCCGTCTGATCGGCAAAGACACGATAGGCCGCATCGACGTGCCGTCGAAAGTGAACGGCACGGCGCAGTACAGCATCGACGTGCAGGTGCCGGGCATGCTCTACGGCGCCATCGTACGGCAGCCGGTGGAAGGCGCGGCGCCCGAGCGCATCGACGATGCAGCCGCTCGCGCCATCGGCGGCGTGATCGATGTCGTGCCCCTCAAGTACGGCGTCGGCATACTGGCCCGGGATCCGTGGGCGGCATTCAAGGCGAAGAACGCGTTGAAAGTCTCGTGGAGCGCCAACGCACGCGCCTGGGGCTACTCGAACGACAAGGGCTATGCGATGTTCGAGGCGGCGTCGCGCGACGCGGCGCGCAAAGGCGTCGCATGGGAGACCAAGGGCGATGCACCCGGCGCGATGAAGGCAGCGGCCGCCGTGTTCGAAGGCGAGTACCGCGCGGACTATGCGTACCACGCCCAGATGGAGCCGCTCAACTCGGTTGCCGCGGTGAGCCCCGCCGGCGATGCAGTCGAAATCTGGTGCGGCACGCAAAGTCAGACCGTTGCGGTCACGGCGGTGGCGAACGCGCTCGGCATACCGGAGAGCAAGGTCAAGTTCAACGGCATGCTGCTTGGCGGCGGGTTCGGCCGCCGAGGCAACCGCGACGTCGAATTCATCGTCGATTCCGTCCTCATGTCCAGGGCGGCGAAGAAGCCGGTGAAGGTGCTGTGGACGCGCGAAGACGACGTGCACGGCGGCCGCTTCCGTCCACTGTACGTGAATCGCATACAAGCGGGTCTCGATGCATCCGGCAGGATCGTCGCCTGGCATCATCGCGTGGTGTGCGATCGCGTGCTCGCGTTCATGGATCCCGTGCGCTACAAGAACTCCAAGGGCCGGGACAACATCGCCATGCGCGGCACCGAGCTGCCGACGTACGACATTCCCAACCGCCTCGCCGAAGGCATACACGAAGACACCGGCATACGCACGGCGCCGCTGCGCGCGATCGGCGTGGGACAGAACGCGTTTGCGAACGAAGTCTTCATGGATGAGCTCGCCGCGAGGCAAGGCATCGATCCCATTGCGTTCCGACTCAAGCATCTGGACAAGGCGCCGCGGGCGCGCCATGTCATCGAAGAAGTCGCGCGCATGGCGGATTGGGGCCGCAAGCGTCCCGGTCGCGGTCTGGGCTTCGCATATCTCGATTACAGCGGCACGCAGCTCGCAGGCATCGCGGAAATCTCGGTGAATCGGTCTACCGGTGAGATCAAGGTGCACGACTTCTGGTGCACGATAGACCCCGGCGTCGCGGTGCATCCGGACAACGTGATTGCGCAGACGCAAAGCTCCATCGTGTACGGACTCGGTCTTGCGCTCACCGAGCGCATCACGATAGAGAACGGCATGGTGAAGCAGTCGAACTTCTACGACTATCACGTGCCGCGGCAGAAGGATGTGCCGCAGATCCACATCCAGCTCATCCCGACGCCCAACCATCCCACGGGTGCGGGGCAAATGGCGGTGCCGCTGGTGGCGCCGGCGATCTCCAACGCGGTGTTCCAGCTCACCGGCGTGCGGCTGCGTCAGCAGCCCATGCTCGGCGAGCGCGTACACCAGGCGCTCGCGGAGGAGGCCACGCGCAACGCTTAAGGCACGCGGTACATCGCCGAGTCGGTGGCGACATCGAACTTCACCATCGGCTCGGCGATGATGGTCAGGCTCATCGCGGTATAGCACAGCATCAGGATCGTAAGTGGCAGGCACGCGAGGACCGCACGCCGCGGCCTTCCATGTTCGCGTAGCGCCACCTGGTGTGCGAGCCAGACAGAAGCCACGTGCCCGGCGACGAGCGCGCCTATCGCGACATACCATGTCGTTCGCGCATGGACCAAGCCTATCTTCGGCTTATAGTGCGCGGTCCCGAAAAGGTCCCACTGCAATCCCAGCGGATCGGACAGCAGCGGTATCACTTGCTGGCCCTGGATGACGAGGCTGGAGAAGTTGTGCGCGATGTTGTACGCGACGGCGATAGGCACCAGCGTGAAGACATAGGCGAGCACGACGCGGCGCGGCGAGTGCCCGGTGATCCGCGCAGCACAGATGGAGCACACGGCATACGCTCCAAAGAGGGCACTCCACACCGCGACCAGCCCCAGCGTCCCCATTAGGTGACCGGTCTTGAGCACCGGAAACACGCGCGTGATGCTTGCCTGCAATGCCCACCACGCTTCGCCGCTCAGCAAGCCGTCGAACAGCACGGTGGCGAGCATGGCGAGAACGAAGGCCGCCATCGCAAGCGTATCGGCGGCAGGGTGCAGGAGCCCGCGCCCCGGCGGTCGCATCATCACGAGTTGCTCGTCACGGACGTAGCGGAACGGGGCGAAGCGCCCGAGCGTGCCAAAGTAGAGTGCGAAAACATCGGCATTGCGCGCCCATGCCTCGCGCCCGAACACGATCGCGCCGAGGAGCGTCACAGCCGACCAGCCGAGGACGATGCAGGCGAGCCGATACGGCTCGGCGCCTTCCGGATAAACGACCTCCAGCCATGCGACGGCGAGCAGGATCACGACCGCCGGCCACGCGCCCAACTTTTCCGGATAGCGGTACGCGAGCGTTATCCCTCGCTCGCGGCCGAGGCGGCGGGCAAGGGCGTCCAGCGCTTCGAAGATCGCGCGCCAGGGATCGATGATGGTCCATACGTTTCCGACGCACGCGACGACGAGCGAGAGTCCCGCCCAGAACACGACCCACACCAGCGTCGGTGCGAGATTCATCACCGGGTCACGCGTCCCCCACAGCCCGGCCGCAATGGTGGCAGCGAGCAGTGCGATCGAAAGCATGCGGCACGCAGCCGTCACGAACGGCGCAGCGGCGCCTACACGCAACGCCTATTCTTCGGCGCGCGCATTCGGCGGATTACGCACGAATACGGCTGTTACCACGAACGACAGCGCTACGGCCGCTGTCGCACCTGCGACGAAATAGGAGAGCGGTACAGGAAGATCGTAGCGCGCGTCGAAAGCATGGGCCCCCGCCGCGCCCGGCATGCCGGAGAGCAGCGCAAGCGCTGCGCGTGCGCGCCTCATTTAGGATGCACTTCGACGACTGCGAGCGGCGGACCGTGATGGAAACGTCGCGCTTTATCGCTTGCCGGATGCCATTCGAGCGGATAGCGGCCGGTTGCGTAGGCTTTGAAGGCGAGATCAGCCATCGTGCCGGGCGTGAGCTTCGCTTCCAG
Organism: Rhodospirillaceae bacterium; assembly: GCA_050260255.1. Taxonomy (GTDB): domain Bacteria; phylum Pseudomonadota; class Gammaproteobacteria; order Burkholderiales; family SG8-41; genus JAQGMV01. The sequence continues at coordinate 3,610 of JBLNBW010000215.1, read as the reverse complement.
GCGATAACCATGCAGATGGAGCTCGCCGGCCGCGTCGCTTGCTGCGGTAAGGTGCACCCGATCGCCCTGTTCCACGCGCAGGACGCGTTCCGACGCTTTCACCTGACCGCGCACGATCGACAGATGAAACGTCTTTTCGGGCGCAGCGCAGGCATCCGCTGCCGGCGCCGATGCCAGCGTCAACAATGCCGCCTGGAGCACGTGGATGATGATGCGCTTCATGCTTTACCGCCTTGTGCCCGCTTATGTCAGAATCGCCACGGAGTATACAAGCGCCGCGCCGCCAGCGGCTGCTCGTCATCGTGCTCGTGCATCGCCGCTGTTGCGGTGGACGGCGCGCCACTTCAGGGAGGAGTGATATGCAAGAGCAAGGAGGAGTATCGGCGTGCATGCGCCGTGCATGGGTCGCCGGCGCAATGGTGCTGACGGTCGGGTACGGTGCGAGCTTCGCCGCGCAGGAGCCGGAGATCGCGCCCGCATCCCGCAAGGAAGAAGCGAAGAACATGCGGCTGGTGGGCTACAGCGACCTGCAGGCACGCAGCGCGTATCAGCCGGTCGTGCATCATCAGGGCAACCGGTGGATCGCTTATGTCGGCCACCATGGCGGCACGCAGGAAGTGCCGCAGCCATACAACCCGCTCACCAAGCAGAAGGAGGACAACGGCACCTCCATCGTCGACGTCACGGATCCCAAGCGTCCGAAGTACCTCGCCCATATTCCGGGGGAGGCCGGTTTCGGCGAGCGAGGCGGGGCACAGATGGTGCGCTTGTGCGACGGCAAGAAACTGCCGAAGGGTGACCCTGCCAAAGTCTATCTGCTGCGCACCGGCGGCACGTCCTCGCACGAGGTCTGGGACGTCACGACGCCGGAGCGGCCGACGCTCGTCACTACCGTGGTCAGAGGCCTCAAGGACACGCACAAGAACTGGTGGGAATGCGACACCGGCATCGCATACCTGATCTCGGACGGTCGGCCCGAGCGCTGGCGCACGAAGCGGATGACGAAGATTTACGATCTGTCTGATCCCGCGCATCCGAAGTTCATCCGCAACTTCGCACTGGTCGGGCAGGAGCCCGGCTCGAGCTCCGAGTACGTGCCGGAAGATACGCATGGTCCGATAGCGGTCGGCAATCGCGTGTATTTCGGCTATGGCACGCTGCTGGGCGGCGTGGTGCAGATCGTGGACCGCGAAAAGCTCCTGAAGGGCAATCCCGCGGCGAAGGATCCGTTCGCGCCCACGCCCGAGAATCTGCTCTATCCGCAGGTAAGCCGCGTCGACCTGTATCCCACGGTCGGTGCGCACACCACCTTCCCGGTGCTCGGCATGGAGCCGCCGATGTTCGACGCGTTCAGGACGAAAACGGCGGAGAGCCGAACCGGCAAGCCGGCCAAGCGCGACTTCATGGTCGTGGTGAGCGAGTCGACGCAGAACGAGTGCCAGGAGGACTATCACATGATGTACATCCTGGACATCACCGACGAGAAGAAGCCGTTCGGCGTGTCGAGCTACGCAGTGCCGGAAAAAAGCGGAAACTTCTGCTCGCGCGGCGGGCGATTCGGCACGCACTCGTCGAACGAGGACATGGGACCCATCTACTACAAGCGCATGGTGTTCGTCGCCTGGTTCAACGCGGGCGTGCGCGCGATCGACATCCGCGATCCGTACACGCCGCGAGAGGTAGGCTATTACATCCCGGCGATCAACGAGAACACGGCCAAGCGCTGCACCAAGATCGACGGCGCCGAGCGGTGCAAGATCGCGATCCAGACGAACAACGTCGAGGTGGACGATCGCGGCTACGTCTACATCGTCGATAGAGCGAACACCGGCATGCACATCCTCGAGCTCACCGGAGATGCGCGCAAGGTCGCGAACCTGAAGTAAGCTCGCGGACGAGTCGACATGAGCGCGGGGCGGCTCGATGCCGCCCCGCATCTTGTACGGATAAGCACAAGCGGTACAATGCGCGTCATGGCCGATTCGAGAAAACGCCAGCCGCGTTGCGATGTCGCCGTGCTCGTCGACGTCGAAACGGGGACGAATGGACGCCGCGGCTTTCTGCCCGAGGCGGGCAGCATGGAAAGCGAAGTCGTGAAGTGTCTGCGCGCGCGTCATGCGCGCGTCGACGTCGTCCCGTTCGATGTCGGCATGGACGAGACGATACGGCGGCTGCGCGACATGAATCCGCGGCTCGTCTTCAATCTTACCGAGTGGATAGACGGCGACCGGCGGCTCGATGCCGCCATCGCCGGCGTGCTGGACGCCTTGAAGCTGCGTTATACCGGCACCGGTCCGGTCGGCATGCATCTCGCGCGCGACAAAGCGTTGTCCAAGGCGATCGTCGCCTCGCTGGGCATCAGGGTGCCCCGGCATGTGATCGTGTATGGACGCGGTGCCCGCACCGGCGATTTGGCATATCCGCTCATCGTGAAGCCGCAGTTTGGGGACGGTTCCGACGAGATCGGAAGAAACTCGCTCGTTCGTACGCCGCGCGAGCTTGCACGCCGGGTGCAGGCGGTGAGGCGCCGACTGCGCACGCCGTTGCTCGTCGAGGAATACGTTCCCGGGAGAGATCTCTTCGTCGGACTGCTCGGCAACCGGCCTCGCGTGCTGGCGCCGCTCGAGCTCGTCGTCGGCAGATCGGGCGCCGGCGCGCCGACGATAGCGACCAGCCTCATCAAGACGAACGCGGCCTATCGCGCGAGGTGGAAGATCGGCTATCGCACGGCGAAGCTGTCACCTGGCGTGCTGCGCCACGTCGAGATGGCGAGCGTGAAGATATTTCGTGCGTTGAAGCTGCGCGATTACGCGCGACTGGACTTCCGGCTCACGCCCGATGACGAGCTCGTCTTTCTGGAAGCGAATCCGAATCCGGACTTGAGCCCGCACACCTTCGGACAGAACCGCTGCTTTGCCGGCGTGGCTTATCCCGATCTGATCGCGGGCATCGTGGACGCGGCGTTCAAGCGGTCGCGCGGGTAGAGCCCGGACCGCGGCGAACCATGTACGGGGCATCAGGGTGAGACGAGGCAGGGAAGGATATGACGCTTAAACGGATGGACAACGTCCTCATCGTGGTCGACGACCTTGAGGCTGTGAAGGCCTTCTTCTTCGAGCTTGGTATGGAGCTCGAGGGGGAGACGACAGTCGAGGGACGTTGGGTGGACCTTGTCGTCGGGCTGGAAAACGTTCGATGCACGATCGCGACGATGCGGACCCCTGACGGCCAGGGTCGGGTCGAGCTGGACAAGTTCCACGCGCCGGCAGCGGTCAGTGTTGAGCCGAAGAACGCACCGGTGAATACGCTGGGCATACGTCGCATCATGTTCGCCGTCGACGACATCGAGGACGTCGTCGCGCGCTTGCGCGCCCATGGCGCCGAGCTCATGGGCGAAATCGTCCAGTACGAGGACATGTACCGGCTCTGTTACATCCGTGGCCCTGAAGGCATCATTATCGCGCTTGCCGAGCAGCTCGGCTAAGGCGTGCCTGGCAGCAAGCGAGACTCGGGGTGGCAACCATTCGTTCTCTTGCGTATAACAAGTCGTTCGAGCCGACCGGCTCAACTATGACTCCGCCATCGGATATTCCCCGCATTCCTGACGCGC
>JBLNBW010000214.1:0-22451 GCA_050260255.1 Rhodospirillaceae bacterium | reverse complement strand
AACGCTGACGATACAGTCCGGCTACTACGGCTTGCGCCGCAACGAGGCGTGGATCGAGGAGGTCATGCACAACCTCGATCTCACCGACAAGGCCGACACGAACATGCGCGCGCTGTCCGGCGGCATGAAGCGTCGCGTGCTGGTGGGGCAGGCTCTCGTGCACAAGCCGCCCGTCATCGTGCTCGATGAGCCGACGGCCGGCGTCGACGTGGAGCTGCGCCAGGCGCTGTGGGCCTTCATCCGGCGGCTCAACGGCGACGGCCATACTATCGTGCTCACCACCCACTACCTCGAGGAAGCGGAAGCGTTGTGCGGCCGCATCGCAATGCTCAAGCAGGGGCGCATCGTTGCGCTCGACACGACCGCCAATTTACTGCGCACCACCCATGCGGGCTGTCATGTCGATGTGCGGCTCGACGCCGATCGCTTGCCGGAAGCGCTGGCGCCGCTCGCCGTACAGCAATCGGCACCCGGCGCCTGGCGTCTCGCGCTGAAGGATTATGCCGAGCTCGAGCCGGTGCTCGCCGCATTGCGTACGAGCGGCGTGCGTCTGCTGGAGATGGAGATCGCCAGGCCCGATCTCGAAGAAGTGTTCGTACACATCATGTCGGGACATTGATCGTGGAACGGATGCTTCAGCCGTATCGGCCGCTGCACGGGTTCTACACGCTGTTCTACAAGGAATGGCTGCGCTTCTGGAAAGTGAGCGTGCAGACCATACTCGCTCCGGTGCTGACATCGCTGCTGTATCTGCTCGTCTTCGCGCATACGCTGCGCAATCACGTCGAGGTCTATCCCGGCGTCGATTACACGGCATTCCTGATTCCGGGTCTTGCGATGATGTCCGTGCTGCAGAATGCGTTCGCGAACAGCTCGTCGAGCATCATGCAGTCGAAAATGACGGGCAATATCGTGTTCATTCTGCTGCCTCCGCTCTCGCACCGCGAATTCTTCGCCGCTTATCTGCTTGCCGCCATGGCGCGCGGAATGACCGTCGGCAGCGGTGTGTTTCTCGCGACCATCTGGTTCGTGCACGTGCCGCTTGCTCATCCGCTCTGGGCTCTCGCGTTTGCGATCGCGGGCAGCGGCGTGATGGGGGCCTTGGGCATCATCGGCGGCATGCACTCGGACAAAATCGACCAGCTGGCGGCCTTCCAGAACTTCATCATCCTGCCGCTCACGTTCCTCTCGGGGGTGTTCTACTCGATACACAGCCTCGCTCCGTTTTGGCAGTGGCTGTCGCATCTCAACCCGATCTTCTACATGATCGACGGCTTCCGCTACGGATTTTTCGGCTACGGCGACGTGTCGCCATGGATGAGTTTGGGCGTTGTAGCGGTGAGTTTCCTGGCCTTATCATTGCTCACTCTCCAACTCATCCGCAGCGGTTACAAATTGAGGCATTGACATGGTGCAACCCGTCGACATCAAGGGTTATATCGAGCAAGGGCTGCAGTGCGAGCACGTGCAAGTGGAAGGCGATGGCCACCACTTCGAAGCGGTGATCGTGAGCCCGCTCTTTCGCGGCAAATCGAAAGTGCAGCAGCATCAGCTGGTTTACAAGGCGCTGGGCGACCGCATGCGCGAAGAGATACATGCGCTGTCGATGCAGACGCTCACGCCCGAGCAATGGGCGGCACGTTGACGCGGGACATACACTCCCGCCGGATTCTCATACATGGATAAGCTGGTCATCGAAGGCGGCGTGCCGCTGCGCGGCGAGGTGCCGATTTCCGGAGCGAAAAACGCGGCGCTGCCGATATTGTGCGCAGCGCTGCTCACTTCGGAGCCGCTGGTGGTGGAGAACGTCCCGCATCTGCGCGATGTGACGACAATGCTGAATCTCCTCGGGCAGATGGGGGCCTCCATTTCCCTCGACGACAAACTCGGCGTCGAATTGCGCTCGGCCGAGCTCACGAATCCCATTGCGCCGTACGAGCTCGTGAAGACCATGCGGGCTTCGGTGCTCGTGCTCGGGCCGCTGTTGGCGCGGTGCGGCGAGGCGCGCGTGTCGCTGCCCGGCGGTTGCGCCATAGGCCTGCGTCCTGTCGATCAGCACATCAAGGGCCTGCAGGCGATGGGCGCCACCATCGCGATGGAGCACGGTTACATGATCGCAAAGGCGGGCAAATTGAAAGGCGCGCGCATTTGCATGGACCTCGTTACCGTCACGGGGACCGAGAATCTGATGATGGCGGCGACTCTCGCGGAGGGCATCACCGTGATCGAGAACGCAGCGCGCGAGCCGGAAGTCGTCGATCTCGCGAACTGCCTCATCGCGATGGGTGCGAAGATCGGCGGCGCAGGCACGGATGTCATCACGATCGAGGGCGTCGACCGGCTGCGCGGCGCACGCTACCGCGTGATGCCGGATCGGATAGAGACCGGAACCTTCCTGGTTGCCGGTGTCGCGACCGGCGGATCGGTGACCGTTACGGGAGCGCGCGCCGGCATACTCGACGCCGTCGTCGACAAGCTGCGCGAGTCGGGCGCAAGCATAGAATCGGGCGAGGACTGGATACGCGCCGATGCACCGGCTGCGCTGCAATCGGTGAACGTGCGCACCGCACCATATCCGGCGTTTCCTACGGACATGCAGGCGCAGTTTATGGCGCTCAATGCTGTTGCGCGCGGCACCGCGGTCATTACCGAGACGATCTTCGAGAATCGGCTGATGCACGTCCAGGAGCTGCGTCGCCTTGGCGCCGACATCGAAGTCGAGGGCAACACGGCGGTCGTCAAAGGGGTGCCGCGTCTCGAGGGCGCGACAGTGATGGCAACGGACCTGCGCGCTTCGGCGAGCCTCGTGCTGGCCGGCTTGATCGCGCACAGCGCAACGACGGTGGAGCGCGTATACCACCTCGACCGCGGCTACGAGCGCATCGAGGAAAAGCTTTCTCGCCTCGGCGCCCGGATCCGGCGCGTACGCTGATGTGCGCCGTGCGGTGGTGAGTGAGGAGAAAGAGCGCTTTTTCTCCTTACCCCTTACTCCTCACCGGCCGATCTCGACCTAAAGTTCGAGATCTGCCGTGTAGCTCTCCGCGGGATAGTGGAAAGGCACCGGTCCATCGGGCTGGCCGCGGATGAACTGGTGCACGAACGGGTCGGTCGAAGCCTTCACTTCCGCGTTCGTGCCTTGCGCGGCGATGATGCCGTCAGCGATGAAGTAGACGTAATCCACGACTTTGAGCGCTTCCTGAGCATCGTACGACACCACGATGCTCGTCACGCCGAGCGCGTCGTTCAGCTGTCGGATGAGGTTCGCGATCACGTTGCAAGATATTGGATCGAGGCCGGCGAACGGCTCGTCGTACATGATGAGCGCCGGATCGAGCGAAATCGCGCGCGCGAGCCCGACACGCCGCGCCATGCCGCCAGACAGCTCGGACGGCATGAGGTTCGCCGCGCCGCGCAGCCCTACCGCATTGAGCTTCATCAGCACCATGTCGATGATCATGTCTTCGGGCAGGTCCGTCTTCTCGCGCATCGGGAATGCGATGTTCTCGAACACCGAGAGATCGGTGAACAGCCCGCCTTGCTGGAACTGCATGCCCATCTTGCGGCGCAGGCGGAAGAGGTCATCACGCGAGAGTGCGTGCACGTTCTCGCCCATGACTTTCACCGTGCCGCGCGCGGGGCTCACCTGTCCGCTGATGAGCCGCATGAGCGTGCTCTTGCCCGACCCGCTCGCGCCCATGATGCCCACGATCTGTCCGCGCGGGATCGTGAGGTTCACGCTTCTGAAGATTTCACGGTCGCCGTACGAGAAGGCGAGATCGGTGATTTCGACGATGTGGTCGTTAGGCATGGCTCTGTGGCAGTCTCTGCATCGACGCAAGTTTAACCGAACGACACGCGCAGTGCTCGGCTCGCAGGCCGATTTGCGTTAGAATTCAACCCTTTCTGCCGGCTCCCCGTCCCATGATCACCATCGCCCTCTCCAAGGGCCGCATATTCGAGGAAACGACGCCGCTGCTCGAGGCCGCGGGTGTCGTGCCGCGCGAAAATCCGGAAGCCTCACGCAAGCTCATCATCGCGACCAATCGCCGCGACGTGCGGCTCATCATCGTGCGCGCGACCGACGTCCCGACGTATGTACAACACGGCGGCGCAGACTTGGGTATCGCGGGCAAGGATGTGCTGGACGAGCATGGCGGTCAGGGACTGTATCAACCGCTCGATCTCGGCATTGCCCGTTGCCGGATGATGGTGGCCGTGCGCGACGACTTCGATTATCAGGCCGCGGTGCGGCAGGGCGCCCGCCTGCGCGTCGCTACCAAGTACGTGCGGACTGCGCGCGAGCACTTCGCCCGCAAAGGCATGCACGTCGACCTCATCAAGCTGTATGGCTCGATGGAGCTCGCCCCGCTGGTGGGCTTGGCGGAGGCGATCGTCGACCTCGTGAGCACCGGCAATACGTTGAAAGCGAATGGGCTGACGGCCGTGGAAGAAATCGCGCCGGTCAGCTCGCGTCTGGTCGTGAACCAGGCGGCGCTGAAATTGAAGCGCGATGCGATACAGCCGTTGCTCGATGCCTTCAGCGGAGCCGCCCAGTGAAGGTCATCCGTCGCTACTCCACCCGGCAAGCGGATTTCGATGCGCGCCTTGCGGAGCTTCTCGCTTTCGACACGGCGCAGGACCCTGCCGTCGATGCCGCTGTCGCCGCAATACTCGCCGACGTCAAACAGCGCGGTGATGCGGCGGTGCTCGAGTACACGACCCGCTTCGACCGCGTGGCGGCGAAGTCGGTCGCCGAGTTGCAGATCGCTCCGGCCGACATGCAGCGGGCGCTGGATGGCCTGCCGGTCCGGCAGCGTGACGCATTGCGGGCGGCTGCCGAACGCGTACGCGCCTACCACGAGCACCAGCGCATGCAGTCGTGGAGCTATCGCGATGCCGACGGCAGCGAACTCGGCCAGCAGGTGACGCCGCTCGATCGCGTCGGGCTGTATGTGCCGGGCGGCAAGGCGGCTTATCCTTCGTCCGTGCTCATGAACGCACTGCCTGCGAAAGTTGCAGGCGTGAGCGAAGTCGTCATGGTCGTGCCGACGCCGGGCGGCGAACGCAACGATCTTGTCCTTGCTGCGGCGGCACTGTGCGGCGTGGACCGCGTGTACACGATCGGCGGCGCACAGGCGGTTGCGGCGCTCGCGTACGGCACCGAAAGCATCGCTGCCGTCGATAAGATCGTGGGTCCCGGCAACGCGTACGTGGCCGCGGCGAAGCGCCGCGTGTTCGGCGTGGTCGGCATCGATATGGTGGCCGGGCCGTCGGAGATTCTCGTCGTGTGCGACGGCGCGACCGATCCGGACTGGATCGCGATGGATTTGTTTTCACAGGCCGAGCATGACGAGCTCGCGCAGGCCATCCTGCTCTGCCCCGATGCGCAGTACATCGAGCGCGTCGCGCAAAGCATGGCGCGTCAGCTTGCCGACATGCCGCGGCGTGCTGTGATCGAAGCGTCGCTGGCCGGGCGCGGCGCGCTGATCGAAGTCCGTGACCTCGACGAAGCCTGTGCGCTGGTGAACCGCATCGCCCCGGAGCATCTCGAGCTCTCGGTGGCGCAGCCCGAAGCGCTGCTGCCGAAAATTCGGCACGCCGGCGCGATTTTCATGGGGCGGCATGCTTCGGAGTCGCTCGGCGACTATTGCGCAGGACCGAACCACGTGCTGCCCACGTCGCGCACGGCGCGCTTTTCCTCGCCGCTCGGCGTGTACGACTTCCAGAAGCGCTCGAGCGTCATTCGCATTTCGCCCGATGGCGCGGCAAAGCTCGGCAAGATAGCTTCGGAGCTCGCGCACGGCGAAGGACTCACCGCTCACGCGCGCTCGGCCGAGCTGCGCTTTGCCGATCGATCATGAGCCGCTACTGGAGCGAAGTGGTGCGGGGGCTCACGCCTTACGTCCCCGGCGAGCAGCCGAAGCTGCCCAACCTCGTGAAGCTCAACACGAACGAGAGCCCGTACGGCCCGAGCCGGCGCGTGCTCGAAGCGCTGCGCGGCGAGATCGGCGACACGCTGCGCCTCTACCCCGATCCGGGCAGCGACCGGCTGCGCGAGGCGATCGCCAAACGCCACGGCATCGAGCCGGAGAATGTCTTCGTCGGCAACGGCTCGGATGAAGTCCTCGCGCACGTGTTCTACGGGCTGCTCAAGCATGATGCGCCGGTGCTCTTCCCGGACATTACGTACAGCTTCTATCCGGTGTACTGCGGCCTGTACGGCATACCGAGCGTGCAGATTCCGCTCACGGAAGCGTTCGAGATCCGCATCGACGATTACCTGCGGGCGAACGGAGGCATCATTTTCCCGAATCCCAACGCGCCCACCGGTCGTTTCGTGCCGGTGACCGAGATCGAGCGGCTGTTGCGTGCGAACGGCGATTCGGTGGTGGTCATCGACGAGGCGTACGTCGACTTCGGCGGCGAATCGGTCGTGCCGCTCGTGCGCCGCTACCCGCAACTCCTGGTGACGCATACGCTCTCGAAGTCGCACGCACTGGCGGGGCTGCGGGTGGGCTATGCGACCGGGCACCCGGCTCTCATCGAAGCGCTCAATCGCGTCAAGAACAGCTTCAACTCCTATCCGCTCGACCGCTTCGCGCAGGCGGGCGCTGTCGCGGCCATGGAGGACGTCGAATATTTTCGGGCGATGTGCGGCAAGGTGGTCGCCACCAAGGCGACGCTGGTCGAGAGCCTCGAGGCCCTCGGCTTCGAGGTGCTGCCTTCGGCGGCGAACTTCGTGTTCGCGCGTTATCCGGGGCGCGACGGCGGTGATCTCGCGTCGGAGTTGCGCAGCCGCAGCATCATCGTGCGCCACTTCCACAACCCGCCCCGCATAGCCCCGTTTCTTCGCATTACGATCGGCACCGACGAGCAATGCGCCGGGCTGGTGGAGGCGCTGCGGGACATCGTTCGCCGCTGAGCCCGCAGCGTTCGGCAAATTCGCATATACTCGGCAATCAACGGCTTACCTTAACGGACTACCGCCATCATGGCTCGCGAGGGGCAGGTTACCCGCAACACGCTCGAGACCCGCATTTCGGTGCGCGTGAATCTCGATGGCACCGGCCGCTCGCGGCTTGCGACCGGCGTGCCTTTTCTCGACCACATGCTGGATCAGATCGCCCGTCACGGTGCGGTGGATCTCGACATCGCGGCCGAAGGCGACCTGCACATCGACGCGCACCATACGGTCGAAGACATCGGTATTACCCTCGGGCAGGCTGTGGCGCGCGCCATCGGCGACCGCAAAGGCATACGGCGCTACGGTCATGCGTACGTTCCGCTCGATGAGGCACTCTCGCGCGTCGTGATCGATTTCTCCGGACGGCCGGGCCTGGAATTCCACGTGCCGTTTTCGCGCGCCCGCGTGGGCGAGTTCGACGTCGATCTCGTGCATGAATTCTTCCAGGGTTTCGTGAACCACGCGCTGGTGACCCTGCACATCGACAACCTGCGCGGCGTGAACGCACACCACCAGTCCGAGACGGTGTTCAAGGCTTTCGGTCGTGCATTGCGCATGGCGGTGGAGGCCGACACGCGTATGGAAGGCGCGATGCCGTCCACCAAAGGCACGCTATAGGCGTTCACGGTCCGCTTCGACTTGGGGTGCCGCCAGGCGCCACCTTCACAGAACCTTCGCATTCACATGACCCGCATTGCAGTCATCGATTACGGCATGGGCAACCTGCGCTCCGTCGCCAAGGCGCTGGAGCACGTCGCGCCCGGCGTTGAAGTCGTTGTAACGAGCGACCCGATGGCGGTCGAGGCTGCGGAGCGCGTCGTATTTCCGGGGCAGGGCGCGATGCGCGACTGCATGCGCGAGCTCGATGCACGTGGCTTGCGTGCCGCGGTCACCGGCGCGGCACGGTCCAAGCCTTTCCTCGGCATCTGCATAGGCCTGCAGATGCTGTTCGAGCACAGCGAGGAAGGCGACACGCCGGGACTCGGCGTCTTGCCGGGGCGCGTCGTGCGTTTCCCGGCCGATCGCATGGCGGACGAGCGGGGGAACAAGCTCAAGGTGCCGCACATGGGGTGGAACGAAGTGCGGCAGTCGCGGCCGCACGCGATGTGGGAAGGCATCGCGGACGGGACGCGCTTTTACTTCGTGCACAGCTATTTCCCGGTGCCGGCCGATCCGTCGACGATCGCCGGAACCAGCCGCTATCCGTTCGATTTCACGTGCGCCGCGGCGCGCGGCAACGTGTTCGCCGTCCAATTTCACCCGGAGAAAAGCCAGGATGCGGGGTTGCGCCTGCTGGCGAACTTCGCCGCGTGGCCCCCGGCGGCTTAACGCCCGGATAGCGACAATTCGCGCGCGATTGAGGTAGTATGCTAAAACGATATCCGACAACCGTTTGCGAAAACGACTTTCTGCTTTTCCTCCAGCCCACGTTTATGCTCCGATAGAGCGACTTCACGGTTCGCTGCTTTGCCTATGCTGATCATTCCTGCGATCGATCTCAAAGACGGAAAGTGCGTGCGCCTGAAGCAGGGCGACATGGACGACGTGACGGTGTTCTCCGACGACCCGGTGGCCATGGCCGAGCTGTGGCTGGAGCGCGGCGCGCGGCGGCTGCACGTCGTCGATCTCAACGGCGCCGCGGCCGGCAAGCCGAAGAACGAAGGCGCGATCAAGGCGATCGCGGCGGCGGTCGGCGATCGCATGCCGATACAGCTCGGCGGCGGCATACGCGATCTCGACACGATAGAGCGGTATCTCGACTACGGCGTAAGCTACGTCATCATCGGCACGGCGGCGGTGAAGACACCGGGCTTTCTGCACGATGCGTGCACCGCGTTCGGCGGCCACGTGCTGGTGGCCCTCGATGCAAAGGACGGCAAGGTGGCCGTGGACGGCTGGTCGAAGATGACCGGACACGACGTCATCGATCTTGCACAGAAGTTCGAGGACTACGGCGTCGAGGCGATCATCTATACCGACATCGGTCGCGACGGCATGCTCTCCGGGGTCAACATCGATGCGACGGTCGCGCTCGCGCGCAAGCTCACTGCGCCGGTCATTGCCAGCGGGGGGCTGCACAACCTGAGCGACGTCGAAGCTCTGTGCAAGGTGGAGTCCGAGGGCATCGTCGGCGCCATCACCGGCCGCGCCGTCTACCAGGGCACGCTCGATTTCGTCGCCGCGCAGAAGCTCGCGGACGAGCTGTGCCCGTCCAAGAGCTGATGGCGCGTCTCGTGCGCTCGACACCCGTTCTTCTCGACGCCGCCTGCACGCGCGGCTGATCGGGGCATATCGTAATGGGTCTGGCAAAACGGGTTATCCCGTGTCTCGATGTCACGGCAGGGCGCGTGGTGAAAGGCGTCAACTTCGTCGGTCTGCGCGACGCGGGTGATCCCGTCGAAATCGCTCGCCGCTATGACGAGCAGGGCGCCGACGAGCTGACGTTTCTCGATATCACGGCAAGCAGCGACGGCCGGGACCTGATCCTCGGCATCGTGGAGCAGGTCGCCTCGCAGGTGTTCATACCGCTTACGGTGGGCGGCGGCGTGCGGAGCGTCGCCGACGTGCGCCGGCTGCTCAACGCTGGCGCAGACAAGGTGAGCATCAACACGACCGCGGTGCAGGACCCGCAAGTCGTGGCGGACGCGGCAGCACGGTTCGGCTCGCAATGCATTGTCGTAGCGATCGACGCCAAGCGCGTGCCCGATGCCGCGAATCGCTGGGAGGTGTTCACCCACGGCGGTCGCCGCGCGACGGGGCTCGACGCGATCGAATGGGGGCGCCGCATGCAATCGCTCGGTGCCGGCGAAATATTGCTCACGAGCATGGACCGCGACGGCACGCGCAGCGGCTTCGATCTCGAGCTCACGGGCGCCATGTCGGATGCACTCGACGTCCCGGTCATCGCGAGCGGCGGCGTGGGCGGGCTAAAGGACCTGGCGGACGGCATCCTCACCGGCCGCGCGGATGCGGTGCTCGCGGCGAGCATTTTCCACTACGGCGAGTGGACGGTGAGGCAGGCCAAAGAATACATGGCCGGGCGGGGCATCGAAGTCCGCGCGTAGCGATACAATCCATCCGGCGCTCGACGCCGAACGAAAATGAACGACAACTGGCTCAACAAGGTCAACTGGGCGCAGGACGGGCTGGTGCCTGCCATTGCGCAGGAGCGTAGCTCCGGGCGCGTGCTCACGCTCGCATGGATGAACCGCGACGCGCTGAAGAAGACATTCGAGACGGGCGAGGCGCACTACTGGTCGCGCTCGCGCAAGAAACTCTGGCACAAGGGCGAGGAATCGGGCCACGTGCAGCGCGTGCTCGCCATACGGCTGGACTGCGACGACGACGCGGTGCTGCTCGAGGTGGAACAGATGGGGGGCGTCGCCTGTCATACGGGCCGGCACAGCTGTTTTTTCCAGCGCCTGGACGGGGGAACCTGGGTCGCGACCGATCCGGTGCTCAAGGATCCGGCGGAGATCTACAAAAAGTGAGCGCAGACCGCGACATACTCGGCCGCCTGGCTGACACCATAGAAGCGCGCAAGCACGCGGAGGCGTCGCAGTCATACGTCGCGAGCCTCATGCACAAAGGGCAGGACGCGATCCTCAAGAAAATCGCCGAAGAGGCGGCCGAGACGCTACTCGCCTCCAAAGAGGGTGATACACTGCATCTCGTACGCGAAGCGGCCGATCTGTGGTTTCACACCCTGGTGCTGCTTGCCTGGCATGGCGTGCGCCCCGAGGACGTCCTGCAGGAGCTCGTGCGCCGCGAAGGCGTATCGGGCATCGCGGAGAAGAATTCACGCGGCAGTGGCAAGGACTGACGTTCGTGCGCTGGGCAGCAATCACCGAAGGTAAACATGGGCTCCGGTACATGCTCCTTCCGGGAGCGGAGCAAGGAGTGAACTATGGGATCATTTAGCATCTGGCACTGGCTCATCGTCCTGCTGGTGGTGGTGTTGATATTCGGGACGAAGAAGCTGCGCAATATCGGCGAGGATCTCGGCGGGGCCGTGAAAGGCTTCAAGCAAGGCATGCGCGAAAGCGACGAGAAAGCCGCCAAGACAGAAATTCCGCCCTCGGCCGGTCAGACGATAGAAGGCGAAGCGCGCAAGGAAAGCCAACCCCGCGCGTGATCGACACGGCGCGCATCGCGCGCCCTCATATCAACCCCGCTCTCCCGCCATGTTCGACATCGGGTTCTCCGAGCTGATGGTCATTGCCGTCGTGGCGCTGATCGTCATCGGCCCGGAGCGCCTTCCCAAAGTCGCCCGCACGCTCGGCCTGCTCTTCGGACGCATGCAGCGCTACGTGAACGACGTGAAGGCCGACATCACCCGCGAGATGCAGCTCGAGGAGCTGCGCAAGCTGCAATCGGAAATGGAGCAGGCGGCGCGCTCGATAGAGACCAGCGTCACGCAGGAAGTGCGGGACGCGGAGGATGAGCTCAACAAGATCACGCGCGAAGCGGCGACGGATGCGGCGCAGCCGCCCGTCGCGCCGCCGACGCCGACGAGCGAGACGGCGTCGGCAAGCACGGAGCAGCTGCCGCGCGAATCCGGCGAGCACGCGTCCGCGCCGCCGCACGGGGAGAAGCGGGCGTGATCCCGCGCTGATGCGATGAGCGAAGAGACTTTCATCTCGCATCTGATGGAGCTGCGCGATCGACTGCTGCGCTCGCTGGTGGCGGTGGCGGTCGTGTTCGTGTGTCTTTTTCCCTGGGCGTCGGAGCTCTACGATTTTCTCGCGCTGCCGATGATGCGCACGCTGCCCGAGGGCTCGCACATGATTGCGACCGGGGTGGTGACGCCGTTCCTCATACCGGTGAAAGTCGCGATGATGGTGGCGTTCGTCATCGCTTTGCCTTACGTGCTGTACCAGGCGTGGGCCTTCATCGCTCCGGGTCTTTATCTGCACGAGAAGCGGCTGGTGCTTCCGCTTGTCATCGCGAGCACGATGCTGTTCCTTCTCGGCATCGCTTTCTGCTATTTCTTCGTGTTCGGCGTGGTGTTCAAGTTCGTGAACACGATCGCGCCCAAGAGCATTTCGGTCGCGCCGGACATCGAGAACTACCTCAACTTCGTCATCACGCTTTTCCTCGCCTTCGGCGTCACCTTTGAAGTGCCGGTCGCGGTGATCGTGCTGGTGCGCATGGGGATAGTGAGCATCGAGCAGCTGAAGAGCTTCCGGCCGTACTTCATCGTCGGCTCGTTCGTGATCGCCGCCGTGGTCACGCCGCCGGACGTGCTGTCCCAGGTGATGCTCGCGGTGCCGCTGTGCGTGCTGTACGAGGCGGGGATAGCGGTGGCGCGGTTCGTCGGCCGACAGAACGCCGAAGACCGCACCGAGCAGCTGCCGCCGTAAGCGCGCGGCTATTCGCGGCGCGCCTGGTGCTTGGGACGGCGCCCTATGACCGCGCGCAGCTCCAGCTCTTTCTGATCCCGCACCACCTTGAGCGTGACCGGCGAACCGGGCGCAAGCTCGGCCACGAGATTGAGCATGCCGGCCGAATCGACTACTGGTTTTCCTTCGACCGCGATGAGGATGTCGCCGACGCGCAGCCCGGCTTTGTCCGCGGGCGTGCCGCGAAACACTTCGGTGATCAGTGCGCCGCGGATGTCGGGCAGCTTGAACGATTCGGCGAGCTCGCGCGTCATGTCCTGCACGCCGACGCCCATCCAGCCGCGGGTGACTGCGCCGGTCTCGACGATCTGCTCGAGCACCTGCTTTGCGGTGCTCACCGGTATGGCGAAGCCTATGCCGAGCGATGCGCCGCCCGGGGTGCGCGAATAGATGGCGGTGTTGACGCCGATGAGGTTGCCGTTGACGTCCACCAGCGCACCGCCCGAGTTGCCGGGATTGATCGCTGCGTCAGTCTGTATGAAGTTCTCGAAGGTGTTGATGCCGAGGTGACTGCGGCCGAGCGCGCTCACGATACCGAGCGTCACGGTTTGTCCCACGCCGAACGGGTTGCCGATGGCGAGCACGACATCCCCCACGCGCACGGCGTCCGACTGGCCGAGCGTGATCGCGGGCAGCTTGGGAAGATCGATCTTCAATACCGCGAGATCCGTATCCGGGTCCGTGCCGACGATGCGAGCCTTCGCGCGGCGGGTGTCAGCGAGCGCCACTTCAATTTCGTCCGCGGCTTCCACCACGTGGCTGTTGGTGACGATGTAGCCCTTCTCGCTCACGATGACGCCGGAGCCGAGATTCGTGCTCCGCTGCGACCGCGACTCGGGTTGTTCGCCGAAGAAGTAGCGGAACACGGGGTCGTCCATGAAGGGCTGGCGCTGCTGCTTCACTTCCTTCGTGGTGTAGATGTTCACGACGGCGGGCATCGCCTTTTGCGCGGCATCGCTGAACGAGTTCGCGCGCTTGCCGGCGCCGGCCGGCTCGACCGGCTCGTGCTCGCGCACCGTCACGACGCTGCCGTGCGTGCTCCACGGCAGAAGATCAGGCCGCAACGTCGAGACGACGAACAGTATTGCAACGCAGACTGTCGCGGTCTGCGCGAACGTGAGCCAGAGCTTGCGCATCATGATGGGCAGGTAGCGGGGCCCGGAAACGAGTCCGGTAGAATCGCTTTTTTGGGAGCTGGGACGTTATGCTTCGCGACGACCTCGTCGCCTATCTCGACGAATATCTGCAAGTCGCGGCGTTCCGCGATTATTGCCCAAACGGCCTGCAGGTGGAAGGGCGCGACCATGTTGACGTCATCGTCACGGGCGTCACCGCGTCGCACGACCTGCTCGATGCGGCAGTAGAGGCGGGTGCCGATGCAGTGCTCGTCCATCACGGCTATTTCTGGAAAGGCGAAGACGCGCGCATCACCGGCATGCGCCGACGGCGCATAGGCACGCTGGTTTCCCACGACCTGAACCTCATTGCCTATCATCTGCCGCTCGATGCCCATCCCGAAATCGGCAACAACGCCACGCTGGCGCGGCACTTGGGCATCATGCCGGAAGGCCGGTTCGGCGACCAGAACATCGGCGCCTACGGCACGCTCGAGCAGCCGATGCCGCTGCAGGAATTCGCCGAGCACGTCGGTGGTCGTCTTCAACGTCAGCCGCTCACTATAGGTGACCCGCAGCGTGCGGTGCGGCGCATCGCATGGTGCACCGGTGCTGCGCAGGGCTATTTCGAGCAGGCTGCGGCCCTTGGCGTGGATTTGTACCTCACGGGCGAAGTGTCCGAGCAGAACTTCCATGCCGCCCGCGAGAGCGGCGTGGCGTTCATGGCGGCCGGTCACCATGCGACGGAGCGCTACGGCATCGAGGCGTTGGGAGCGCATCTTGCGGCGCGCTTCGGTCTTGAGCACCGCTTTATCGAGATTGCCAATCCCGTCTAAGCCCTTCCCGCGACGCTTGAAATCTGCCGTAAGCCGCTGATCGTTCGGGCTTTTTCTTCCTTCAATTTCGCTTTTTGCGATGCATTTGTGTAAAATGCTCGCTTTTTCGCACGAGCCAGGACATAAACGCATGTCTGAACAACGACCTGATGAGGGCAAGCGGCGCTTTCTCGTTGCGGCGACCGGCGTTGCAGGTGGCGTAGCCACCGGCGCAGTCGCCGTACCCTTCGTCGCTAGCATGTTGCCGTCCGAGCGCGCCAAGGCCGCCGGCGCTCCGGTGGAAGTCGACCTTTCCGCGCTTCAACCCGGCCAGAAGATGACCGTCGAGTGGCGCGGCAAGCCGGTCTGGATCGTGCGCCGCACGAAGGAAATGCTCGACCGGGTGAAAGCTAGCGACGACGCAGTCGCCGACCCGCAGAGCAAGCGCAGCCATCAGCCGGACTATGCGAAGAACGAGTACCGTTCGCTGAAGCCCGAATACCTCATCCTCGTCGGCATCTGCACCCACCTGGGCTGCTCGCCGGTCGACCGGCTGGCCCCAACGCCGGAGCCCTTCGCCGCCGACTGGCAGGGCGGCTTCTACTGCCCCTGCCACGGCTCGCTGTTCGACCTCGCCGGCCGCGTCTACAAGAACAAACCTGCCCCAGACAACCTGGTGGTGCCGCCGTACAAGTTCCTGAGCGACACCAAGCTTGTCATCGGCGAAGACACCAAGGGAGCGTGACGATGGCGGCGACTGAGAAGCAGCCCGTGACGGGCGCCGGCCCGTTCAATGGCGTGTTGACCTGGATCGACGCGCGTTTCCCGTTGATGTCGATGTGGCGCGAGCATCTCTCCGAGTACTACGCGCCCAAGAACTTCAACTTCTGGTACTACTTCGGCTCGCTCGCGCTGCTGGTGCTCGTGATCCAGATCGTGACCGGCATCTTCCTCGTGATGCATTACAAGCCGAGCGCGGCAGACGCGTTCGCCTCGGTGGAATACATCATGCGCGACGTGCCGTGGGGCTGGCTGATCCGCTACATGCATTCGACGGGCGCCTCGGCGTTCTTCATCGTCGTGTACCTCCACATGTTCCGCGGCCTGATGTACGGCTCGTACCGCAAGCCGCGCGAGCTCATCTGGATCTTCGGCATGATCATCTACCTCATGCTCATGGCCGAAGCGTTCTTCGGCTACCTCCTGCCGTGGGGCCAGATGTCGTACTGGGGCGCGCAGGTGATCGTGAACCTGTTCGATGCACTGCCGATCATCGGACCCGATCTGTCGCTGTGGATACGCGGCGACTACGTCGTGTCGGATGCGACGCTCAACCGCTTTTTCGCCTTCCACGTGATCGCGATACCGCTCGCCCTGATCGCGCTCGTGGCCGCTCATATCCTGGCGCTCCACGAAGTCGGCTCGAGCAACCCGGACGGCGTCGAGATCAAGAAGACACTGGACACGAACGGCCATCCCGTCGACGGCATACCGTTCCATCCGTACTACACGGTGAAGGACATGCTCGGCGCCGTGGTCTTCCTGATCGTGTTCTCGCTGATCCTGTTCTTCATGCCGGAATTCGGCGGCTACTTCCTGGAGTACAACAACTTCATCCCGGCCGATCCGCTGAAAACGCCGCCGCATATTGCGCCGGTGTGGTATTTCACGCCCTTCTACTCCATCCTGCGCGCGACGACGGAGAACTTCGTCTGGGTGCTTGCCGCAGGCGCGATAGCGATGGGCATACTGGTCGCTCGCAGCGTGACGACCCTGCGCGCACGAATAATCACCGTCGCCGTCGTCGCCGTGCTGCTGCTCGGCTTCTTCACCATCGACGCAAAAGTGTGGGGCGTGGCGCTGATGGGCGGCGCAGTGGTGATCTTCTTCTTCATGCCGTGGCTCGACCGCAGTCCGGTGAAGTCGATCCGGTACAAAGGCACGCTGTACAAATCGGCGCTCACGGTGTTCGTCCTGGCGTTCCTCGTGCTCGGCTATTTCGGCACGCAGCCCGTGACCGACATCGGCACTCTTCTCGCACAGCTGTGCACGGTGCTGTACTTCGCATTCTTCGCGCTGATGCCGTGGTATTCGCGCATGGACAAGACGCGGCCGGAACCCGGGCGCGTGACGTGGTAAGGGAGCGAACATGAACATCAAAGCCATACTGCTTGCCGCTCTCCTTGCCGTGCCGAATCTCGCCGGCGCCGCGGAAGCGGAGATCGCGCTCGACCGTGCGCCGATCGACACGCATGACATCGCGTCGCTTCAGCGCGGCGCCCGCACGTTCGTCAATTACTGTCTGAATTGCCACAGCGCGAACTACATGCGCTACAACCGGTTGCACGACATCGGCCTTACCGATGCGCAGATCAAGGACAACCTGATATTCGGCGACGGCAAGGTGGGCGATCTCATGAAGATCGCGATGGACGCGAAGGACGCCAAGCAGTGGTTCGGCGCGGCGCCTCCCGATCTCACCGTCATTGCGCGCTCGCGCGCTTCGCACGCGGGCTCGGGCGCCGACTGGCTGTACACGTACCTGCGCAGCTTTTACCGCGATCCGAGCCGCCCGACCGGCTGGAACAACACCGTGTTTCCCAACGTCGGCATGCCGCATGTGCTGTACCAGCTGCAGGGGATACAGGTCCTGAAGGAAGTCCGGGAGCCGGGGCCGGGCTACATGCGCACCGTGCACAAGCTCGAGGTGGACCGCCCCGGGACGATGGCGCCGGTCGAATATGACCGCATGGTCGCCGACCTCGTGAATTACATGACGTTCATGAGCGAGCCGGCGGCGAACACCCGCACGATGCTCGGCATGTACGTGTTGCTCGCGCTGTCGGTGCTGTTCGTCCTCGCCTACATGCTGAAGAAGGAATTCTGGAAAGACGTCCACTAGGCCCGACCATCATGATGACCTTATATTCAGGCACGACCTGCCCGTTCAGCCAGCGTTGCCGTATCGTGCTCTACGAAAAGGGCATGGATTTCCAGATCGTCGACGTCGATCTGTTCAACAAGCCCGAGGACCTGGCGGTGATGAACCCGTACAACCAGGTGCCGGTGCTCGTCGAGCGCGACCTGATCCTGTACGAGTCCAACATCATCAACGAGTACATTGACGACCGCTTTCCCCATCCTCAGCTCATGCCAGCCGACCCGGTCATGCGGGCGCGGGCACGACTCTTTCTCTTCAGATTCGAGCAGGAGATGTTCAGCTACATCGAGGGCATCGAAAAAGGGACGCCCAAGCAGGCTGAGAAAGGGCGGGCGATGATTCGCGACAACCTCACGCAGATCGCGCCGGTGTTCGCCAAGCAGAAGTTCATGCTCGGCGACGAGTTTTCGATGCTCGACGTGGCGATTGCACCGCTGCTGTGGCGCCTGGATCATTACGGGATACAGCTGCCCAAGCAGTGCGCCCCGCTGATGAAGTATGCGGAGCGCCTGTTCAGCCGGCCCGCGTTCATCGACGCGCTGACGGCTTCCGAAAAGGTGATGCGCAAGTAACATGGCGGAACGCTCGACCAAGCCCTACCTCGTCCGCGCCATTCACGAATGGTGCTCGGACAGCAATCTGACGCCTTACCTGTCGGTGAAGGTCGATGCGAACACGCGTGTGCCGCAGGAATACGTGCGTGATGGCGAGATCGTGCTCAACGTGAGCTACGATGCTGTGCACAAGCTTACGATAGGCAACGACGCGATCCAGTTCGCCGCGCGTTTCAACGGCGTGTCGCGTGAGTGCTCGATCCCGATGTCCGCGGTGGCGGGGATATTCGCGCGCGAGAATGGCCAGGGGATGTTTTTCCCGCCGGAGCCGGCGGCCGAAGGAAACGGCGCCAGCGAGGAAGCACCCCCGCCCGATACGCCGGCGACGCCTGCGCCCGGCGGCCGCCCCAAGCTGCAGGTCATCAAGTAGCGGCCGCTGGATCGCCACGCGGCCGGCAAAACCCTCTTTTGCCGGACCGTATGGCGCTGTTACATCCGCTCTTTGGTCTTCTCCGCGCCGCTCTGGATTTTTTCGCCGCCGCGCTCGATGTCTTTGCCTGCGCCCGCCATCGTGTTGCACCCGGCCAGAAATCCGGCGAGCACCAGCAACGCTACGATGTGCTTCAACATGAACAGCCTCCGTCTACGGTGGATAAAGCCTAAAACAACGCCTTGCCGGCAATGATTGCAAAAGCGATGATCGCAATCGCCACCAGCAGGAAGAGGAAGAACAGGATCTTCGCGATGCTCGCGGCGCCCGCCGCGATGCCGGTAAAGCCCAAAACACCGGCGACGATGGAGATCAGGAAGAAGATCAACGCCCACTTCAACATGTCTCAAGCTCCTCGGCTGCAATTGCGTGATGGCTCAAGCGCCGCGGCGCTACACATGGCCCTCGCCGCGATCGCCGATGCGATCAGCGGCGGCGCGCCCCGCAGGATGCGGACGCTTCAGGCTGCGCGTGAGCCGCGGTGCCGCGCGTACAAGCCACGCCGCGGACCGTCGCTGTGATGCTGATCCGCATGGCTGTAGACGTAGCGGCCCGCGATGTAAGCCACGGGCTGAGTGAGCCCGGGCCGTTCGCGCTCGACGGGTTCGTCCCGCTCCACGGGCGCGTGGTCGGTCGGCGCGCTTTGCTTGGGCAAGCGCCACGGTAGTCTTCTCAGTTTTCGCACCTGCACACCTCGCTGCTGTCGCTGAACCGGCTTGGACAGCTGTGCTGTTGGTTAAGTGACACGGAATCGGACGTCGTCCACGCCGATGCAATGGCTGTTCCCGAAAGCGCGTCGCGGCCTCTCTGGGCTATGCGAAGCAGATTGCATGCCACGGATACCCGGGTGCGACGCTTGCTCTTGCACGCCGGACTTGCCGGCAGGAGCGGCACGTCCGAGCGCCGCAATACGTGAGTCCGCGTTGCTGCACGGCGGGGCGATGTTCGATCGGACCTTTTTCACAATCCACCGCGACGTCCGTGTGTTCCATGCAAGATTTACGACGCATGCTAAAATCCGCGAAAAACAAGGAGCTGCTCTCCGGAGTTAAAGTGAGGGCAGACCGCCGGGGGTTCGTCTATACTCGCGCTTGGAGTCAGCGGGCCGGCCACACCGACAGGCCGGATGCATGAGGAGCAAGGGAGTATGAAACAACAATATGCCGGCGCAGTATGTGCGTGCCTCACGCTGCTGCTCAGCCCGAGCGCGTGGGCTGCGTTCGGTTCCGAGAACTTGCAACTGCGCGCGGGCGCCGGCCTGCGCTACGACAGCAACGTTTTTCGTGCGCCGAGCGGCGTCGAAGTGAGAGCACCCGACGGCAGCACGGGCCGCAGCGACAGCATCACCACGCTCAATGCCGGCGCCACGGTGATCCTGCCGGTGAGCCGTCAGCAGTTCCTGTTCAGCGCGGACCTGACCCAGAACCGCTACAGCAAGTTCTCGAACCTGGATTTCGATGGGGAGGACTTGCGCGGCATATGGCGCTGGGAGCTCGGGCCGTGGTTGACCGGCGACCTGGGGACATCCCGCTCGAAATACCTCGCCAACTTCGCGACGACGCTGAACAACAACCGCAACGTGAGGACGTCCGACCTCACGTTCTTCAATCTGAACTACCCCTTCCATGCGAACTGGCGGCTGACTTTCGGCGCAACCGAAGGCACGCAGAAGAACAGCGATCCGGGCAACCGCCTGAGCGATAACGACACCAGCACGCGCAGCTATGGCCTGCAGTACGTCACGGGCTCGGGCAATTACGTCGGCGTGCAGGGCTCGACGCTCGAGACGCGCTTCAAGAATCTGTTCACCGTTCGCGGCTCGCCATTCAATAACAGCTACGACCAGAATTCCGTGAGCGCGGTCATCGGCTATTCGCCTTCGGCGGTCAGCCGCTTCCAGGGCAGCCTGGGACGCACCCGCCGCGATCCGCAGCAGCCCGGGCAGCCCGAGACCTCGGGCACGACCGGCAGCCTGCTGTTCAACTGGCGCCCGACCGGGAAGACGGGTATTACAGTCGACTACAGCCGCGACTTCGGTCCTGCCGTGGACGTCATCACCGCAAGCAGTACGGCCCGCACCTTGACGATTGCGCCGACCTGGGCGGTGACCAACCGGATCACGCTGCTCGGCACCTTGCGTCGCCAGGAGCGCGACTACCTCGATCCCACCGGCCTCGTGCCGGGTGGCAGCAATCGCCGGGACCGGATCAATGCGTACGGGCTGGTTGCCGTTTATACGCCTCCGATCGAGCATGTGGTGGTCAACTTCTCGGCACAGCGCGAGGAGCGCCGCTCCAACATTTCGGGCGCCGACTATCTCGTGAACGTCATCGGCGCCACCGTTCAGTATTCCTTCTAAGCGACAGCCGTAACGATCGGCCGCGCGCACGCGTGCGGCCGACGCCTGCCCTTTCCCTCCTTTACACCGCGCCGGCTTCGCATTCCGGCGGCATTTTCTGATTGACCTTTCGTGGACCGTGAGCGCCGGCGGCTGTTGAGCCCGCCGCACGACGGTGCCGCTATCCGCACGAAACGCCTACGGCATCAATCGCTTGTCCCATCCGCATGCACGCTGCGTACGACGGCGAGCGCCCCCTGTAACTTTTCTAGCGATATATCGGGTACGCGAAATGCTTCCCGGTGTGGCGAGCAAAACGGCAGGGGCACGATCGGCGCGGATTTCCGTGTGCATACCTGCCACAAGCAACGGGGTGTTGCGGCCGACGCCGCTGATCGGTCGCACGCATAACAAGGGACAAGAGGATGAGCAAGAGTCGAGTGTTGTGGTCTGCAATATTTGCTGCTGCCCTGATCGCCGGCTGCGGCAAGAGCGATGACAAGAAACCCGCCACCCAGGTCGCCGCGAAGGTGAATGGCGACGAGATCTCCGTACACCAGATCAACGCGGCGCTCATGCAAAGCGGGGCTGCAACGGGCGATCCGAAAGAAGCCGGCCGCCAGGTGCTCGAGCGCCTCATAGACCAGCAACTGCTCGTTCAGAAAGCCATCGACGCCAAGCTCGACCGCGATCCGAACGTGCTCACCGCGATCGAAAACTCGCGACGTCAGATTCTCGCGCAGGCCTACATCGAGCGCACGCTGTCGGAAAACGTCATGCCGACCAGCGACGAGATCAAGAAGTACTACGCCGACCATCCCGAGATCTTCGGCAAGCGGCGCCTCTATCGCTTCCAGGAAGTGCTCGCAGCCGTCGAGAACGAAGATCAGATGAAAGCGCTGCAAGCGCAGCTCGCGAAGAACCAGAACATGAACGACGCCACGTCCTGGCTGCGCGAGAAGGGCATCAAGTTCAACATGAGCTTCTCCATGAAGGCCTCGGAGCAGCTTCCGCGCAATCTCCTGCCCAAGCTCGCGAACATGAAGCAGGGCGACGTCATGTTCTACCCCGCCGGCAACCGTGCGCTGATCGTGCAATTGACCGGCTGGCAGGAACTGCCCATGAGCGAGCCTGAAGCGGCGCCCTACATCGCTCAGGCGCTGCTCACGCAAAAGCGCGGCGAGCAGGCGACGGAAGAGGTCAAGCGGCTGCGTACCGCCGCCAAAGTCGAATACGTCGGCGAGTACGCAAAGCCCGTGGCGCAGGCTCAGCCGGAAGGCCAGCCGGCGGCGAAAGCCGAGCCTGCGAAGAAGGCCGCGGACACCGCCAAAAACGACACCTCGTCCATCGACAAGGGCTTAAGCGGACTGAAGTGATCGCACGGCGCCGCGGCGTGCGGCGCGCACTCTATCAAATGAACGAGCGTTAGGAGGCCTGCCATGAAGCGTTTGCTTGTTGTGACTGCCGCATTGTTAGCTCTGCTGTTGCCGCTGTCCGGCAGCGGCGCCGGCGCGCCCGGAAAAGCCGCCGCGAAACCCGCTGCCGCGTCCGCGGGCCAGTCTGCGGCGAATGGATCGACCCAGTCCAACACCGTCCTGGGTGTGGGCGACGTCGTGAAGATCACGGTGTTTCAGAACCCCGACATGACCACCGAGGCGCGCATTTCCGAATCAGGCACCATCACCTTCCCGCTGCTCGGGGCGGTGCGTGTTGCCGGCATGACGCCGGCGCAGGCCGAGGCCACGATAGCCGAAGGGCTCAAGAAGGGCGGTTATGTGGTGCAGCCGCAGGTGAACGTGTTCCTGGTGCAGCTGCGCAGCCGCCAGGTGCCC
>JBLNBW010000213.1:0-13816 GCA_050260255.1 Rhodospirillaceae bacterium | reverse complement strand
CGGTTGAATGCACCGGTCTTGGCGCGCGATCTTTGCGCGCTGGCGTAGGGTAACCTTCAGGTTAGCCGAAGCCAAAACCGGCCTCGGAAGGATGGCAGAGCGGTTGAATGCACCGGTCTTGAAAACCGGCAGAGCCTCGCGGCTCTCGTGGGTTCGAATCCCACTCCTTCCGCCATCTACCCCGGCAGGCTACACCTCACCCCTTACCGCGTCCGCCCAGCAATTCGGCGTCTCGTAGAGACGCACGCGCTCCAGCTTCAGTCCGTTGCCGTATTCGTCCCGGTAGGCGCCATCCAGTATCCGAAAGGCTGCCGCGGCCAGGTGCTCGGCGGTCGGTGGGGCATCGAACACTACTGTCCGGTGTCCGGGTATCGCTTCCAGCAATTTGAGCAGCTCCCGGTCAGTCTTGGATGCGAGGAAGGCGTGGTCCCAGGCATCGACGACGAGCCGCTGCGCGATGTCCTTCACCTCCGAAAAATCCATCACCATCCCCTGCTGGGATGCGCCTTCGGTCTCTATCAGGCGCCCCGATAGGGTGACTTCGAGCGCGTAGCGGTGGCCGTGCAGATGCCTGCAGCGGCTGTCGTGGTGCGGGATGCGGTGGCCGGCGTCGAATTCCAGCCTGCGGGTGATGCGCATAGGGGCGGGTTCCGGGGAGGGGCGCATTATACCAAGCGCACCGGAAGCCCGCCCGCGAGCGGGTGCGCTATTTCTTGCCGCGCGGCGCCTTGGAGAGCGCGGCCTTCTTGAGACTGCGATAGAGGCGGGGGTTGGACTGTTTCAAATAGGCGACAACTTCGAGATCCTCGCCCTTTGCGCGCGCGAGCTCCACGCCCTCGATGTGCACGAGCCTCAACAGTTCGCGCACCGGCTTGGGCATCGTGCGGCCGCTCTCGTACCGGGAGCCGCCGCTCTGGGTGACGCCTATGCGCGACCAGAATTCCTGTTGGTTCATGCGCAGCTTGCGGCGTATCTCCCTCGGATTGGCAATGCGTTCGAATGGTTTCATGTGCGTCTCGCGTCCAGTGCGTGATCGGTCTATCCGGTTGACATGGCCTTGCACGGGAGGTTCACGAATCCGTGCCGACCGGGACAGAGATGCAGGTGGCATACCTGCACGGTCTACGAGGGGAAAGCCTCGTTTTTACCTCCTGGATCAATTAAAATCACACCCTTTGCACACTCCAAACATCCACGCTCGGTTTTCTCCATGGCGTTAATCGTTCAGAAATACGGCGGCACCTCGGTCGGCAGCGCCGAACGGATCAAGAATGTCGCTCGTCGCGTCGCGAAGTGGAAAGCTCGCGGACATCAGGTCGTAGTTGTCGTCTCGGCGATGGCGGGCGAGACCAACCGCCTCATCGCTCTCGCCAAGGAGATACAGGCGCGTCCCGATCCGCGCGAACTCGACGTGATGGTTTCTACCGGCGAGCAGGTGACGATCGCGCTGCTCTGCATGGCTCTCATGGAGCTCGGCGTCAAGGCGAAGAGCTACACCGGAGGCCAGGTCAAGATACTGACGGACAGCGCTTTCACCAAGGCGCGCATACTGAGCATCGACGAGCAGAACATGCGCGCCGCCCTCAACAACGACTGTGTCGTGGTCGTGGCGGGGTTCCAGGGCGTCGACGACGCCGGCAACATCACGACGCTCGGCCGCGGCGGATCCGACACGACCGGTGTCGCGCTCGCTGCTGCACTCAAAGCGGACGAGTGCCAAATTTACACCGACGTGGACGGGGTTTACACGACCGACCCGCGCATCGTGCCCGAGGCCCGGCGCCTCAAGACCGTGACATTCGAAGAGATGCTGGAGCTTGCGAGCCTGGGCTCGAAGGTGCTCCAGATCCGGTCGGTCGAGTTTGCAGGCAAGTATCGGGTAAGGCTGCGCGTGCTTTCGAGCTTCGAGGAAGAAGGGGAAGGCACGCTGATCACTTTTGAGGACGACCAGAACATGGAACAGGCGATCATCTCCGGCATAGCATTCACTCGGGACGAGGCGAAGATCACCGTGCAGGGCGTGCCGGATCGTCCGGGCATCGCATACCAGATACTGGGGCCCATCGGCGATGCGAACATCGACGTCGATATGATCGTCCAGAACGTCGGGCACGACGGACTTACCGACTTCTCGTTCACGGTGACCCGCAACGACTACCCCAAAGCGATGGAGATCTTAAAGCCCGTGCAGCAGCACATTAAGGCGCGCGAGGTGCTGGGCGGGGACAAGATTGCAAAGGTGTCTATCGTTGGCGTCGGCATGCGCTCTCACGCCGGCATCGCGAGCACCGCGTTTCGCGCGCTCGCCGAAGAGGGCATCAACATTCAGATGATCTCCACCTCGGAGATCAAGATCTCCATCGTCATCGACGAGAAGTACACCGAGCTCGCCGTGCGCGTTTTGCACAAGACGTTCGGGCTCGATCAGGCAAGCTAAAGCCGCAGGCCGTGTGATATCCTTACACATTCTTCCCGGAGAGATGGCCGAGTGGTCGAAGGCGCGCCCCTGCTAAGGGCGTATGGGGACAAAATCCCCATCGAGGGTTCGAATCCCTCTCTCTCCGCCAGCTTATGACGACAAAAGCCGCTCAATTGAAGCGGCTTTTGTATTCGTGGTTCGGCTATCTATCCCACCCGCGGTAATTTCTTGAGGCGGATCGGCCAGGCCACTCTGCTGCGGCCGCGCAAACGCTGAAGACGCGGATCGACGAGTGATGCGTTGACCGTAGGCTCGCAAGACGAGTTTGTTCCTCGCGAGCACGACCCGGAATTTAGCGCCGAGCCGCGAAACGGTTGAGCTTTGCTTGCTGAACGAGTGAGGCAACGCGCAGGTGAAGCCTATATAGGCTCGCCCTGGACGGCGAGCGTGCCGCTACGCCCGGGCACGGTACCGCGAATGACCGTATGGGCCGGCAAGGACGAGCGCAACACGGCGTCGGCATAGGCCTGCAGGCTGATCAGCGTATAACCCTGCGTTTTCCAGCCGCTCAGCAAGCGCTCGAATATCGGAGCGAACTTGTGGCCTTCGAGCTCTGCATGCAGGGTATACACGTGGCCCGTCGGCGCCTGCTCGCGCGTGAGTTCCAGCAGGTGGCGATCGATATTGTCCGGGGTCAAGCCGCCGAGTCCGATGAGCTCGTCGAGGGTGGGCAGCGTAGTAGGCAGCTGTGGGCACGGTATGGTCGCACCGTCGCATACCGGCAGAAACGGATGCGTGCCGCGCGTGTCGGACGCGTAGCGCAAGCCCAGCTCGGCCGTGAGCCGGAACGCATGCGTGTTCATCTGCCAGCCGGCCGCGCCGTGCGTGTGTGCAGCCTCACCGAAGACTTCCGTGTAACGTGCCGCGGCGAGCATCATCTCGCGGCGGGTCCATGCCTCGTCCCGGTCCGCGACGTAATCCTGCCACCTGATGTGATCGTACGTGTGTATGCCGGTTTCGAATCCGGCTGCCCGTACGGAGCGCATCAGCGGAGCGTTGCGCCGGCCAATATCGGGACCAGGAAGCAGCGTGCCGTAGAGGAGGGTGCGCACGCCGTAATGTTCCACTACCGACGTGCGCGACACCTTCTTCAGAAAACCGGGGCGGAATATGCGCTTCAACGCGCGCCCGGTGTGATCCGGACCGAGACTGAAAAGAAACGTCGCACCCGCGCCGTGCCGTGTCAGTATCTCCACAAGTCGCGGCACGCCCTCGCGCGTGCCGCGATCCGTATCGACGTCTATTTTGAGCGCGAGCAGGCGCGGGAGGGGCATGCTGCGGGCTTACTCCATCAGGCTGCGCGCTTCTTCCAGCTGGCCGCGATACGCCTCGTAGATTCGCCGCAATGAGTCCTGCATCGCGACGCGCGGACGCCAGCCGAGATCCCGGCATGTGTTCGCAATGTGGGGCACCCGGTTTTGGACGTCCTGATAGCCCTTGCCGTAGTAATTCTCCGACTTCACCGCCACCAGCTTCACCTTGCGGGCCGTCTTCGCGTACTCCGGATATTTCATCGCAAGCTTGAGCATCATTTCGGCGAGCGCTTCGATGGAGTAGTTGTTGCGCGGATTGCCGATGTTGTACACCTTGCCGGTCGTAACGCCGCCCGGGTTCTCGATGAGCTTCATCAGCGCGTCTATGCCGTCGTCGACATAGGTGAAAGAGCGCTTCTGTTTTCCGCCGTCCACGAGCTTGATGTTTTCACCGCGGACGATATGGCCCAGAAACTGGGTGATGACGCGCGAACTGCCTTCTTTCGGCGTATTGAGGGAATCGAGCCCCGCCCCTATCCAGTTGAACGGCCGGAACAGCGTGTAGTCCAGGCTCTGCTGCATGCCGTATGCATGGATGACTCTATCCATCATCTGCTTGGCACAGGAGTAGATCCAGCGCGGCTTGTTGATGGGACCCAGCACGAGCTCGGATTTCTCGGGGTCAAACTCCTTGTCGCGGCACATGCCGTAAACCTCGGACGTCGACGGGAACACGAGGCGTTTGCGATGCTTCACGCATGATCGGACGATGGGCAGATTCGCCTCGAAGTCGAGCTCGAATACGCGCAGCGGGTCGGTGACGTACAACGCCGGAGTCGCGATGGCGACGAGCGGAAGGACCACGTCGCATTTGCGGACGTGGTATTCGACCCACTCCTTGTTGATCGTGATGTCACCTTCGAAGAAGTGGAATCGCTTCTCCTCCAAAAGATCGGCGACGCGATCGCAGTTCATGTCCATCCCGTACACTTCCCACGGTGTATCGGCGATGATGCGCTTGGACAAGTGATGGCCGATGAAGCCGTTCACCCCGAGTATGAGCACGCGTTTGATGGCTGCCTCCCTTTATTGTTCAATTCGAGCGAAGGACAGCCGGTCGCCCCCCGCTACTCGAGTGAAATTCTCCGGCGTGAGCGCGACGCCGTCCAGGCGCGCGGCGAGCACCATGAGCTCGACGCCGTCGGCTCCGGTCAACAGTAACTCGCCGTCCTGTGCGCGCAGAGCGGGTCCGCTTCCTCTGCCTCCCCTGGTGCCGCGATAGTACGTCTGCAATATCTCCAGCCTACGGCCGGCCACATCGGCGTACGCGCCGGGGTAGGGTGGTGCGACAGCGCGCACGAGATTGTGGATGCGCAGTGCATCCCAAGTCCAATCGATGCGGCCGTCTTCGGGTCGCCGGCCGCCGTAGTACTTGCCGCTTGCAAGATCCTGCGCCCGAAGCACGGCGGTGCCGGCGAGCAGCGCCGGCAGGCTGCGGTCTAGGACGATTTCTGCGGCAGTGGTCACCTTGCGAAACACGTCGACGGCAAGATCGTTCGGCAGTATCGGAACGGCCTGCTGATCGACGATGCGGCCGGCATCCGGCTTTTCCACCATCTCGTGCAGCGTGGCACCCGTGTGCCGCTCGCCGTTGATGATCGCCCAGTTCACCGGCACACGGCCGCGGTACTGCGGCAGCAGCGAGCCGTGCATGTTGTAAGCGCGCCCTTCGACGAGCGAAAGAAGCGCCGGTCCGAGCATGGAGCGATAGTAAAAGGAGAAGAGAAATCGAGGGGCGAGCGAGCGTACCTGCTGCAGCAGCGCATCGCTGTTCGGATCGTCCGGAGTGACGATCGGTATGCCGTGCAATCGGGCAAGCGCCGCGACGCTTTGAAACCAGATGTTTTCGTTCGGATTGTCCTGATGAGTGACGACGAGCCCCACGTCGACCCCGTGCGCGAGCAGCACGGAAAGACAGCGCACGCCTACGTCATGGTAGGCAAAGACGACGGCGCGCGTCATCGGGGGCTGGCCCGCTCGTGGACAGGCAGATGGGGGACTGCGGAGTCGCCGTGCTCCTGCCGCTCCAACACTGCCCCGATGCGATACCGCGGCCGCCCTCGCACTTGCTCATAGATACGGCCGACGTATTCGCCGAGCAGCCCTATGCCGAACAAAGCGATGCCCAGCAGAAAGAACTGCAGTATGTCTCTGTCGTAGAAAGCGGCCAGCGCCGTCCGGATGCTATCGGATGCGACGAGTCGTTTGATCATCACCACGAAGTAGCTCAACATCGAAGTAAGGGCGATGAACATGCCGAGCAGCGAAAACAACTGCAGAGGCATGAGCGAAAAGCCCGTCATGAGATCGAAGTTGAGCCGGATCAGTTTGTAGAGCGAATACTTCGACTGCCCGGCGGCGCGTTCTTCGTGGGCCACCTCGATCTCCACCGGGTTGTGCGCGAAAGTGTAGGCGAGCGCCGGGATGAAGGTATTCGCCTCGGTGCATGCGTTGATCGCGTCGATGATCGGACGGCTGTAAGCGCGCAGCATGCATCCCTGATCCGTCATCCGGATATGGGTGGTGCGCTCGCGCAGCCGGTTGAGGATGCGGGAGGCCGTGCGGCGGAAGGCGGTGTCCTGACGCATGCGCCTTATCGTTCCTACGTAATCGTAGCCCTCGTCGAACTTGCTGATGAGCCGGCCTATCTCTTCCGGAGGATTCTGCAGATCGGCGTCGAGCGTTACCACCACGTCGCCTCGGCACAGCTCGAACCCGGCCATGATCGCCGGATGCTGACCGTAGTTGCCGTCGAGCAGCACGATGCGCGTGACATCCGGACGACGCTGGAACTGCTCGCGCAATAAAGCAGGCGAGCGGTCGCGGCTGCCGTCGTCGACGAGGATGAGCTCGTAAGTGCAGGGGAGGGCGTCGAGCGCCGGGTAAAGACGCGCGAACAACGCGGCGAGACCCTCCTCCTCGTTGTAGACCGGAATGATGACGGAGACGTGCGGCGCGCTCATGACGCGGCTTCCCGTACGATGTGGCCCGCAGCATCGCACACACGGTCCACGTCCGCCAGCTCCATTCCGGGAAACAGCGGCAGCGTGACCGTACTGCGGCCGATGCGCTCGGTATTCGGAAAGTCGCCTTCTTTGTATCCGAGCTTGCGATACAAAGTGAAAAGATGCATGGCCGGATAATGCACGCCGACGCCGATGTCGCGTTCCCGCATGGCGGCGATGAACTCCTTGCGCCCTATCCTCATTTGCTCGAGAGGCAGCAACGGCGCGAACATGTGCCAGCCGTGCCCCTCGTCGCCCTGCGCAGGGAGCGCGAACGGCGGAGTCGTGTTGAGCCGCTCGAAATACCGCATGGCGAGGGACCGCCGCTTGCGATTGAACTCATCGAGGCGCTTGAGTTGCCCCAACCCTACGCGGGCCGATACATCGGTGAGATTGCCTTTCCCGCCGGCGATGAGGACGTCCATTTCCCCCGGACCGCTTTGGCGCAGACCATGAAAGCGATGAAGCTCGATCGCGCGTGCGTCTTCTTGACTGGCAACGGAGAGCGCGCCGCCCTCTATCGTCGTCATGTTCTTGTTCGCATGGAAGCTGAAGGACACGATGTCCCCGAAGCTTCCGATGCGCTGCCCACGCCACGAGCTGCCTATCGCATGGGCCGCATCTTCGACGACGCGGAGACTGTGCCGCTTGGCGATGTCATAGAGACGCCCCATGTCGACCGGCAAGCCGGAAAAATGAACGGGCATGATCGCCTTGGTCCGCGGCGTGATGGCTGCTTCGGTCTGGTCGAGGTTCATGTTCCGCGTATCGAGCGCGACGTCGACAAAGACCGGACGAGCGCCGACGCGCGTGATCACGTTCGGCGTGGCCGTGAAGCTCAGTGCCGGAGTGATGACTTCGTCACCGGGTCCGATGCCGCAGATCTGCAGCCCGATTTCCAGAGCGGCCGTGGCCGAGCTCAACGTTCTCACCGGCCGTCCGCCGAGATACTCGGACAGCGCCTTCTCGAGAGCGGCGACGTTAGGACCGGTCGTGATCCATCCCGAGCGCAGGACTTCGACGACGCCCTGTATCGTTTCCTCGTCCAGCGTAGGACGCGTGAAAGGAAGAAAACTCAAATTGCACCTCAGCTGCGGGCGACGATGACGACCCCGACGATGATGAAACCGATACCCAAGAGACGCGTGCCGGTTACCGCTTCGCCGAACAAATACCATGCGGCAACCGCGTTTACCACATAGCCGATGGACAGCATGGGATACGCGATGCTCACCTCGACGCGGGAGAGCGCCATGATCCACACCACCACACTGATCACGTAGCACAGCAATCCGCCCAGTATATGAGGCTCGAACGCAAGCTTCGGACCGACGAGAGCAACATTGCGCGCCGTGAACTCGAACGCGCCTACGGCGTTGGTGCCGGCCTTCAGCAGCAGCTGCGCGGCCGCGTTGAGCAGCACGCCGCACAGCACGAGAAAAAAGCTCAAGGCGGTCATCGTGGTCCTCCGCCGGCGGCAGGCGGAATCGTCGTCGCGACGACATGGCGGCGATTGCGCGCCACCTCGCGCATCGGCAGCCCGCCTGCGGCCAGCTGCTCATATATTCGGGGCGGCATGATGGCGAGAGCATAGGGCTCTTTACGCCATGCGTGCTCGAAGGACGGGATATCCGGCAGCCAGAGCTGCGGCTCCTGCTTTAGACCGTAGGCCATTTCATCCGCGAACGCAACGAGCGTCACCGTGCGCTTGAGATAGAACGGCAGGGTCTGCTCATACGTGCCGACGCTGTAGAAGGGCACGTCGGGCCGCAGGTAGGGCCGCACCTCCTGGGCCATCGCATGAAACGAGGAGCGGGGAGCAAGCTCTTCGTGACCCATCATGAGCGCCTGCTCGGCAACGAGCGCGGAAAAACCGATGGCAAGGACGGCGGCGGTGCGTCGCGGCGGGGAGAGCAGCCAGGCCGCGGCGGCGCCGAGCATGATGATGGCACCAGCACCGCGAAGCCACGGGACGTACGCGGCGAAAAGCGGAAGGTCTTCTCCGCCCGGCGCAAAACGTTGCGCTTGTGGTGCGAGTATGGTGAGCGCAAGGCCAACCACGAAATAAAGAGCTATATCCCAACGCAGCTTCGCGCTCTGCGCCGTCGCGAGATGCATGCCTATCAGCAGGGCGAGCGCGGGAAAAATCGGCAGGATGTACGAGGGGAGCTTGGAGCTCGAGGCCGAAAAGAACAGGAAGATGGCTACGACCCAGAGCGCGAGAAACCGCGCCTCATGGAAACGCCCTGCTGCGTTCCTGCGCCATACGGCTGCGAACGATTGCAGCATAGCGAGCAGCCAGGGCAGGATGCCCAGCACCAGTATCGGGAGGAAATACCACCACGGCGCTGCACGCTTGTGGACCTTCGTGAGAAAACGCGCGAAATGCTCGTGGATGAAGAAGAAGGACGGAAATTCCGGATTGGCTACCGACACGGCAATGAACCAAGGCGCCGCGATGGCGAGGAACAGGAGGCCGCCGGACACGGGTCGCAGGCGCTTGATGAGCGTGAAATCGCGGTGAAGAACAATATAGAGACCTGCGACGAAGAGCGGAAGCACGATGCCGGCCAGGCCCTTGCTCAGGACGGCAAGCGCCATGCCGATCCACGCCGCGTATATCCATCGCGGCCGGTGTCCGGCGGGGGTCGTTTCCGACAGCCCCAAGAGCATTCCGGCCATTGCCAGCGTCATGAATAGCGTGAACCCCATGTCGAGCGTAGCGATGTGCGCGACGAACATGTATCCCATGCTGGTCGCGGCCACCACCCCCGAATACAAGCCCGCGGCCGGGCCGAACACGGCGGTGCCAATGAGGCATACGAGAAGCACGCCCGCGAAACCAGTGAGAGCGGGCCACAGGCGCACCGTCCATTCATGCTCGCCGAATGCGTCGTACGCAGCCGCCGTCGCCCAGTACTGCAGCGGCGGCTTCTCGAAGTATTTGATACCGTTCAAGCGCGGTGTGAGCCAGTCGCCCGTGACAGCCATTTCCCGCGGGATCTCGGAGTACCGCCCTTCGTCCGGGCGCACGAGCTTACGGTAGTCGAGGTTGCCGAACCACAGGACGGCGAACACGATGAGCACGAGCAGCGCGGCGCGGCGCGTGAGCGGACTTTCAGCGGGCAAGACGTTATCCATTTCTGTCCGCGTACCTGCCGAGCGGACAGCGCGGTTATTGGGAATCCCAGCGCATCTGGTCCGCGATTTTAATATGCCCGGACCGTTTCGCGCATACGGCGATGTAATGGGTGGAACGAGACGGGGAAGGGCGGCTGCTCGGTCAGGAGGAGTGGTCGTCTCACCGGTAATCGGGGCGCCAATTCCAGATTCTCGTCAAGCACCGGCGAAAAAGCTGCCGCTGCTCTAATGACAACTGATGCTCGCGGGCCCCGGCAGGCAGCTGCCCGGACTTTACGAGTTCAGCGGCACATGCTCTTCTGAGTGCGGCATGCCTGCCGCGCGAGGTGCACCGCGGGTGGATTTCGATGCGCCGTCCTGCCCGAAACGCACTCGGAATGCAGTGCCGCGGCCTCCTTCCGGAACGTCGACGTACACATCGGCATGATGAGCCCGCGCGATTTCCCTCACGATGGCAAGACCCAGGCCGCATCCGCCCGGCTCACTGCCCGGAACACGATGAAATCGCTCGAACACGCGCCCGCGTTCTGCCTGCGGTATGCCGGGGCCATCGTCTTCAACGGAAACCTCCACAACCGGGGCCTCGGTAAGGCGCACGGTGATGGTTCCGCCGCGGCTTGCTCCGTAGCGCAGCGCGTTGTCGATCAAATTGTTCAGCATTTCGGTGAGCAGCAGTTCGTCGCCTTCGATCGTCACCGGCTTCGACGGCCCTGCATACCCCAAGTCGACGTGCTTGTGCAACGCTTCGGGTACCCACTCCATGCACGTCTGCTGCACCAGTGCGGCCAAATCCACCGGGACGAACTCGCGCTCGGCGCCGCTGCCAGGCTCGGCACGCGCGAGGGTAAGCAGCTGATTCACGAGGCGGGTCACGCGGCGCGCGGACACCAAGAGCTGCGCGAGCGCCGGCTTGATCGTGTTGATATCGTTGGCGAGCAGCGCGCGCTCCGTTTGAGAAGTGAGGCCGGCCATCGGCGTTCGCAGTTGATGCGCGGCCTCCGAGATGAAGCGCTGTTGCGCGGTGAGGGCGGCGGCGAGCCTGTGCATCAGACCGTCGAATGCGTCGGTCAAAGGCCGGACCTCGTCCGGTACGCCGCTGCTGCCGATTCCGCTCAGGTTATTCCAGTCGCGATCCGATACGTCTCGCGCCAGGCGTTGCAGCGGGGTAAGCGCTCGTCTCACAGCGAGCCCCACTCCGGCGACGACTACGAGCGCAAGCGAAATCAACGGGAGCAGCGTCGTGACGAGGAGGTTGCGCGACAGGCGCGTGCGCTTCACCAACGTTTCCGCGAACAGCACCGTGGCGTCCGCGTGCTCGCTGTCGCCGAACACCGCATATGCGCCCACGCGCACAGGCTCACCGGCGACGCTGGCATCGTAGAAACGGACCGGTTCCGCGCGTGTGATCGGCTCCGCCGGCAACGGCAGATCGCTGCGGCCCGCGACGGTCGCATTTCCGTGGGTCACCACGCGGTAGTAGATATGGTCGTAAGGATCCGATACGAGAATCTCGGTAGCCGCGCGCGGCAGGTTGAGCTCGGCTGTGCCTTCCGGGGTGAATTGGATCTGCTGTGCGAGGGAGCGGGCGGCATCGAACAGCCCCGTATCGTACGCAGCCGTGGCGAATTTCAGCGCAAGCGTGTACGACGCGATGGAACTGATGACGATCACGCCGACCACCGGCGGCACGAGCCACCAAAGCAGGTGCGCGCGCAGGCTGCGCCCCGAGGTTGCGGTCCCGACGCTCACGGCGTGCTCACCGTTCCGGATTCGGGCTCCATGAGATATCCCAGTCCGCGTATGGTGCGTATCGTAACGCCGGAGTCCTGCAGCTTCTTGCGAATACGGTGCACGTAGATCTCGATCGCGTTGGTCCCGACGTCCTCGTCCCACTCGTAGAGGCTGCGCATCACCGCGTCCTTGCTGACGACACGGCCGGCGCGCGCGGCCAGCACCTCGAGCACCGCAAGCTCGCGTGCGGACAGTGCGAGTGGCACCCCGTCGACGAACGCCCGCCGGCCCTTCACGTCCACGGCAAGTCGTCCGACGGTGATCTCATTGTCCACCACCCCCTGCGCGCGGCGCATGAGCGCCCGTATACGGGCCACAAGCTCGCCCATCTCGAAGGGCTTGGTCAGGTAATCGTCGGCGCCGATGTCTAGCCCGTGTATTCGATCGTGCACCGAGTCGCGGGCCGTGAGCATGAGCACCGGCACTTTGGCCTTGCGTCTGCGCAGGCGGCGCAACACTTCGAGACCGTCCAGAACCGGCAGCTCGATGTCGAGCACCACGAGGTCGTATTGCTCGTCGGACAGTGCGCGGTCCGCCTCGCCGCCCGTCATCAGACAGTCGACAGCGTAGTCGAGATCGCGCAGCGTGTGCGTAAGGGCATCCGCGAGGACGGTGTCGTCTTCGACCAGCAATATGCGCATTTCTGTCTCGTATGGTTGCTTCGCGCCCGAGGACCGCAGGGGAGGGACCCGCACCGCAGCCTCTTGGTTCCGTCGCGGGCCCGGGCGGACGCAGAATACGGCAAGAGTTCTTTCCCCAACCTTACTGCCGCGAAATCTGCATAGCCAGCTTCGAAAGCGCGGAACACTCTGTTATAATGCCGCGCTCGGAGCGCCCGTAGCTCAGTTGGATAGAGTACCTGGCTACGAACCAGGGGGTCGTGGGTTCAAATCCTGCCGGGCGCGCCACTAAATCAAAGGGTTAGCGAAAGCTAGCCCTTTCTCATTTGTGCGGGCTAGCACCGGGCTAGCACCGATTTTTCCACTCGCTGGGCAATACGAAATGCACCTTGCGCCGCGTCCCGCGCGGGTCTACGGTGGGCGTTCGCCTGCGCGCGATGTGCAGGCAAGCGGGACGATCCGTGTTTACGGCACGAATCGCCCCTAACTTTCACCAACGCAGTAAAGGGGATCACTGCAATGGCAAAAGCTACCGCACAGCATAGCAGCAGCGTCATCGATGATGTCTCTGAGGAACTCGGCAAGATAGGTGTTCAGCTTCGACTGCTCGCCGAATACTGCGCAGGTGCGACGGATTTTGACCGCGCGCTAATCACCGCGAGCGTGTGCGATCTACAGGAACGCGTGCGCGTGCTGGAAAATCAGTATGACGCCGCGGCCCGCGCAGCGGCGAAGGCGTTGCGCGTTGTCGCTTAAAAAAGGCGAAGCGGGTTCACGCCGCGGCGTATGAAGTAAAAGCCCGGCCCGGTTCGCGTCACGTAGTGCGCAAGCCGGGCCGGCAAAGGACACCTATCCCGGCGGCGGGAACGGATCCTTGCGATACGTCCGTTCTTCCTGGATCGCGCCCGTCTCTTTGTGGACGATCAGTTGTCCCTTCTCGGCACGAGCCCGGTCAGCGCCCGATTGGACGGCTTCAGCTTTTGTGTCGAACAGCGCGGATGCGCGCCCGGCACCTTCACGCTTTAGCGCCCAGTCGTCACCTTGCTTTACAACGTGGATGCGTTTGCTATCAGGCATGTTGCGGTCTCCGTCAAGGGCAGGCTGTCATCGCGACAAGCGATGCCGGGCTCTTGCGAGCACCGGCATCGCCCCCACATCAACTAAAAGCCAAACGACAGTTGATGCGGCCATGACCGCCAGTGCTGGCACACATGCTCGATCCGCCCGAGGCGGCGGCGAACATATGCGCGAACAAAGACGGCCTTCGGCGCAAGAGCAACCATATAAAGGCCCTCATAGAGGTTGAGGGAACATTCGGTTGCCTACAGCCCCCGTCGGTGTTACCCTTGGGCCGCTTTGCCAAAGCAAGCTGCAGGTGACAAAGGTAGTTCCCATCACCTTTGCCATAAAGCCCGCCACGACGCGCTAACGTCCTGTGCGGGCTTTTACTTTTGTTCGTCATCCGAT
>JBLNBW010000212.1:0-10724 GCA_050260255.1 Rhodospirillaceae bacterium | reverse complement strand
CATGGTTGTGCAAATCGATGTTCATGACCTGTTTCCTGTTGGCTCTGCGTTGTTGTACCCGAGGCTGCGCCTGCGGAGGTTGCGTGCCGGCAAGGCGCGTCAGTATCCCACGCCGCTGCCTCGCGCGGTGCATCGGCGCGGTGTGCATCACGGCAATCAGTTGGCCGTGATCCCCGCCGCGCGTATGACTTTCGCCCACTTGACGGTTTCTTCCCTGATGATGGCGCCGAACGCTTCCGGACTGTTGCCGACCGGCTCGGCGCCTTCGTGCAGCAGCGTCGTGCGCACGTCCTGGGCCTGCGCAGCCTTGGCGACCACGGCGTTGAGGCGAGCAATGATTGCCTTCGGCGTGCGGGCCGGCACCAGCATGCCGTTCCACGGCCCGTGATCGTAACCCGGGACACCGG
Source organism: Rhodospirillaceae bacterium (assembly GCA_050260255.1). Lineage (GTDB taxonomy): Bacteria > Pseudomonadota > Gammaproteobacteria > Burkholderiales > SG8-41 > JAQGMV01. The sequence continues at coordinate 10,317 of JBLNBW010000212.1, read as the reverse complement.
ACTCCGCGATACTGGGCACGTCGGGTGCCGCCGCCGAACGCCGGGCCGTCGTCACGCCGAGCGCACGCAGCCGGTTCGCCCGCACGTGAGGAAGCACCGAAGGCAGTGTGGCGAAGTTGAGCTGCACCTGCCCGCCGAGCAGCGCCGTAACGGCGGGCGCGCCGCCCTTGTACGGCACGTGCACCATATCGACGCCCGTCATGAGCTTGAAGAGCTCCGCCGAAAGATGAGTGCCGGTCGCCGCCCCGCTGGATCCGTAATTGAGCTCGCCAGGCTTCGCTTTCGCGAGCGCAATGAGTTCCTGCACCGATTTCGCCGGCACGCCGGGATGCAGCGCCAGCATGTTGGGGAACGCCGAAAGCTGGCTGATCGGCGCAAGGTCGCGTATCGGATCGAAAGGCAGATTCTTGTGCAGCGTGGGATTCAGCGTAATCGACGACGCCACCACGAGCAGCGTATAGCCGTCGGGTGTGGCTTTGGCGACGAGGTCGGTGCCTATGATGCTGCCGGCACCCGGACGGTTGTCGACGACAACGGATTGCCCAAGCGCTTCGGCGAGCTTCTGAGCGTAGAGGCGCGCCACGAGGTCCGTGGACCCGCCGGCCGACTGCGGCACGATGATGCGTAAGGGCCTCACGGGATACGGCGCTTCGGCGGCATAAGCGCCATGGAGAGCGAACGAAAGCACGGCAATGATCACCTTCTTGTCCATCACGCCTCCTCGCTTGTATACAACGGTGACTGCTATGCGGTCGTGAGCAGCGGCCGCAGCTCGCGCATGTCCTTGATTCGCTCGATGCGCCAGACCGCATCGATAAGCCGCCGGGCTCGAATTCGGCCGACGACCGGCTCCAGCAGGTCGCGGCTCTTCGCCACCACTTCGCTGCGCGGCATCGGATTGGTCGGTGTGCCGCGCACGTGTTTCGTGTGGTGACGCAGGCGCTCGCCGTGCTTGGTGGTGATCTCCACGATGGCTTGCGTCGTCTTCGTGCGCGACAGTGCCGCGCTGCCCTGCAGCGATATGCGGCTGCGGAAAGCGGCGATTTTCGGGTCGCGCAAGCGACTCTCGTCGTGCGAAGACGCGAAGGTGATCTCGCCGTCGACCAGCATCATCGCGACGAGATGCTGGATGTTGATGTCCGCCATTTTCCGCTGATTCACCGTGCGTGCGCCCTGCTCGTCGATGGTCACCACGACGCGCTCGACGTCCCGCGCCTTGACCTCATGCCGTTCGATCAGGTTCGCCACGGCGTCGAGGGGCGCCTGTATCGGATAGCCGACCGCCCATCGCTTGATCGCGGTGTTCATGATTTCGTACTCGTGACCCAGCCCGTCGACCAGCCGCGCAGGCTCGGCAAAGCGCTCGAACGCATGAAAGAATCCGCGGTCGCCGGAGAACACGTCCTCCACTCCGGTGAACCGCATCGCCGCCATCACCGCTGCCGTGACGCCATTGCGGGCAGGCATGCCGCCGAAATCGAACGCTTTCTCGATGTGCTCGACGTCGCGCGCCCAGCACGACAGCCCGGACGCCTGCTGCGCGGCATAGGAAAGCAGATAGCGCGCCTGATCTGCATCGAGGCCGGCGATTGCGCCAGCCGCCGCCGCGCTGCCGAACGTGCCGCCTATCGAATGCGTCGAATGCCCCGCGCTGCGCAGCTTCTCTATGCCGAGCGTCTTCGAGATGCGCGCGCATATATCGTAGCCCAGCACCATGGCGCGAAGCAGCGCCGTACCGCCGCGTGCATGACGTTCCGCCATGGCGAGCGCGGCCGGAACGATGCTGCAGCCCGGGTGCACCAGTGCCAGATAGTAGGTGTCATCGGTCTCGTCGCTGTGTCCGTGCATGCCGTTCGCAAGCGCGGCCGTGATCGCAGAAGTCACGATGCGGCTGCCGATCACGCATGCCTCGCGCGCGCCGCCCTGCGCACGCGCGAATTCGATCGCACGGCGGCCCGGCAGCAGCCGCGATCCCGAGATCATGGCCGAGAGTGTGTCGAGCAGATGATGCTTCGCACGCTCCTGTACCGCGGCGGGCAGGGCACGGCGTGGCGTCTGTGCGATGTACGCACTCAGCGTGCGCATGATCGGCGAAATTTGAGCCCGGCTCGTGCGAGCGCTCATTCTGCAGTCACCCCGGCCTGCTTGATCACATGGGCATACAGCGCCGTCTCACGGCGTATGAGGTCTGCGAGCTGCTCGGGCGTTCCGGCAATCACCTCGGCACCTTGCGCGGCGAAGCGGTCCCGAACGTCGGATCGTTGCAGCACGCGCGTGATATCGGTTTGCAGCTTGGTCACGATGTCGCGCGGCGTGCCGGCCGGCGCGAACATGCCGGTCCAAGCGGAAATATCGAACCCGGGATAAATCTCTCCGATGCCCGGCACATCGGGCAGGACGGCGGCGCGCTTCGCCGAGGATACGGCGATCGCACGCACGCGACCGCTGCGCACATGTCCCATTGCGCCCGTGATGTTGGCGAACATGAGCTCGACTTGTCCGCCCATGAGATCGACGAAAGCCGGCGCCGCGCCCTTGTACGGGACATGGTTCATCCTGATGTGCGCCAGCGACTGCAGCAGCTCCATGCCGAGATGCTGCAGATTGCCTATTCCCGCCGAGGCGTAATTGAGCCGACCGGGGCGGGACTTGGCGAACGCCACCAGTTCCTTCACCGATTTCACGGGCAGCGACGGATGGACAACGAGGACCATCACGGAAGCCAGCATGTAGCTGAGCGGCACGAGGTCCTTCTGCGGATCGTACGGCAGCTTCTTCTGAAGGCTTGGATTGATCGTGATGGGACCTGCGTTCGCGAGGAGCAGCGTGTAGCCGTCGGGGGGCGCTTTGGCAGCGAGATCGGTGCCCAGGCTGCCGCCGGCGCCGCCACGCGGATCTGCGATCACGGACTGGCCCCACAGCTCGCTTAGCCGCTGGCCCGTGATGCGCGCGATTTCGTCGTAGGGGCCGCCCGCCGCATACGGCACGATGATCCGCACGGCTTTGGTCGGATACGTTTGGGCTGAAAGCGGCAGCGCGACAGCCAACACTCCAGCACCCACGACATATCGAAGGACAGCTGCAACGCGTCTATACCATGCGGGCGTCCGCGCCCCGTGTCCGCTCCAAGACCAACCCCTACGCCGAGAGCCGGTGCGCCCGCCCGCCGCATAGGGAACGATGATTCTCACCGCCTTCGCCGGATAGGACTGCGCGCATACGCCCGCTGCGTGTAGCGGCAGCGCGGCGGTGGCCGCACACCCGAACTTGCGTCTCATGCTTCCTCCTCGCTGCGCGGCCCACCTCGCTCCGCGCGTGACCTTTATTCCAGCTTGAGATTGATGCGCTTGCCGAGCTTCGCGTACTTCTCGATGTCTGCGACGAGGTAGCGCGCGAACTCTTCCTGGGGCATCGCCGCCGGCTCGGCGCCCAGGTTGCGCATGCGCTCGACGACGCTCGGATCCTTCAAAGCCTTCACCACCTCGCCGACGAACTTGTCGGTATATTCCTTGGGCGTCCTGGCCGGCGCGTACAGGCCGTACCAGCCATTGATCTGGGCGTTGCGATAACCGAGCTCGTCGAGCGTCGGCAGCGCAGGCAGCAGCGGCGAACGCTTTGCCCCCATCTGCGCGAGGCCGCGCAAACGCCCGTCGTGTATGGGCGGCGCCATCGACACGGGGCTTGCAAACATCATGTCGATGTGTCCGCCGAGCAAATCGTTGAGCGCCGGCGCAGCACCCTTGTACGGGACGTGGACGAGATTCGCGCCCGTTGCGACCTTGAAGAGCTCTCCGGCGAGATGCAGCGTATTGCCGTTGCCGGCCGAGCCGAACGTGAGCTGTCCCGGCTTCGCTTTTGCGAGCGCGACCAGCTCCTTCACGCTCTTCGCGGGCAACGAAGGATGTACGGCGAGCACCATGCCCGCCGTCTCGCACACGAGCGTGAGCGGGACGAAGTCCTTCAGCGTGTCGTACGGCAGCTTAGGATGCAGCGCTGCGTTGGTGGTATGCGAGCCTGTCGTCAGCAGGTAGGTATAGCCGTCCGGCGGACTCTTCGCGACGTTGTCCGTGCCGATGATGCTGTTCGCGCCTGCACGGTTGTCCACGACCACTTGCTGGTTGAGCGCCTGGCCGACGCGCTGGGCGATGAGGCGACCCATCGCATCGGGCGGACCGCCGGCAGGCCAGGGCACGACGAGGCGTACCGGGCGGCTGGGATAGGTTTGTGCGACCGCGTCGATCGCCGGCGCGGAAAGGGCGAGCAAGACTATTGCGAAGCGTTTCACTATCGACGATACCTGTTATGAAGGGTTACTTGATGGCAAGGGGATTGACCGGAGAGCCGACGGCGCCCGTGATGGGCAACGCAGGCGCGACGAAGAGAAATTCGTAGCGCTTGTCCTTCGCGCAGTCGTCCGCGAGATCGCCCAGCCAGAAGATTTCACCGACAGTGAGTCCCATCATCGGGATCGCGATCCAGTGCCACGGCTGATTGGTGTCCTCGGTCTCATTGGGCCGCACTTCGGCGCCCCATGTGTCGGTCGCGACCGCCGCCACCCGCCGCTTGTACAGCCAGTCCACCGTCTCGAACGCGAGTCCCGGCGCATCGCCGCCCGGATAACCGTCCCAGCTCTTGCTCGCGAAGCAGCGCTCGATGTGGCCGGTGTGGATCAACAGATAGTCACCGCGGCCCACCTTCACGCCCTGCTTTTCCTCGGTGTAATCGAGGATCTCGTTGGTGATCGCGAAGCCGTCGGGCAGCGCCTTCTTGCCGACGGCGCGCGCGACATCGAGCAGCACGCCGCGCCCTATCATTTTTTCTTTCGTCTTCTCGATGCCGGCTTTCTGCGCGCCTGCGCTCGTCACGTTGCGGCAGTCGTAGCCGTTCCACATGTAGTCTTCGTACAGAATGTGGCCCAGCCCGTCCCATTGCGTGCCGCACTGCAGGCCCATGATGACGAGATCGTCGGTGCCCCGGATCTTGCGATGATCGAGCACGCCCGAGTACGCGTCGGTGCCGGTGCGCGTCATGAGATGTATCGGATTGAAGCGGCCGAGCGCCGGATATTTCGTTTTGCCGCCCTGCGGACCACGCTCGTCGTAGTTCAATGCGAGCGAAATCACTTTGCCCCGCTTCACGAGCTGCATCGCCGCGACGACATCTTCCGGCGTGGTGTAATTGAGCGTGCCGAGCTCGTCGTCCTTGCCCCATCTGCCCCAGTTGCTGCAGCGCTTGGCCGCCTTCTGCACGTCCTTACGCGTCAACTTGCGATTTTTCTTCTCGCGGGTATCTATGAACTTGGGCGGGCGGGCCATGGCTATTCCTTTTTGTCATGCCTCCGAATGGGAGCGACGAGTCTAGTCAAGCGGATATGGAGCGTCAACGCGACGCTCGCCGCAGCACGTTCACTGCGCGCGAGCCCCGATTCCTTCACCACGCGCGCCGCATTTTGAGATCTCCACGCGTATCGGCTGATCGAATGCCGCCGGCGTATCGGCGAGCGGCTCGAACGCCTGCGTGAGCAGCCGTTCCTATGCGCCCGCCCCCCATTGCACCGGCCCCGATTTGCCGGGCACGGCCCACCTGGTCCAGCAGCCATATTTCCTCCCTGGGCTCGCGTCAGCCCACCAGCAGCGCCTCAACTCCGACACATCGCCGACCTTGTCGAGCATCCACACGCGATCGAGCAGCTCACGCGCGCGCCGTGTGCCGGTGACTTGAGCGATAAGATCGTGGCACTTGTCGTCGACTTCCTGGCGGGATAACGGACGTTCCCATGCGCCGGCCACGATCGGCGTGTGATGGAAGAAATGGCTGCCGTCGTGCGTCCAAACTTCGACGATCGCCTGGCGTCCGCCTGCGCGGGTGAGCTCGGGGCTCCCGCGATATTCGATGCGCTTGCGCACGTCGAGCACCTTGCGGTCCGCCATGCGGCGCGCATCGTGCGAGCTCGCGAACGTCACCCTGCCGTCGAGCAGCATGACGGCAACGAGATGCTGCAGGCAAATGTCGGGCATGTTGCGATCGTTGACGATGTCCGATTCCGAGTCCTGCACTTGCACGCGCACGCGCTCGACATCGCCGGCGCGCACGCCGTGCTCGCATATAATGCGCTCCATGGCGTCAAGAGCCGGCTGTATCGGCGAGCCGACGGACCACTTCTTGATGTTGGAACGCATGATCTCGTACGTTTCGCCCAGCTCGCGCGTGACGTGGCTCGTATCGACGCAGTCGTCGTAGGCTTGCCAGAAACCGTTGGGCCCGCTGAAGACGTCCTCCACGCCGGTAAAGCCGTGTTCGACCATGGCCGCGGCATAGACGCCGTTGCGTGCCGGCATGCCGCCGAAGTCGAACGCCTTCTCGATGTGATCCGGATCGCGCATCCAGCACGAGACGCCGGAAGCCTGCTGCGCGGTGTACGACATGAGGTGCTGCATGCGCCGTGCGTCGAAACCGGACAGCGCGCCCGCGGCCGCCGCCGCGCCGAACAGCGCGCCGAAGCTGTGCGTCGAATGCCCGGCATGGGAGAACTTCACGCCGCCCAACGCCATGTTGATGCGTGCGCCGACGTCGTAGCCGAGCGCGACGGCACGCAGCAGCGCGCGCCCCGTAGCGCGCCGCCGCTCGGCCACTGCCCATGCCGCCGGCACGATGGCGCAGCCGGGATGAAAGAAGCCGCTCTGATGCGAGTCGTCCGTCTCGTCGGCATGTGCGGACATCGGGTTCGCGAAAGCGGCATGCACTGCCGAGGTCATCACGTGGGAGCCCATCACGCACGCTTCTTTCGTGCCGCCCTGCGATTTGACGAATTGCAGCGCCTTGCTTCCCGGCTCGAGCTCTGAACCAGACAGTATTGCAGCGAGCGTATCGGCCACGTGGTGCTTGGTCTTTTCAACCACTGCGGCAGGCAGGGCCTTCTTCGGCGCACCTGCCATGTACGTCGTGAGCTCGCGCATCATGTCCGATCCACCGTTGGCGTGGCCGCTGATTCGTGGCTTGCGAATGATTTCACCCAACTCCTGACTCCTCACCCCTAACGCCGCACCGCGGAGCGGACTCACTCCGCGCGTATTCCCGCGTCGCGGATGACTTTGCCCCACTTGGCGATCTCGGACTTGATGTACGCGCCGAATTCCGCGGGCGTCGTGCCGGCCGGCTCGAAGCCCTGTGATGCAAACTTCGCTCGCATGTCGGGCGTATTGAGCGCACGCACGACTTCATCGTGCAGACGCGTGATGACGGGCTGCGGCGTGCCGGCGGGCGCAAGCAAGCCATACCACGTGGACGCCTCGTACCCTCGGACGCCGGCCTCGGCTATCGTCGGCAGCTCCGGCAGCGTTTGAGACCGCTTCGCAGTCGTTACTGCCACGGGCCGCAGCTTGCCGGTCTTCACGTGCGGCATGGCGGCCGGCATGGTGGCGAACATGATCTGCATTTCGCCGGAAAGCAAATCGATGAGCGCCGGACCGCCGCCTTTGTAAGGCACGTGCACGATGTCGACCTTCGCGAGCGACCGCAACAGCTCGCCCGCGAGATGCGAGGAGCTGCCGACCCCTGCAGACGGATAGTTGAGCGTGCCGGGCTTGGCCTTCGCCAGCGCGACCAGATCCTTCACGGTGCGCACCGGCAGTGCGGGATGCACGACGAGGAGGTTCGGCGTAATGGCGACGAGGCTCACCGGCGCGAAATCCTTCACCGGATCGTACGGCAGCTGCTTGAACAGGCTCACGTTGATCGCGTTCGGAGCGACGTTGCCCATGAGCAGCGTATAACCATCCGGCGCGGCTTTCGCAGCAAGCTCCGTCCCGATATTGCCCGTTGCGCCGCCGCGGTTGTCCACGACCACCGTCTGTCCCAGACTATCGGTGAGCTTCTGCGCGATGAGCCGGCCCACGATGTCCGTGCCGCCGCCGGGCGGATACGCGACGATCATGCGTATGGTTTTCGTGGGATAAGTCTGTGCGAGCATGTCGTGAGCGGCGCCCATGCCGAACACTGCGAATGCGAGCACGGCAGCGGTTTTCAAAGTGTTGTTATTCATATTTGCCTTCCTCGGCTCGTGAATTTTTTCTTCGCGTTGCGCTTTCCCGGCTCACAGCGGCAACATGACGGCACGCCCCGTCTGCGCCGATTTCTCTATGGCGAGCGTCGCTTCGAGATTGATGCGCGCTTCATGCGGCAAAGCTAGCGAGCACGGCTTGCCGACGGTCAGATAATCGAGCCACGCGCGCGTTTCGTTGGCGATCGGTCCCCAGAACTCGCCCAGCGCCCAGTCCCCCGGCGTTCCGCTTTGCAGGAACACCATGTTCACTTCGTGGCCCGGAAGATAGACGTGGGGAATGCCGTGCTCGGTGTACATCAGCTGATCGGTGTGGTCGTCGTCGAGTATCATCACGCCGTCCGTGCCGAGCACTTCGACCCGCGCCGCATGGCCCAGCGCCGGATATTTCGCGGGCAGCGCGTAGCTCACGCTGAGATTCACGACCGTGCCGTCGCCGTAGGTGAGGATCGCGTACGTCACGTCGGCCACCTCGTGGCCAGCCTCGCGCAGTACGCCCATCTGGCCGCGCGCATACACTTCCTTCAACTGGCGGCCTTCGAGCAGCCAGTTCATGAGATCCACGTAATAAGTAAGCGCGTCCACCACGGGCGTGGCGTGAGGATTGCGCGATAGCATCGCGAGCGCCTGGGAGCGCGAGTTGAACACGCGTGCGGTGCCGCCCGTGAGCCGACCCACACGGCCCTGCACGATCTGCTCCTTGGCGATGAGATAGCGCTCTTTGTAGCGCCGGCTGTAGCCCACTCGCACGTCGCTCTCGTGCTCATGGATGGCGCGCAGCACACGATCGGCGTCGGCAAGTGTGAGAGCGAGCGGTTTTTCCACCAGCACCGGCTTGCCGAGCGCTATCGCCTTGAGCAGCGGCGCAACGTGCTCGCCTTCGCTGGTGGACACGACCACCGCATCGACCTCGGGGTGCGAGATCACCGCGTCGTTGTCGCCGCTGTGGAACTGCGCGCCTACCGTTCCGGCGAGCGCCTTGGCACGCGCCCCGTCGGTGTCCGAGACCGCTATGAATTTCACGCCGGGGTGCCCCGACGCGAGCTTCGCGCGCAGCGTCCCTATGCGGCCCGATCCTACGATGCCGAGCCCTATCGTTTTTCGTTGCAACATGCCTAGGCCTCCCCACTTCGCGCACTCAATCGACGTGCACGTTCGCTTCCTTCACGACTTTCGCCCACTTGGCGAGTTCGCTCTTGATGAAGCGACCGAGCTCCTCCGGCGTGCTCCCGATGGGATCGACCGCGTTCTGTGTAAGCAGCTTGCGGTAGTCCGGCGCATTGAGCGCGCGCACGAACTCGCCGTGCAGCTTGGCCACGATGTCCTTCGGCGTGCCGGCTGGCGCGAGCACGGCGTACCACACCCCCGCATCAAAACCCGGCAAACCCGATTCGGCGATCGTGGGCACGTCGGGCAATGCCGCGGAGCGCTTGGTCGTGCTGACACCGAGCGCGCGCAACCGGCCGGCCTGCACGTACTGCTGACAGCTCGCCGGCGGCGCGAACAAGACCTGCACCTGCCCCGCCAGGACGTCGATGAGCGCCGGCCCGCCGCCTTTGTACGGAATGTGCGCCATGTCGATCTTCGCCATGCTCTTCAAGAGCTCCGCGGCGAGATGACCGCCGCTGCCGTTGCCGGACGAGGCATAGGCCACCTGGCCCGGCCGCGATTTCGCGAGCGCGATGAGATCCCTCACCGACTTCGCGGGCAGGGCGGGATGGGTGACGAGCAGATACGGTCCGGACGCGAGCAGCGAAATCGGTTCGTAATCGCGCACGGGATCGTACGGGATCTTTTTGTACAGCGCCGGATTCACGGCGAGCTGCGCGGTGAGCGCGAACACGAGCGTATAGCCATCGGGCGCCGCCCGCGCCGCGAGCTCCATGCCGACATTGCCGCCCGCGCCGCCGCGATTGTCGACGATGACCTGCTGGCCCAAGGATTCGCCGAGCTTCTGGGCCAGCGGACGCGCCAGCGTGTCGGAGCCACCGCCCGGCGGATACGGCAGCACGAGCCGCACCGTCTTCGACGGATAGCCCTGAGCGTGGACGCTGCCTGCCAATGCCGCGCACAGGAGCGCCAGCGATATGCGTTTCCAATCGTTCATCGTCTCCTCCTCTTCGCCACAGGCGGCGTCTTACGTGTCTTGCCGCGCGAGATCTATTGCGCGCGCGCGAAGCCCGGGATCGGCCTTGAGCTGCGCCTTGAGCACCTTGTGCGTCGGCGTATGCGGCAGCTCGTCCACGAACGCGACGTAG
>JBLNBW010000211.1:0-37797 GCA_050260255.1 Rhodospirillaceae bacterium | reverse complement strand
TTTGCCAAAGCAAGCTGCAGGTGACAAAGGTAGTTCCCATCACCTTTGCCATAAAGCCCGCCACGACGCGCTAACGTCCTGTGCGGGCTTTTACTTTTGTTCGTCATCCGATCCGACCGCCAGCGCTTCGCGATCTCGGGCCTCGCCGAGGTCACGGTCGTCGCAAGGAAGACGGCCAGATGGAGCAGGGCTATTGCCTGGACCTGCAGATCCAGCAATTCGAGATCGCCGCACCCGAGGCCCTCAACGAGCAGCAGGCCGCTCTCGACGCAGGGAAGCGATGGGCCGCCTCGACAGATGAGCCTTAAGCCTAAACAAGTAGCCGATCAACTCGGGGTCTGTCCGAAGACTGTCTACAATTTGCTGAACTCGGGCAAGCTGGAGTATTTTCGCGTCGGTCGGGTGATCCGGGTAGAACAGGCAGCCGTAGACCGCTTCAAGGAGGAAGCCAAGTGTCAGCCAAGCAGCGTAAAGACGGACGCTGGGAAATTCAAGGTTCCGAGCGGGGACAGCGATTTCATAAGCTTCTGCCAGAAGGGGCGAAGAAAGCAGACGCTATCGCCTACGAAAGAAAGATCAGATCCGACATTTTTAATGCCAAGGAGCTAGGCCATGTCCCGGACTACACCATCGGCGAAGCGATCATGCGGTACAAGCGGGAATACAAGGGGAAGTCGTTTCCCACGAACCATGCAAAAGCGCTTGCTCCTTTTGTCATCGGCAAGGCTCTCTCTGAAATCCGCACTGTTGCTGCTGAAGTTCGAAAAGCAAGGGGTATCAGCAATTCCACTGCTAACCGCCGCCTCGCAATATTGCGACGAGTTGCACACCTTGCTTATAAGCGATGGAACTGGCTCCGCGAACCGCTCCACGAAAAGATAGAAATGCTCCCCGAGAATCCGGCCCGCAACGTGTTCCTGACGCGCTCAGAGCTCGCCAAGCTACTCCGGGGTATCTCGGATAGGGGAATGCGCCGTGCGGCCCTCGTATTAGCGTTTACGGGGCTTCGCAAAGGGGAATTGATGGGCCTGAAACCACACAATATCCGCGGTGGGCTGATCTGCCTCACGAACACCAAGACCGGGAAGCCCAGGAACGTCCCGATTCTCTCGGACATTGCTTTCGCCTTGAAGCGCCTGCCCTTCCGCTTTCACCCGACGAGTCTTAGTCATGCCGTGCGTCGAGCGTCTGGAGAGAAAGTCCGCGTGCATGATCTTCGCCATACCGCCGCCTCCTTGCTGATTCAGGCGGGAGTGCCGCTTTATACGGTGGGTGCGATCCTCGGACATTCCGGACCGCAAACCACGAAGCGATACGCTCACCTTGATACACGGACGATGGAAGAGGCCATCGCCAAGCTGAAACCCGTTAGAGAACAGAAGAAACAGGAGAAAGCCGCATGATTGGCCCCGCTGGATTCATGGCCGCACCGAAGGCAAAAGACCCGGATGGATTTATCTGCGAATGCGGCAAATTTCACCCGTTCTGCGGATACGTTGCGGCACATTGGGACTTGCCGCTTACGCACACCTGCGATGAATGCGGAGCCATGCACGACGTTTTGAGAGGCGTGGCAGAACTGCGAGAGCCTTCCCATAGACTTCCCACAAAGAAACTCAAAAAATAAGCTAAGTGCTTGGTGGGTCTGGTAGGACTCGAACCTACGACCAAGGGATTATGAGTCCCCTGCTCTAACCGACTGAGCTACAGACCCGCGGGCGGAATTATAGCGGAATACGACGCGTCGCCTGCTCCTTTGGGAAGCAGGCGACGGCGTTGGGATCAGCCTTCGGTATCGAGGAAGCTGCGCAGCCGCTCGGAACGCGAGGGATGGCGCAGCTTGCGCAGCGCCTTCGCCTCAATCTGACGGATGCGCTCGCGCGTAACATCGAACTGCTTGCCGACTTCTTCGAGCGTATGGTCGGTGTTCATCTCGATGCCGAAGCGCATGCGCAGCACTTTCGCTTCGCGCGGCGTCAGCGTGTCGAGCACGTCCTTCGTCACGCCGCGCAGACTTGCGTACACGGCAGAGTCGGACGGCGCCATCGTCGACTGATCCTCGATGAAATCGCCGAGGTGAGAATCATCGTCATCGCCGATCGGGGTCTCCATGGAGATCGGTTCCTTGGAGATCTTGAGGATCTTGCGGATCTTCTCTTCCGGCATTTCCATTTTCTCGGCGAGCAGCGCCGGATCCGGCTCCTGCCCGGTCTCCTGCAGGATCTGCCGCGAGATGCGGTTCATCTTGTTGATCGTCTCGATCATGTGCACCGGGATGCGGATGGTGCGCGCCTGGTCCGCGATCGATCGCGTGATCGCCTGACGTATCCACCACGTCGCGTACGTCGAGAATTTGTAGCCCCGCCGGTACTCGAACTTGTCCACCGCCTTCATGAGGCCGATGTTGCCTTCCTGGATGAGATCCAGGAATTGGAGACCGCGGTTCGTGTACTTCTTGGCGATCGAGATCACGAGACGCAGGTTCGCTTCCGTCATCTCACGCTTCGCGCGGCGCGCTTTGGCTTCCCCGGTCGTCATCTGGCGGTTGATCTCTTTGAGATCCTTGATCGGTATGCCGACCTTCGCCTGAAGATCGAGCAGCTTCTGCTGCTGCTCGAGGATCGCCGGCTCGAAGCGCGCAAGCGCCTCGCTCCACGGATGACCGGCATCGATCTCGTTGCGCACCCAACGCAAGTTCACTTCCTTGCCCGGGAACTCTTTGACGAAGTGATGCCGCGGCATGTGCGCCTTGTCGACGGCGAGATGCATCACGTTGCGCTCGTAGGTGCGAACCTCGTCGACCAGCTTGCGAACGCCGTCGCACAGCGCTTCGATCTGCTTCGCCGCGAAGCGGATCTTCATCAGCTCTTCCGAGATCTCGTCGCGGGCTTCGAGGAACGGCTTGCCGCGCGGGCCGGTTTTGGCCAGCGCCTTCATCATGCGCGTATAGTGGCTGCGAATGATCGCGAAGCGCTTGAGCGCATCTTCCTTGAGCTTGAGAAGATTCGCGCTCTGCACCGCCGCAGCGCCCTCCTCGTCTTCGCTATCGGAAGCCTCGAGTTCTTCTTCCATCTCCTCGTCTTCCTCGGAGACTTCCTCGATCACTTCTTCCGATTCCGCATCGACGAAGCCGTCGACGACTTCGTCGACTCGCATCTCGTCCTTTTCGATGCGCTCCGCAAGCGCCAGCATCTCCGCGATCGTCGTCGGGCACGCGGAGATCGCCTGGATCATGTGCTTCAAGCCGTCTTCGATGCGCTTCGCGATCTCGATCTCGCCTTCGCGCGTGAGCAGCTCGACCGAGCCCATCTCGCGCATGTACATGCGAACCGGATCGGTCGTGCGTCCGAATTCGGAATCGACGGTCGACAGCGCTGCCTCGGCTTCTTCGACGGCGTCTTCGTCGGTGACCGCCGGCGCGGCATCCGACATCAGCAGCGTCTCGGCGTCCGGCGCCTCGTCGTACACCTGTATCCCCATGTCGTTGATCATGGAGATGATGTTCTCGATCTGCTCGGCATCGAGCATATCGTCCGGCAGATGATCGTTGATCTCCGCGTACGTGAGGTAGCCGCGCTCCTTGCCGAGAACGATGAGGTTCTTCAGGCGCGTGCGGCGGGCTTCGGCATCGGCCGGGGACAGCTCGCGGCGCTCAAACTCCTTGACGAGCGCCTTTTCCTTTGCGGTGAGCCCGCGGGTCGCTTTCGATTTGCCTTCCTTCGCCGGCGCGGCGACAGGTTGCGGGCGCGCAGGCACCGCGGCTTCAGGCTTGGCGCGAACGGCGGCCTGTTGCGTCGCTTGCGCCTTCTCCAGCACTTTCTTCGCCACCGCCTTCAGGCGGGCGAGGCGCTGTTCCTTCTTTAAAGCCTTGGCCGGCTTGGCCGGTGCCGCCTGCGGCTTGCTAACACTCTTGGGTTTCGCCTTGGAAGTAGGTTTTGCAGCGGGTGCGCGAGAACGATGAACTTTCAATTTGACCTTTTGCGGACGGGGTTTCGAGACCGCGCGCGCGCGTACTTTCGCCTTCGCCTTGGCTGTAGTACGCTTTGCAGGCTTCTTGCCCGCCGCGGATTTGGCTTTTGCTGGAGAGGATTTCCTGAGCTTTGCCATGTCCCGATTCCCCCGGAAGTAAATTGCGTAAAAAAGCCGTAAATTATACCCCAAAGCAGCGTGGCGAACAGCCCACCGCTTCAGCGGTAAGTCCTTGGGTTAGAAGAAAAAACGTGTGGTTGATGCTGGCTTAATCCTTGCTTGCCTCTCGCCGGCACAACATCCGCGCGAAATGCTGGCAACTGAAAACACAACCCGCATTTTGACCGCCGAACGGCTCCGAAGTGCGATAAAAAATCCCTCTTCTGCACAATGTTGGGCCGAACGACGCAGCCTCAAGCCCGCCGCATGTTCAGCGAGGCGGACTCACTCCGACCATCGAAGCCCCCTTTAGTTCTGCGAGTCGTTTGCGAACCTGCAGAAAACGCTCGCGCCCCGCGTCATCCAATCGTGGCGTCGCGAGCAGGCGCTCGTACTCGGCCTCAACGCGCTGGAGCTCCAAGCGCCGGAACTCGCCATCGAGGTCGGCGCGGGCGCTGTCCTCGGGCAACCCATCATTGAGGCCTTCGGCGGCTGCCGCCTCGTATTGCGCGCTGTACGGCGAATCCTTCATCGACTCGAACAATGCTGCAGTCGACGATATGCCATGCGCCACGATGCGGTCCACGAGCGCGGCAACCGGAGCCAGCGTTTCATCGTCGCCGAGTAGCGCGCGCCGCTCAGCGGGCAATCCCGCCGCGAGCCCCGGATAGAGCACCAGCAGGCGCAGCAGCCTTTGCGCTACCGCCGGTGGCAGGGGCCGCGCGAGCGCCGGCTTCGCATGGCCCAGGGACTTTTTCGCAATAGTCGGCGCTATGCCGCACAGATCTTCGACTTCAGCCGTCGTCAAGCGCGCCGCCTGTGCCACCTCCTTCACGAGCTGCACACGAAACGTCGTCGGTGCCATCTGCTTGAGCAGCGGTTTGGCGTCGTGTACGAGGGCTGCGCGCCCTTCGGCCGTCGACACATCCGCCCGCGATTGCAGTTCTTCGAGGAAATAGCGCGACAGCGGCAATGCGCCGGCCAGCAGTTTTTCGAAGGCCGTTTTGCCGTGCTGACGCACGTAGCTGTCGGGGTCTTCACCTTGCGGCAGGAACAGAAAGCCTATGCGCTTGCCGTCCTGCAGCTGCGTTAAGCTGTTTTCGAGCGCGCGCCATGCCGCGCGGCGTCCCGCATTGTCGCCGTCGAAGCAGAACACGATCTCATCGGCCTGGCGCAGCAGCTTCTGCACGTGCACCGGTGTCGTCGCCGTACCCAATGTCGCCACTGCGTACTGGACGCCATGCTGCGCGAGCGCGACCACATCCATGTAACCCTCGACCACAATGACGCGATCGGCTTCACGTATTGCGCGGCGCGCCTGATAGAGGCCGTACAGTTCGCGACCTTTTTCGAAAACCGCAGTCTCGGGGGAGTTGAGATACTTGGGACCGGTCGCGTCCTTGTCCATCACGCGGCCGCCGAACCCGATGACATTGCCGCGCGCGTCGACGATGGGGAACATGATGCGATCGCGAAAAACGTCGTAGCGCTTGCCTTCGTCGCCCTGCTTCACGAGCCCGGCGGCGACCAAGGTCTTCGCGTTGTAATCCTCGAATGCCGCCGCAAGGCCCTGCCAAGCATTGGGTGCGTAGCCTATTCCGAACTTCTTCGCGATCTCGCCCGATAATCCGCGCTGCTTCAGATAGGCAATCGCATGCGGGGCATCCTTGAGCTGCTTGCGATAGAAGCGCGCGGCGGCAAGCAGGACGCCGTACAGGTCGTCGCTGGCGCCCTTTGCGTGCGCCGCATCGCCGTGCACTTCGGGAACCTGCATGCCGACGCTGTGCGCGAGGTCCTTCACCGCCTCGACGAAACCTAGCCCCGCATACTCCATCAAAAATCCGATGGCGGTGCCGTGCGCTCCGCACCCGAAGCAATGATAAAACTGCTTGGACGGACTCACCGTAAACGACGGCGTTTTTTCCGAATGGAAGGGGCAGCAGGCCGCGTAGTTAGAGCCCGCTTTCTTGAGCTTCACGAAACGCTCGACCACGTCGACGACGTCGACACGGTGCAACAGCTCCTGGATGAAGGACTCGGGGATCATCGCTCGTACGACCGCGGCGCGCGGCCGGAGTGCGAAGGTCGGGAAAAGCGGTCGGGCCCGGTCATGCAGCGCATTATATGCGCGCGGTCGCTCCGGATACCTGCGAAGTGCGTTTTTGCGGTCAGGCGCCGCCGGCGAGGCGCGATTTCACCCGGGCGGAGACTTTGCCCATGTCGGCGCGGCCTGCGAGCTTAGGCTTGAGCACAGCCATCACTTTGCCCATGTCGGACGGCGCTTTTGCGCCCGCTGCAGTCACCGCTGCGGCGACTTCCGCATCGATTTCTTCGTCGGACATCTGCTGGGGCATGTAGCCCGTGAGCACGGACAGCTCGAATTTCTCGTTATCGGCGAGATCCTGCCGTCCGCCCTGCTCGAACTGGGTGATCGCTTCGCGGCGCTGCTTGACGAGCCGCTCGATCACCGCGAGCACATCCGCGTCGGTCAGCGCCTTGCGCTCGTCGACTTCTTTCTGCTTTAGCGCAGCGAGCAGCAGACGCAAGGCATCGCGCCGGCGCGTGTCGCCCGCCCGCATGGCCGTCTTGAGATCGTCGTTGAGCTGATCGCGCAGAGACATGGTGTGGCTGCGCCCAGGATTAGGCTATACGGCGCGCACGCGACCACGGCGCGCCATGCGACAGGAAAAGCTTAGTAGAGCTTCGGCGGGAGCAGCTGCGAGCGCAGGCGCTTGTGATGGCGCTTGATCGCCGCGGCGAGCTTGCGCTTGCGCTCCGAAGTGGGCTTCTCGTAGAACTCGCGCGCGCGAAGCTCGGTGAGAAGGCCGGTTTTCTCTACGGTGCGCTTGAAGCGGCGCAGCGCCACTTCGAACGGCTCGTTTTCCTTGACGCGTACAGTCGGCATGAAGAATCCTTGGTCGGACCAGCGGAAAGCCGGGTATTATATCAACCTCCGGCCGAAATTCAAATCCGCTCAGAAGCTTACCTCCCATGCTGGTGCTCGGCATCGAAACCTCGTGCGACGAGACCGGGATCGCGCTCTATGACAGCGACCGCGGTCTTCTCGCACACGCGATCCATAGCCAGGTAGCGATGCACGCCGAGTACGGCGGTGTGGTGCCGGAGCTCGCCTCGCGGGACCATATCCGCCGGGTAGTGCCGCTCGCCCGAAAGGTGTTGAAGGAGGCGGACCGCCGGCTCCAAGACGTCCACGCTATCGGGTACACCGAGGGGCCTGGCCTCGCCGGAGCACTGCTCGTCGGCGCCAGCGTGGCGCGCGGCATGGCATGTGCGCTGGGCATCCCGGCGCTGGGCGTGCACCACCTCGAGGGCCACCTGCTGTCGCCGCTTCTCGCCAAACCGGCGCCGGAATTTCCGTTCGTCGCACTGCTCGTCTCCGGCGGCCACACGCAGCTCATGCGAGTCGCCGACGTCGGACGCTACGACCTTCTCGGTGAAACGCTGGACGACGCGGCCGGCGAAGCGTTCGACAAGACGGCGAAGCTCCTCGGCCTGGGCTACCCCGGCGGGCCTGCGATCGCACGCGAGGCCGAGCGCGGACAGCCGGGCCGCTATGCGCTCCCGCGGCCGATGCTCCAACAACTGGAACGCAACGGCGATCTCGACTTCAGCTTCAGCGGACTCAAGACCGCGGTACTCACGCTCGTCCGATCACAGCGTATCGATGAGCAAGTGCGCGCCGATATCGCAGCCGAATTCGAAGCGGCCGTGGTGGATGTCCTCGCCGCAAAGGCTCTTGCGGCGCTCGAGCAGACCGGCCTCCAGCGGCTGGTGGTCGCCGGTGGCGTTGGGGCCAATCGCCATCTGCGTGCGCGCCTGGACGCCAGCGCAGCGCAACGCGGCGTTACGGTGTTCTATCCGCCGATGGAGCTCTGCACCGACAACGGGGCGATGATCGCGCTCGCCGCAGCATTGCGCCTGCAGCGCCGGCCGGCGCTCGCGCGGCTTGATCGCGCACCGTTCAGCGTGCGTCCCCGCTGGGATCTCGAGGAACTCCAAGCGCCGTGAGGGTCAGGCATCTCGGGATGCCCCGATGCGGCTCTCCGTGCCGCTTACGAGCTTGCGAATGTTCGCCCTGTGCCGCCACACGAGCAATATGCAGATGATGCCGACGGCCGCGAAATAAGGATGGCTCGCGTTGTAGAGCAACAGCGTGAAGAAGGGAGCGAACGCGGCCGATACGAGCGCCGCGAGCGAAGAGATACGGAAAAAGAACGCGATGATGAGCCATGTCGCAAGCGCACCCAGTGCAAGATAGACGTTCAGGGCGAGCAGCACGCCGAGCGCGGTCGCCACGCCTTTGCCGCCGTGAAACTTGAAAAACACCGGGTACATGTGCCCAATCGTCACGGCGACAGCCGCGACCGCAATGGGCTCGATTGCATCGGGACCGGCGATAAGCCGCGCAACGTGCACGCCCAGCCAGCCCTTCAGCGCGTCACCGAGCAGCGTGGCAACGGCCGCGGACTTCTTCCCGGTGCGCAGCACGTTGGTCGCGCCGGGATTGCCCGAGCCATACGTGCGCGGATCGGGCAGCCGCCACAAGCGGCTCACGATAACGGCGAACGACAACGATCCGACCAGATAGGCAAGCAGAGCGACGGTTAGGGTCACGTCAGGTTTTCAAATAGAATGAGGCTCCCTGATTTTATACGAAGCGCATAGACGCGGCTCGCGCGCCCTCGCCGACGTTATGGACACGATATACATCAACGATTTTCGCCTCACCATATTGATCGGCGTGTACGAGTGGGAGCGGCGCGTGCCGCAGACGGTGCAGTTCGACATCGAGCTCGCGATCCCGCACAACCGCATGCAGAACTCCGACGCCATCGGCGAGACCATCGATTATTCGCGCGTCGTGAAGCGCATCGAAGAATCGCTCGGACAAACGCACTTTCTGCTGATCGAGCGGCTCGCAGAGCACGTGGCGGGGCTTGTCATGGGCGAGTTTGGCTCGCCGTGGACGCGCGTCAGCGTCACCAAGCTCGGCGCGCTCAAGAATGTGAAACGCCTCGGTGTGACGATAGAGCGCGGCGTTCGAAGCTGAACGGCGCAATTGCTGATCGGTGAATTGGGAATCGTAGGCCGCCGCAGCGCGCCTACCGCTCCCACCTAACCCTCACCGATCACTACGCTTGCTTAACCCCGCGGGTGGTGTTTCGCATGCAGCTGCTTCAACCGCTCGCGCGCGACGTGCGTGTAGATCTGCGTAGTCGCCACATCGGCATGCCCCAGCAGCAGCTGCACCACACGCAGATCCGCGCCGTGATTGAGGAGATGTGTCGCAAACGCATGGCGCAAGGTATGCGGCGAAACGGGGCTCGTCACGCCGGCGTGAGCCGCGTAGCGCTTGATGAGATGCCAGAACGCCTGACGCGTCATCGCGGCCCCCTGCGCAGTGACGAACAGGTCGTCCGCGAGCCTGCCTTTCAGAAGCTGCGGCCGGCCCTCCGCAAGATACCTCTTCAGCCAGTGCAAAGCTTCCTCGCCGAGCGGCACCAGGCGTTCTTTTGCCCCCTTGCCCAGCACGCGCACGAGGCCCATGTCGTGGCTTACCTGCGCAGTCTTCAGCGTAACCAGTTCGGAGACCCGCAGCCCGGTCGCATATAAGGTCTCCAGCATGGCGCGGTCCCGCACACCCAGGGGAAGGTTGACGTCAGGCGCATGGAGCAATCGCTCGACATGTTCCTCGGTCAGCGTCTTGGGGAGCGCGCGCGGCCGCTTGGGCGATGCAATGTCGAGCGTGGGATCCGCCGAAATGCGATTTTCACGCAGAGCGTGCCTGTAGAAGCGCTTCAGGCTCGACAGCAGTCTTGCCGCGCTGCTCGCACGCGTCTTGGCGCGATAACGATGCGCGATGTACGCCTGCAAGTCGCCGGCGTCGGCTTGCATCAAAGGCTTGAAGCGCGTCCCGTGCAGCCATCGCGCAAACTGCGCAAGATCGCGACGGTAGCTGTCGAGCGTGTTCCGTGAGAGACCGTCCTCCAGCCACAACGCGTCGCAGAACGCGTCTATGGCCTGCGCGTCGTCATCCGGCTTCATGCTCCAGCAGCCATTTCTTGATATCGAGCGGGAAACCGTCGCGCGCGCGCATAAAGCCACCGAGCCCTTGCGCAGCGACGACGCGATGACACGGTATCACGATCGGTATGCGGTTTGCGCCGCAAGCATTGCCGACGGCGCGGGGCGCAGTGCGCAGCATGCGCGCAAGCTCGCTATAGGTTCGCGTGCTCCCGACGGGAATGGAACTGATCGCACGCCACACGCGACATTGAAAATCCGTGCCGCGATATTCGAACGGCAGGTCGAACTCGTAATGCGGATCGCGCACGTAACGCTCGAGTTGCCGGCACACCCGCTCGGCAAGGCGATTGAGCGGCGCAAGCGTCGGCGAGCCCACCGGGAGGTATTCGATATCGGTCAGCCAGTCGCCGCTCGTCCGTATGCCGAGCACCGCGAACGGCGCCTGCCACCTTGCCTGGAACGACTCCACCACGCCGTTACGCGTGCGCCGGCTGATCGACGCCTCGGCGGATTTTCTGCAGACCCGCCGTGGCGAGCAGCAGCCCGAATCCGAGATAGTCGAAGAGCGGCGCCGGATACGTGAGCATCAGTCCCGCGATGATCAGCATCCAGCGCTCGAGCCTGGTCGTCCGGCGTAACAGCCATCCCTGCAGACCGCCGGCAAGCGCCACGATGCCGAGTATCGCCGTGACGGTGACCAGAGCGACCGAGCCCCAATTCGCCTGCGCGAGGTGCTTGAACGAACCGGTCAGCAGCAGGCCGCTGCCCGCAGGATCAAGCACGAACATGAACGGCACCAGGAACGCGGGGGTGCAGTATTTCCAAGACTGCAGCGTCGTACGATACGGACCGCCGCCGGTGATCGCCGCCGCCGCGAACGGCGACAGCGCCGTGGGAGGAGACACTTCGGACAGCACGGCGTAATAGAAAATGAACATGTGGGCCGCATAGTCCGGGACGCCCAGCTTGATCAGCGCAGGCGCAGAGATCACCGCACAAATGATGTAGGACGCGGTCACCGGTACGGCGAGCCCTACGATCCACACGATGAGCGAGGTATAGAGCGCGGTGAGCAGCAGGCGCATGTCGTGCAGCAGCTGCGGCGTGCGCTCCATGCCGAAAAACGACCAGAACGCCACGAGCGAATGCGCGCCCGACTCGGCATAATCGAGCACGATGGTGCTGAACTTGAGCCCGAGACCGGTGAGGGTCACGACGCCGACGATGATGCCCGCCGACGCACAGGTCATCGCGATGTTCGCCACGCCTACCGAGCCGCCTTCCAGCGACTTCACGAGACCGGAATTCCAGAAGCCGCTGAAGAACGGCATGCGCCCGCGGAACCAGTCGTAAGGGATCAGCGCCGAATCGCGCTGGAAGAAGGAAAGCAGGAATGTCACGACCGTCGCGTAGAACACGGACAGCACCGGCGAGTAGCCGACGAGCATGAAGGCGACGATCGACACCAGCGAGACGAAGTGGAACCAGTAGCGCACGGCGAGCTCGAGGACGTGCTGATGCTTCTCGATCTTCACCGCATGCATCGCGAACTTGCGTGCATCGATTTCTACCATGACGAAAATGCCGAGGTAGAACAGCAGCGTCGGTATCGTCGCCATGAGAATCACGTCGAGATACGAGATCTTCAGGAATTCCGCGATCAGGAAAGCCGCGGCGCCCAGCACGGGCGGTGAGATGATGGCGCCCAGGCCGCCTGCCGCCAGCAGTCCGCCCGCCGCTTCCTTGCCGTAGCCGGACTTCGCGAGCAGCGGATACGCGACAGAGCCCAGCGTCACGGTGGTCGCGACACCGGAGCCGGATGGACCGCCGAGCAGAAACGAGCCCATCACGACGGCGCGACCGGCGCTCGACGGCTTGCCGCCCATCGCGGAAAACGAGAAATCGATGAAGAACTTGCCGGCGCCCGAATGCTGCAGGAAAGCGCCGAATATCGTGAACAGAATGATGAGCGTCGACGACACGTCGATCGCCACGCCGAATATCCCCTCCAGGGTCATGTAGAGCGAACCCACCAGCCGGGGGATTTCATAGCCCTTGTGCGTCCACGGCGCGGGCAAGTACGGCCCGAACATGGCATACGCCAGGAACAGAATGACGATGAACGGCAATATCCACGTCGAACTGCGCCGGTTCGCTTCGAGGATGAGCACGATCAACACCACGCCGACGACGACGTCGAGATCCTCCGGCACCGTAGCGCGATCGCCGAGCAGATCGCCCCAGTACAAAATGTACGCCACGACCGCTATCGAGAGCACAGCGAAGACGACGTCCCACCACTTCAGTCGATGGCGAAATCTGCGTGCGGCAGGAAACAGGAGAAACACCATCACCAGCGCGAAGCCCACGTGCACGGGTCGCAGGATGTACGCGGGCACGATTTCGACCGCCGCATACATATGGAAGAGAGACATGATGACCGCGACCAGCGTCATCAGGACGGCGAGCGGCCCGCGGTAGCGATTGAGCGCCCCCTCCTCCTCCTCGATGAACTGCTCGAGCCGTTTCTTCTGCTCCTCCGTGAGCGGTGCGCCGGCGTCGATGGCCGCCACCTGTTCCCCGCCGGAAACCGTCTTCTGTTCTGCCATGTCGTCTCCTCGGTGCTCTCGGATGGCACCTTAGCACACGAAGAAAAACCCCGCCGGCGTGGGCGGGGTCCGTGTGCGGGCGTCGCTTACTTAAGCTTTACGCCCTTCTCTTTGTAGTATTTCAAGGCACCCGGATGGTAGGGCACCGGCGTGGCCGATTCCTTCTGGTTCTCAAGCTTGAAGTTCTCTGCTTCCTTGTGCACGGCGATGAGCTCGTCGCGCTTCTCGAAAAGCACCTTGGTGATGTTGTACGCGGCCTGATCGCTCAAGTTCGCGTTCGCGACGAGTATGTTCATGACGCTCGCCTGCTTGTTGTCCGCGGTCATCCCGGGATAGGTCGTCTTCGGAATGACGTCCTCCACGTAGAGGTTGCCGTACTTCTGATTCATCTTCGGCACAAGGTAGGCGTTGTCGATCATCTTGATCTTCACGCCCGGGGTCGCGGCGAGGTCCGTCACCGCAGAGGTCGGCAAGCCGCCCACCCAGAAGAACGCGTCGATCTTCCTGTCCTTCATCGCGTTGACCGACTCGGCCACGCCCAAGCGCTCGCGGCGCATGTCGCGGTCCTTGTCGAGGCCGGCCGCTTCGATCAGCCGGAACGCCATCACTTCGGTCGCGCTCCCGGGCGAACCCGTGGAAACGCGCTTGCCTTTCAGATCTTCGAACTTGTTGACCCCGGTGCCTTCGACCGTCACGACGTGCATACGATTCGGATACAGCACGGCCAGCGTGCGCAACGGCACGTGCTTGCCCTTGAACTTGTCCTGACCGCGATAAGCATCGAGCGCAGCATCGCTCATGGTGAAGCCCAAGTACGGCTTGCCCGTGTTGATGAGGTTCAGGTTGTCGACCGAGCCACCCGTCACTTCGGCGGTCGCCTGCATGCCGGGCACATGCTTCGAGAGCACGCTCGCGAGGCCGCCGCCCAGCGGGTAGTACACACCGCCGGTCCCACCGGTGCCTATCGAGAGCTGGATTTTTTCCTGGGCGTAGCCGGCGCCCGCGAGCAGCATGGCCGCGGCGACGAACAGCGCCTTGAGATTGCGATACATGGTATTCCTCCTTATTGAGATATCGACATCGCATGCCCTTGGAGCTAGAGCACGGCCAGTGTAGTGACCTGTGATACCCAAGGCAACCGTTGACCGGCGTTCCGCGAGGTGAGCGGACGCCGGTTCGTCAGTGCGCGAATATTTGCGTCATATCCTCGAAAGCCTTGAATTCCAGCGCGTTGCCGAAGGGATCGAGGAAGAACATGGTGGCCTGCTCGCCTACCTGGCCTTTGAACCGCACGTGAGGCTCGATGACAAACTTGGTGCCTGCGCGCACCAGCCTGTCCGCCAAGGCCTCCCACTCCTTCATCGTCAGAATCACCCCGAAATGGCGCACCGGAACGTTGTCGCCGTCGACCGATGACGTCGTGCGGTGTCCGGCCTCTCCCGGCGCAAGGTGCGCGACGATCTGGTGACCGTAAAAATTGAAGTCGACCCATTCCGGCGAAGAACGTCCTTCGGAGCAACCCAGCAATTCGCCGTAAAAGGCGCGCGCAACCGCAAGATCGTCGACAGGAAAGGCTAGGTGAAAGGGGGGCATTGCCATGATGCGCTCTAAGCCTGACTGGGAATAGGGAGGATGGTATTTTAAGGACTTTCCGTTCCAGAGAACCATCCCATGGCCAAGATAAAATCTGTTTCCGTCTGCGTCGCCCGCGTCCCGCTCGACCGGGTTACCGCGTTTGCGACCCGCACGGTCAGTGCCCGCGATTACTGCCTGGTGAAAGTCACCTCGGCCGAAGGCGTGACCGGCATAGGGTTCTGCTACGTCGGCAGCGCAGGGGGCCGCATCGCGCAGGTCGCGGTGGAAGAGCTGCTTTCGCCAAGACTCGTGGGACAGGACTCGCTGCGCATCGAAGGCCTGTGGCAGGAGATGTATCAAGAAACTCTGCTGCAGGGTCGCGCGGGCAGCGTGATGCGTGCGCTCAGCATCCTGGACATTGCGCTATGGGACCTCAACGCACGCACGGCGTCGTTACCGCTCTACCAATATCTCGGTGCGTGCGCGTCGGACAGCGTACCGGCGTATGCCAGCGGCGGTTATTACCTGGAAGGCAAGACGCCGAAGAAGCTGGGCGACGAAATGCGCGCATACGTGGAGGCGGGGTTTCGTGCGGTGAAAATGAAAGTGGGCAAGCTCACGCCTGCCGAAGAGGAAGCGCGCATCGATGCGGCGCGGGCCGCGGTCGGTCCCGACGTGCACCTCATGCTTGACGCAAACAACGCGTGGAGCGATGTGCCGACGGCATTGCAGTACATGAAACGCTACGAGCCGTACGATCCGTACTGGATAGAAGAACCGTTCGGACCCGACGACATCGACGGGCACGCGAAGCTCGCGGAGCTCACGCCGGTCGTGGTGGCAACGGGCGAAATCGGCTACGGCCGCTGGTATCACAAAGAGCTGCTCGACAAGCGCGGCGCCGAAGTCCTGCAGACGGACGCGGCGGTGTGCGGCGGGATCACGGAATGGCGGCGCATTGCCGCAACCGCGGCGAGCTATGGCGTGACGATGTGCCCGCACTGGTTTCACGATCTGCACGTCCATCTGGTCGCCGCTACGCCGAATGCGCGATACGTCGAGTTCTTCCCCGATGACCAGGTCCTCAATTTCCGCCGGCTCGTTACCACACAGCTCAAGCACAAGAACGGCTACCTGCTGCTGCCGAAGACGCCCGGTCTCGGATTCGATTTCGACGAAAAAGCGGTAAAGAAATACGCGCTCACGCGTGAGCGGCCGTGGACGGTGATCGACTGAACGAGATCAGCCAGCGAGCGCGGTGAGCTCCTTGAACAGGCCTTGGGGCAGCTCGATCCCGCGCCCGCGCGCCTCTTGAGCGGCCTGCTCGCGACGCACCCCGGGCAAGCGCACGCCCTCGTCGGCAAGCAGCCGCTCGATCATCACTTCGAGACGTGAGAAGTAGGACTCGGCGCCCGCCAGCGCATCGGGATCGATGGCCAATAGAGCGTGACCGATGCGCGGGTGATTGCCCGGCTCGAAATACGTGTCGTTCTCGAAACTGAACGCGGCACCGGTCAAAGCCACGCACAGCAGCTCGACCATCATGGCGAGCATCGTGCCTTTCATGCCCCCGATTGCAGCCAAGCTCCCGGTGAGCGCCGCCTGCGCGTCCGTTGTCGGATTGCCGTCCCTGTCCACGGCCCAGCCGGGGGGTATCGGCTTGCCTTCCTTTGCATACAGCATGATCTTCCCGCGCACCACCTCGGTAAGCGACAGATCGATGACGATCGGCGCAGCATTGCGCCGCGGAAATATCGCAGCGATGGGATTGGTGCCGTAGAACGCCTTCTTGCCGCCCCACGGGTTGATAGCCGCCGGCGAGTTGGTGAAGGCAAACCCGGCAAGCCCAGCTTGCGCAATCGGACTCAAGTGATAGCCCGCGGCACCGAAGTGATGGCTGTTGGTGACGCCAACGAACGCGACACCGTAACGCTGCGCGCGCTTGATCGCCATGCCTGCTGCCAGTGCCGCGGCGGGGAATGCGAGACCGCCTGCCGCATCGACGAGCGCGGTCGCGCCCTTGCGCCTGACGACTTTGGGCCGCGCACGCCCATGGGCACGCCCCGCCTTGAGGTGCTGCACGTATAGGGCGACACGCGACACGCCATGCGTCGGCAGTCCCTCCATGTCGGCAGCGACGAGTGCGCGTGCCGTCGCGAGCGCGCTCGCTTTGGATGCGCCAGCCTTCTGCAGCGCTCGCTCTGCGAGCGCGGTCAATTGTTCTATCGAGATTCGTGGCATTGTTTCGTTCACCGGCGCCGCAGTAAGCGCCCAAATGGCAGTGAAATAAGATTGGAGTGCGCCGCATGCCGGGGCGTGAGGCTTTACACCTCGGCCTCTTGCCTCCCCTCACGGAATCAATCGAGCTTGGTCCCGGAACGCTTGGCGACGTCGCCCCATTTCTGCGCTTCACTCTTGAAGAATGCGGAGAACTCCGTCGGGCTGCTGCCCACCGGGTCCGCGCCTTCCGCGGCAAATCGCTCTTTCACGTCCTGCGTGCCCACTGCCTTCACGGTCTCGCGATACAGACGGTCCAGTATGGCGGGCGGCGTGCGGGCCGGTGCGAACAATCCATTCCACTGCACGGCTTCATTGCCGCTCACGCCGGCCTCCGCCATCGTCGGCACGTCAGGCAGCACTTTCGAGCGCGTGCCCGCTGCGACGGCGAGACCGCGCAGCTTGCCGGCATGGATTTGCGCCTGCGCCGTCGGCATCACGAGGAA
This sequence comes from Rhodospirillaceae bacterium, assembly GCA_050260255.1. Taxonomy (GTDB): domain Bacteria; phylum Pseudomonadota; class Gammaproteobacteria; order Burkholderiales; family SG8-41; genus JAQGMV01. The sequence continues at coordinate 20,714 of JBLNBW010000211.1, read as the reverse complement.
CGAGCACTGCGCCTCGCCCGACATGAGCCCCACTGCGGCCGGCCCAGCGCCTTTGTAGGGTAGATGCGTCACTTTGATGCCGGTGCGTATGCGCATCAGTTCCATGGCAAAGTGCGACATCGTGCCGGCACCGGCAGAGGAGTACGCGAGCGCGTCGGGCTTCGCCTTGGCCAACGCCACGAATTCCTTCACGTTCTTCGTCGGCAGGGACGGGTGCACTGCCAGCACGAACGGATACGAGGAGACCATGGAGATCGGCGTAAGATCCGCGACGGCATCGAAGTTGAGCCTGCGATAGAGCGCTGGGCTGATCGACAGCGAGGAGTTCGTGAAAAAAATCGTGTAGCCGTCCGCAGGTGACCGCGCGGCGAGCTCGGCTGCAATGTTCCCGCTCGCGCCGGGACGGTTGTCCGCCACGACTGTCTGACCGAGAGCGGCGGTGAGCTTTTGCGCCAGGACCCGCGCGATGAGATCGCTGCCGCCGCCGGGCGGGAACGAGATGATCATCCGCACCGGCTTTGACGGGTACTCCTGCGCAAGCGCCTCGCCGCCGACGGCGGAAAGATGCGCCGCAACCAGGCACAACGCAACACGCGACGCGACACGATGGGCAGCCGGCATAGCTTTACTCCTCCGTTGATAGTGTTACGAGCGACCGCAGCTGCAGCCTACGCGTTCGCCGTCTCTTTCTCGATGAGCGACTGACCCGGTGCAACGCGCGTGAACTTTACCGGCCGTGTTTCGATCGCGAACTGGCCGCCTTCGAGCGTCACGCAGGTATAGCGCGAATGCTCGAGATCGCGCACTTCCGGGAAGTCAGAGCGGAAATGCGCGCCGCGGGAGTCCTCGCGCACCACCGCGGCCGAGCGTATGGCCTTCGATACCAGGATGAGGCTGTGCAGATTGAGCCAGTCATGCCACGTGAGATTGAATGCGAGCGTGCCGCCGCCTATACCCGTCGTCGCGAGCTCTGCTTCCAGTTCGTCGAGCGCACCTGCCGCACGTTGCAATCCCGCCGCGTCGCGCACGATGCCCACGTCGTCCCACATGATGTTGTACAGCCGCTCGCGGATCGCGCCGAGATTACCCGCCGGCCTGCCCACCGGCGCCATGCAGCGCGCCCGTGCGAGCTCGATTGCATCCGTGTCCGGCTCCTCCCATCCCTTGCCCTTGAGCCAGCGCGGCATCGAATCGCCCGCGATGCCGCCAAACACCGTCGAGTTCGCGACGCCGTTGCCGCCGAGGCGATTGGCGCCGTGCACGCCGCCCGAGTCCTCCCCTGCGACGAACAAGCCCGGCAGCGTCGTCGTGCAGTCTACGTTGAACACCACACCGCCCATCATGTAATGTGCGGTCGGCACGACTTCCACCAGGCCGCCCGCGAGATCGAAACCGCAGTCCGCGCAGCGCTCCACCATGCCTTTGAAGTCGCGCCGGTTGTTCTCGGCGCCGAGGTGACCCATGCTGATGTAGACGCCGCCGTTCGGCGTCACCCGGCCCTCGCGCATTTCCTGATAGATCCCGCGCGAGACGATGTCGCGCGTCGCACGTTCGTTGCGCGGATCGTATTTGTGCATGAAGCGCTCGCCGTCGCCATTGAGCAGATAGCCGCCCGCGCCGCGCAAGCCTTCTTCCAGCACGGTGCCGGTCATGCGCGTCCCGGCGCCCGCCAGCAAGCCGGTGGGATGGAACTGCACCATCTCCATGTCGCGCAGCGCGAGGCCCGCCCGCAATGCCATCGCCATGCCGTCGCATGTCTTGTCCCCGGACGGCGTGTGGTACTTGTACATCGTCGGGCCGCCGCCCGTGGCAAGCAGCACGGCGCGCGCGCGCACGAACACGAATTCACCGGTCCGCACGTCGATCATCAGCACGCCGGCGATCGCGTCGCCGGCCTTGTTCTTGATGAACTCGACGGCGCGATGCTCCTCCAGGCGATTGATGCCCCGCACCCATACCTGCTCGGCGAGCCGATTGATGATTTCGATGCCGGTGAGATCGCCTTTGTGCACAGTGCGGTCGAAGGTCTGGCCTGCGAACGCTTTCTGGTGCACGGTGCCGTCGGGATTGCGGTCGAAAAAGCAGCCGAGCTCGTTCTCGAGCTCGTGGATGCGCTCCACCGCGACGGACACGAGCGTCCAGGCAAGCTCCTGATCGGGGAGCCATTTGCCGCCTTCGATCGTGTCCATGAAGTGACGCTCAACCGAATCGCCTTTCGCCAGCGCGACGTTGTAGCCACCCTGCACCATGCGCGTGCAGCCGCATTTGCCGAGCAGGCCTTTCACCGCAACCGTGATCGAGAGCTGCGGATCGGCCTGGTGCGCATGCAGCGCCGCGAACAGTCCCGCGCCGCCGGAGCCGAGGATGAGCAGGTCGGTCTCGTATGTCTTCATGATGATTTGACGCCCAGCGCCGCGAGCGCCGCGGCGCGCCGGTCCCGCGAGTTCTGGTTGACCTGCGTGTAGAGGCTGTTGCCGTGACTGTCCATCGATACGAGCAAGGGACCAAAGCCGCGCACGCGGAATTTCCACAGCGATTCGGGATTGAGGTCATCCAGATCGACGTCTTCGATCTGCTCGATCCAGGTCGTCTCCAGCGCCGCTGCGCCGCCCACGATCGCGAGATAGACACCGCCCAAGTCCTGGAACGCCTTCGCCGAAGCCGTTCCCAGGCCGCCTTTGCCGATGGTGATGCGCACGCCGTACTGCTCCATCAGCGGCCGCGTGAACCGCTCCATGCGCGCACTGGTCGTCGTGCCGATGCAGATCGGCGCGTAGCCCGCGGGATACTCCGGCGACTTCTCGACCTTGCGCACGTTCGGTGCGGTATGTATGACCGCGTGGCCGTTCATGTCGAAGCGTGCCTTGCGGCCGCGGTCGAACATGTGGATGTACGTCGCATCGCGGATGCCGAACAGCGTGCCGTTGAGCGTAACCGTATCGTTGACGCGCAGGCTGCGGATCTGCTCCTCGGTGACCGGCATGTTGAAATCGTAGTGCGCCATGGCTTAAACCCCGTGACTCGTGATCCGTGATCCGTGACTCGCCCTAGTACCCATAGCTCACCCCCTGCGGAGTGAAGGTCGCGCGAGCGCGGCGGGCCGAATGGCATTGCATGTTCACGGCGACCGGGTTCATCGTGATGTGCGTCGCGGCCGTTTCCACGTGCACGGCGAAGGATGTGCAATCGCCGCCCAGGCCTTGCGGGCCCACGCCCAGCTGGTTCACGACCTTCGTGAGCTCCGCCTCGAGTTTGGCACCTTCCGGATCGTCGCATTGCGTGCCCAGCGCGCGCGTCGCGGCCACTTTGGAAAGATGCACGCACAAGTCCGCAGTGCCGCCGACGCCGACGCCGACGATAGTAGGCGGGCATGTCTTGCCTCCGGCATCGAGCACGCAGTCGATGACGAACGTCTTGATGGCATCTATTCCGTCTGCGGGTATCGCCATCTTGAGCCAAGAGTTGTTCTCCGAACCCGAACCCTTCGGAATCATCTCTATCGATACGGTTTCGGCATCCGGCACGAAATCGATGTTGATCACGGGCACGGAACGACCGCACGAGGTGTGCTGGTTCACGCGCGTCACGGGATGCACGACCGAGGACCGGATCGGATGCTCGCGCGTCGCGCGCTCGCAGCCCTTCACGATCGCCTGCTTGAGCTGATGACCGTCGAAGTCGACGCGCGTACCGATCGCCACGTTGTATATCGGTATGCCCGTGTCCTGGCACAGCAGGTTGTTGGTGTCCTCGGCCACTTTGATGTTGCGGATCATGGTGCCGAGAATCGCCTTGCCGGTGGGGTTCGTCTCCGTCGCATCGAGCCGCGCAAAGCCCTGCTTGATGTCCGGCGGCAGGAGCTTCAGCGCGCGGATGTAGAGCTCTTTGCACGCATCTTCAACTTGCTTGGGATCGAGTTTCATGTCGCTGACGTGTTTCCGGTAAGTCTATGGAGCACAGCGGCCGTCGTTGCAACAGCCGCCGCGCGCTCGTTCATTCGATGACGAGGTGACGCTCCTTCACGATCTTCGCCCACATCGCCGATTCCTGCTTGAGCTGCCTGGCGAAGTCCGCAGGTTTGCTCGCTATGGGTTCCATGCCGAGTTGCTCGAAACGCGCTTTGACGTCGGCGGATTGCACCGCCTTCAGCGTATCGTTGTAGACCTTGTCGACGATCGCCCGCGGCGTGCCGGTCGGCGCCATCAGGCCGAACCAGCCCAGGTTCTCGAAACCGGGCACCGTTTCCGCCACTGCGGGTACGTCGGGAAGCTTCTTGGACCGCTGCTTGCTCGTCACGGCAAGTGCGCGCAGCTTGCCTTGCTGCACGAAGCCGATCGCAGCCGCCATGTTCGGAGTCACGAATTGGATCTGGCCTGCGACGAGATCGGTCAGCGCCGGCGCTTCGCCCTTGTAAGGTATGTGGTTCGCGTCGATGCCGGCGGCCGACATGAAATTCTCCGCCGCCAGATGCGTCTGCGTGCCGAAGCCTGCCGAGCCGAGGGTGATCGATTTCGGCTTCGCCTTGGCTGCAGCAATGAACTCCTTCAAGGTCTTCCACGGCGCGCTCGCGTTCACGGCGACGAGCTGAGGGCCGCCCACGACGTTGGTGATGCCGATCAGATCCTTTTCCGGATCGAACGGCATCTTGCGATAAATGTGCTGGTTGGCGCACACGATGGAGCCCGAGGTCATGAAGAGCGTGTAGCCGTCCGGCGCCGCTTTCGCAGCGAGCTCGCCCGCGATGTTGCCGCCCGCGCCGCCGCGATTGTCGACGACGATCGTTTGTCCCCACGATTCGGTGAGCTTCTGCGACACGATGCGGGTGACGATGTCGTTGGCGCCGCCGGCCGCAAAACCGACGAGTATGCGCACCGGGCGGTTGGGATACGTGTCTGCGCCCTGTGCGTGAACGGCCGTCGCGGCGAAGAGAGACAACAAGACTGCGGACAGACGGGTGCGGCTCATGAACATCTCCTCCTGTGGCTGATATAGGTGTCGCCGGCCGTCTTGATGCAGCTCGGCGTATCCATGATGCTGTCGGCTAGTTTACTTGAAGGCGTCGGCTACAGCAGGTTGAGCAGGAATGCCGTGCCGATGACGAGCGTCGCGCCGGCGGCGCCCGCGAGCAGGTTTTTCTGCCACCCGCGCCACGCCAGGAACTCGAGCATCAGCAGACGCACGCCGCCGGTGAGATGCGCCGCGAGCAACAGGATGAGGACGATCTCTCCGAGCTTGACCAGCGGCTGCTCGGTCCACCGCAGAAAACTATCGAGCCGCGCTTCGCCCTCCAATGCCTGCGCGAGCGCCCAAAAATGCACCGGCAGAAAAAGCGTGAGCAGCACGCCCGAGACGCGATGCACTGCGAACGCCCAGTAGGCCGGATGGTTGTGCGAGCGGTAATCGTTCTTCATCGCCTCACGCTCCCGTGACCGCCCACACTGCACGCAGCCCCCACGCGAGTAGCAGCAGGCCGAACATGAGCAAGGCAAAGTCGCGGCCGCGGCCTTGCCATCCCAGCACTTCCGTGCACACGGCGCGCAGGCCGATCGCTGCGTGCACGGCAACGGCGACCACGAAGAGGCCGTAGAAGGATGCCCAGCCCACGCTGCCGCGCGTGCGGCCCAGTATCTCGCCCGCAGTGAGTCCATTGCGAACGGCGTAAATGATGACTGCGAGATGGACCAGCACGAATAGCGCGAGCAGCACCGCCGTCGCGCGCTGCGCGCCCCACAATATGACTTGGGTGCGGGTCTTCATTACAGCTCACCCTTCAACGCGGCGCCGAGCACCATGCGCTTCAAGCCCGCGATGCCCGCGGTTGGCGCGATGGCTTTCGGGCAGCGCTCGCTGCATGTCACATGCGTATGGCACGCATTGCAGCCGGCGTCTCCCGCCACGGCGGCGAGCCGCTCACGTTTGCCGGTATCGCGAACGTCGTTCACGAGCGTCCACGCACGGTTGAGCGCGGCAGGCCCCAGATAATCCGGGCTCCACGTCACTACGTCGCACGAGGCGTAGCACACGCCGCAGCCTATGCACTCGATGCCCGCATCGACATTTCTGCGTTCCGCGGACTGCGGCGGGACACGGGCAAAGTCTTCCTTGCGGGTCTTGTCGCCTTTGAAGCGCCCATGAGCACGCGCCCACTTATCGAAGAAAGGCACCATGTCCGTTACGAGATCGCGCACGATCGGCAGATTGTGCAAAGGCGCGATTTCGAGCTTGCCGTCTTCGGCAACTTTCGACACGTGCGTGCGGCACGTCCACATCGCACGGCCGTTCACGGTCATGGCGCACGAGCCGCACATGCCCACGCGGCATGCGTAGCGGTACGCCAGCGTAGGATCGAGAGAGCGCTGGACGTAAGTCACTACGTCCAGCACCGTCTGGCTTTCCTGCCGCGGCACCTGGAAATCCTGGAATTGCCCGGATTCCCCGCCGCGCCAGATGCGCACACGCAGTTGGGGTGCGTGAGGAGTAAGGGGTGAGGGGTGAGGCGTGCTCGCCTTCAGCTCGGCTGGTGCGCGGTCCATGTTGTGCTCCTCACTCCCTGCTCTTTTCTCCTCACCGGCCTTCGGCAGTTACGCGCTCTCGTACAGCCGCGTCATCACGAACTCGCGGTGACCGAGCGCCTCGGCTGCCGTGAGTCGTCCGTTGCACGTGCGCAGCATGATCTCGATCAGCTCTTCGCCGGTCTGGTCGAGATTCTTCTGCCGCTGCAGCAGGCCCGAGCAGTCGTAGTCGATGTGCTCGGACATCGTGCGCACGGTACGCGGATTCGCGCTGAGCTTGATCACCGGGACGATGGGATTGCCGATGACGTTACCCTGCCCGGTGGGGAACAGGTGAACGGCAAAGCCGGACGCCGCGCACAGCGTCACCATCTCGGCAGCCGCCGAGGAAGAGTCCATGAACCACAATCCCGGAGCGGTGGGAGTCTCGGCCTTGTCGAGCACGCCGATCACCTTGCATTTCTTGCCGATCTTCTGGATGTTCCCCAGCGCCTTCTCCTCGATGGTCGTGAGGCCGCCGGCGATGTTGCCCTTCGTCGGCTGCGATTCGGAGAGATCGTCGACTTTGTTGCGCTCCACCACTTCCTGATAGCGGTTGAACATCTTCATGAACGCTTCACGCACCTGCGGGGTGGCGCAACGGTCCGCAACGATGTTCTCGCCGCCGGTGAGCTCGGTGGTTTCGCCGAAGCACATCGTCACGCCGAGGGGCTCGAGCTTGTCGAACGCGCTGCCGACCGTCGGGTTGGCACCGCAGCCGGACGTCGTGTCCGACTCGCCGCATTTCGTCGAGACCCACAGATCGCTGATCGGGCATTCCACGCGCTTCAACTCCGAGGCCCACTGAACGTATTCCTTCGCGACCTTCGACGCACGCATGATCGTGTCGTGGTCGCCGTGCAGCTCGATGCCGAAGCCGGTCACCGGCTTGCCCGTCTTCGCGATGCCGTCGACGACGCGTTTCGCCCAGCCTTCTTCGATACAGATGACCACCACCGCAGCGACGTTCGGGTTGGAGCCTGCGCCGATCAGCGTGCGGAAATGAAGGTCGAGGTCTGCGCCGAACTGCAGGCGGCCGTAGGGATGCGGGATCGCGAGAGTACCCTTGATGTTGTTCGCCACCGCCTCAGCTGCCGCGTTGGACAGATCGTCCACCGGCAGAATGAGGACGTGGTTGCGGACGCCGACACGGCCGTTCTCGCGGCGGTAGCCCCAGAAAGTCGTTTTGCTCGAAACCATGTGTTTACTCCGTGGATGTGTGGGGCGACGCGCTTACCAACGCTTCGTCTTGATGTTGTGAACGTGGGCGTGCTCGCCCGTCTTGATCGACGCGACGGCCTTGCCGATGTCGAAGCCGTATTTGATGATGGTCTCGCCGTTGTTGATGTCCTTCGTCGCGACCTTGTGGCCTATCGGTATGTCGTTGAGCGCCTTCACCTTGATCGTCGAATCGTCTTCCATGACCCAGCCGGTGAGCTCCTGGCCGGCCTTGATGCCCTCCACCACCGCAACGCCGACGGTGTCCTTCTTGTCATGCACCAGTATGTGTATCACGTGTTGTCTCCTCTAGACCGCTGTAACCTGCGGAGGCGTATGAATGGGTGCTACGGGATGCTAGGTATTCGCCATCGTATACGCTGCAGCATGCATGAGTCAACTATATGACCTATATGAATCGAGGGGGCGGGGTGCTAGAATGCGCGGGACTTATGCCCGGATACCGACCGCCATGGATACGCTAGCCGCGGGGGGAATCGCGCACAACCCGCTGTACAAGGAAGTGAAGATCAGGCTGACGCGCAGCCTGGCTTCGGGTACGTGGAAGCCGGGCGAAGCGATCCCCAGCGAGTCGCGCCTTGCCAGCCAATTCAACGTTTCCATCGGGACGATCCGCAAGGCGATCGACGAGCTCGTGGCGGAGAAGATCCTGGTGCGCCAGCAGGGCCGCGGCACCTTCGTCGCGACGCATACCGCCGACCGGACGCTGTTCTATTTCTTTCACATCGTCGGCAAGGACGGCAGCCGCGAGTTGCCGGTCACGGAGCTGCTTTCCTTTCGCAACGGCAAGGGCTCGCCCGAAGAACAGGAAGCTTTGCAGATCGAGCGCGGCGCACCAGTGCTGCGCATACGCAATCTGCTTCGCCTCGCCGACAAGCCGGTGCTCTACGACGAGCTCACCGTACCGGCGAAGCTGTTCACCGGCCTCACCGAGGAAATGTTCGCGCAGCGCCAGAACACGATCTACGGCCTCTATCAATCGCAGTGGGGCATCAATGTGGTGCGCATCAGCGAACGGCTGTCAGCCGTCGCCGCCCCGGCCAAAGCCGCAGCGGAGCTCGGTATCGCGCCGTCTACGCCTACGCTCATGATCCGGCGCGTGGCTTACACGTACAACGATCAACCGGTGGAGTATCGGCTGAGCTGGGTCGATACCGAGCGGCACGAATACTTGAGCGATCTCTGGAAAGCCAACCAGGGGAGCCTGCCCGGCTAGGGCTGAAGGCGCTTCAGCTCGTTGCGCGCAGCCTCGAGCAGTGCCGCGTCTTTCGTATTGTTCATGACCCATTCGAGCTGGGTACGCGCATCGCGCAGGTAGCCGGCGCGCGCAAGCGCAACGCCCGCACGCAACCGCGCCTGTACGGCAGCCGTATCCAAAGCACCCTGCCCCAGCAGTGCAGCGCGCAAATATCCTTCGGCCGCCCGCGCGAATTCACCCGCAGACTCGCGCGCACGCGCGACAGCAAGCAGTGCGGCACGCGATTGAGCCGGCTGCGCTCGGGGCATTAACGCTTCGAGCAGTCTTTCTGCTGCGGCGTGCTGACCGCGTTCGGCGAGTTCTTCTGCATATGCAATCGCCTGCTGCACTACGGATGCGGGAACGTTGGTTTGCACCGCGAAGTAGCGCGTGAACGCGTCGATGCCCGGCTCGCCGCCCTCCGCGCGCCAGCGCTGCCGCGACAGCCGAAGCAGCCACTCGCCCGCTTCGACGTCAGGAGGCGGCGGAAGGTCCTTCCAGTACCGCACCGCGGCCGCAGCCTGCTGTCGCGCCTCCGCCATGGCACCCAGCCGATAGCGGACCTGCGTGTCGAGCGCATCGACATCCGAAAATATCGCCTCGAACACGCGCAGCGCCACGACCTCCAGCTTCTCCGTCTGGTACGCATACAGCAGCTGCAGCTGCGCATTCTGACGGGTGGCGGCGGCTTGGCCGTGCTGTGCGAGGTGTGCGAAGAATGCGCGCGCGACAACCGGTTCGGTCGCCATGCGCCGCCCGGCAAAATCCGCCCAGTTCGTATCGTCGCCGACCAGCAGGCCGGACTTGTTGGCGATGCCGATCGCCGCGGCGATATACGCGTCCCACAGCCGGCGCGCCCCGCCCGGCCCATCCATTTCGCCATCGCGGCGGTTCAGCCGCTGTTCGTACGCGGCGAGGCGCAGCGGCAAGCCGTCGGCATCGCCCGCGGCATCGAGTATCACATTCCAGTAGTCCGCTGAGCCGGCCTTCGCCAAAGCCGTACGGGCTTGCGCGATCGCCATGTCACGCGGGACAAGCCCTGCTCGCAGTCGCAGCCTCAGCTTGGCGGGCTGGGAATCATCCAGTTGCGTAAGCCATGTGAGCGCTTCCTTCTCCATGCGCAAGTCGAGCAGCGCATCCACGAAACGCCCGGGCACCTCGCGAGGCAGCGGGCTGTGATCCTGCTGGTAGCGCAGCATGGCCCGATAGGCGTCGTCGCCCCGGCGCTCGCCCACGTAGGCTTCGATGACGACCCGTCGCAGGGCTTGCACGTCGGCCGGTGCAAGCTTGAATTGCCACAAGGCATACGCGGCATAAGCGCGGGCATCGCCGTAGCGCTCGATCGCCAGCGCCGCGCGTGCAGCACCGGTGAAGCACGGCGCGAGCGGCTCGGTCCGCGCATCACGAGGCAGCGCGCCGACGCGCTCGGCCAGCTCGGCATTGCGCGCGAGCGACGCGAGGGCCGAGCAGCGCAGCGCTTCCCACTCGCTCCACTGAGCGGCATTACGCTCGCCGGGCTGCAAGCGGGACACACGGTCGAGAACGAGCTGCGGAGCGCCTGCCTCGGAAAGCCGCCGCGTCAGCGCGAGTTCGTCAGAGGGCGGTGCGGCCAAGGCGGCTTCCATCGCCGCATACGCGATGACGATCCCGATGGCACGTCCCATTGTTGTCATTCGAGGCTCACCGCTCGCGCAATAAAAAAGGCGGCCGTGCGGCCGCCTTTCCGGATGCTGATGCAACGTATCCGCAGTTATTGCGCTGCGGGCACTTCCGCGGCGGCCGCGCTTTCGGTACTGCGGGTCTGCAGCTTCTCCTTGATGCGCGCTGCCTTGCCGGAACGCTGACGCAGATAGTAAAGCTTGGCGCGACCGACGTCGCCCCGGCGCTTCACCTCGATGCTGGCGATGAGCGGCGAGTAGGTCTGGAACGTCCGCTCCACCCCTTCACCCGAAGAAATCTTGCGTACGATGAAGTTGGAGTTGAGGCCGCGATTGCGCTTGGCGATCACCACGCCTTCGTACGCCTGCACGCGCTTGCGGTCGCCTTCGACCACGTTCACGTTGACGACGACGGTGTCGCCGGGCGCGAAATCAGGAATCTTCTTCCCCAGACGCGCGATCTCTTCCTGCTCGAGCTGCTTGATGATGTCCATGTCCTACACTCCTGTTATCTTTCAGGCCCGGCGCACTAGCCGGTCGCTCTTTCCGGCACACATTGCTGCAACCGGTCGTTACTTTCCGGCAAGTGTTACTGCCCGGCCGTCCCTTTAACCTTTTCCAGTTCCGTGCGGTACTCTTCGAGCAACGCCCGCTCTTCCTTGCTCATGCCCCGCTTTTCCAGCAGGTCCGGGCGCCGCTGCCAGGTCCGTCCCAACGCCTGCTTCAGCCGCCAGCGTTCAATCTGTGCGTGGTTACCCGACAACAACACTGCCGGCACCCGCTCGCCGTCGTACACCTCCGGCCGCGTGTAGTGCGGGCAATCGAGCAGCCCGTTCACGAACGAATCCTGCTCCGCAGAATCCGCCGCGCCCAACGTTCCGGGCAGCTGGCGCACGACACAGTCGATCACCACCATCGCTGCCAATTCGCCGCCGGACATCACATAGTCGCCTATCGACACTTCGTCGTCGATGGCGCGCGCGATCAGTCTTTCATCGACGCCCTCGTAACGCCCCGCGAGCATCACGAGCCCTTGCTCCGCCGCCAGTTCGCGCACGAGTTCGTGGTTCAGCACGCGCCCCTGCGGCGTAAGATGCAGCACTCGCGGCCTTGCCACACCGCAACTTAGCTGCCTCTGGCGCGCCGCCGCGATCGATTTCTCCAGCGGCTCCGCCATCATCACCATCCCGGGTCCGCCGCCGTACGGACGGTCGTCCACGCTGCGGTAGCTGTTGGCCGAGAAATCCCGCGGATTCCACAGCACCATCTGGTACAGCCCCCGCTCCCGGGCGCGGCCCGTGACACCGCTTTCGGTCACGGCCTCGAACATCGCCGGAAAAAGCGTGACGACGTCGATCTGCAGCATCAGTAGTCGGCTTCCCAGTCGACGACGATCACGCGGGACGCCAGATCCACCCGCTTCACGACGTCGCTGATGAACGGGATCAGCCGCTCGCGATCGCCTTCAACGACAAGCACGGCGTTCGCGCCGGTCTCCATCATTTGGGCGACGACGCCGAAGTTCTCCGCCCGCTCATTCTCGACCCGCAAACCGAGCAGGTCGGTCCAGTAATACTCACCGGGAGCCGTTGCCGGCAGCGCCGCGCGGGGCACCGCCACTTCCAATCCCTTCAATCCTGCAGCCGCATCCCGGTCTTCGCAGCCTGCAAGCTTGGCCACGACATGCGTTCCCTGGGGATGCGCTCCTTCGACGGCACACTCGCGCCATCCGCCGTCGTCGCGGCGCTCGAGCAACCACACGCGGTAGTCCGCGAGGCCGCCTGTCGTCGCCGTGTACGGCTGTATCTTGATCCAGCCTTTGACGCCAAACGGGGCGACGATGCGCCCCATTACCACCGGCTGATCAGGCAGCGGCTTGCTGCTCACCAGCTTGTTTGACGAGGCGCGCCGCGGTGTGCGACAGGATCGCGCCCTTCGATTGCCAATGGGCCAGACGCTCGCGATCCAGACGCAGCGTTTCGCGGCCTTGCGGTGCCTTCGGATCGTAGAAGCCGATGCGCTCGATGAAGCGGCCGTCGCGCGCCGAGCGCGAGTCGGCAACCACCAAATTGAAGAAGGGGCGCTTCTTCGCGCCACCGCGTGCCAAGCGAATTACAACCATGTTGTCCCGCCGATGAAATCGGAAAAGGGCGTGATTTTACGATACTTTTTCCGGCGTACGCAACCTTTTACTGGTCCTTCCGCAGCGGCCACGGCTGCGCAAAACCGAGGTGTAATGCCTTGATGCAATTGAAATCTTGGGCGGCTCGGGGGAGAATCGGGGCTTTTTCGGCAGCCTATCCCATGAGTGCCACCCCCTCCCCGGCAGACCGCATCACCGCAGCCATAGAACGGCGCTTCGGCGGCACCGCGCCGCGCCTCACCACCGATGCGGGGCTCGAGGAAATAGCCCGCATCACTGCGCATAGTTCCCATCGCCGCTACGACGACCGACCCGTCGATCCACAGCTGCTGAAGGTTCTGCTCGCGTGTGCTTTTTCGGCGCCCTCGAAGTCGGACCTGCAGCAAGCGGACGCGATTCACGTGGCAGACCGCGTGAAGGTCCAGGCCATCGCCGACCTGATTCCCGACATGCCTTGGATCGCGCAAGCGCCGGTGTTCCTCGTGTTCTGCGGCAACAACCGGCGCATACGCCAGATCGGCGAATGGCGCGGCAAGCCCTTCGTCAACGATCATCTGGACCACTTCATGAATGCGGCCGTCGACGCGGGCATCGTGATGGCGACGTTCATCCGCGCAGCGGAAGCCGTGGGGCTCGGCACTTGTCCCATCAGCGCGGTGCGCAATCGTCCCGACGAGGTGCACGAGCTTCTCGGCCTGCCCGACCACGTGTTTCCGGTGGCCGGCCTCTGCGCCGGATATCCGGCCGACGCTGGACGCATCACGCCGCGCCTGCCGCTCGAAGTGACGGTCCACACCGATCGCTACGACGAAAGCAGGCTCGCGGAGCACATCGCCGCGTACGACAAGCGCCGCGACGAGTTGATGCCGTACCGCAAGCAACGGCACGTGAGACGCTATGGCGAATCACCGTTCTACGGATGGTCGGAAGACAAGGCGAGGCACTACTCGGTGCCCGAGCGCGCGGGCTTCGGCGATTACATCCGACGCAAAGGCTTTACCCTGAAATGAGAGCGGGCGGCGGGAGCGCAACGCCGCGCGACTGCGGGCTTAGCCAGCGCGATAAGGGCCGCTGTTCGTAACTCCCCCGCGGGGCGCAACTGCGCCCCGGAAGGATGTTTCCTGCCGCACTAGCGCATGCCGGGGAACATCCCCTTCATTGAGCGCATCATTTTCGCGATGCCGCCCTTCGCCATCATTTTCATCATTTTCTGCGTCTGCTCGAATTGATTGAGCAGGCGATTCACTTCCTGCACCGACACGCCGGCGCCGGCGGCGATCCGGCGCTTGCGCGACGCTTTGATGATTTCCGGCTTGGCGCGTTCCTTCGGCGTCATCGAATTGATGATGCCTTCGATGCGGCGTATCGCCTTGTCGTCGGCGTCGGGCGCCTGCTGCGCGAGTTGCGCGAGGTTGCCCGGCAGCTTGTCGGCAAGCGCCGAGATACCGCCCATCTTCTTCATCTGACCGATCTGCTGCTTGAAGTCTTCGAGATCGAAGCCCTTGCCGGTCTTCACCTTCTTGGCGAACTTCACCGCTTCGTCGCGATCGATGCCCTTCTGCACTTCCTCGATCAGCGTCAGCACATCACCCATGCCGAGTATTCGCGACGCCATCCGCTCCGGATGGAACGGCTCGAGACCGTTGAGCTTTTCACCTACGCCCGCAAACTTGATCGGCTTGCCGGTAACGTGCCGCACGGACAGTGCGGCACCACCGCGTGCATCGCCATCGAGCTTGGTGAGCACCACGCCCGTCAGCGGCAGCGCATCGGCAAACGCACGTGCGGTGTTCACGGCATCCTGACCCTGCATCGCGTCAACGATGAAGAGCGTCTCGATCGGCTTGAGCCCCGCATGCAGCTCGCGGATCTCCTGCATCATCTGTTCGTCGATCGCGAGACGCCCTGCCGTATCGACGATGAGCACGTCGTGGTAGTGCTTGCGTGCGTGATCGAGCGCGCGCATCGCGATGTCGACGGGCTGCTCGCCCACACTCGACGGAAAAAAGTCGGCGCCCACCTGCCCTGCGAGCGTCTGCAGCTGCTCGATCGCTGCGGGACGGTACACGTCGGCACTGACGAGTAGCACTTTCTTCTTGTGCTGCTCCTTGAGCCACTTCGCGAGCTTGCCGGTCGTGGTCGTCTTGCCCGAGCCCTGCAGCCCCGCCATGAGCACGACTGCAGGCGGCTGCACAGCGAGGTTCAATGCATCGTTGTGCTCGCCCATGAGGGCGGTGAGCTCGCGATGCACGACGCCGACGACCGCCTGTCCCGGCGTGAGGCTGCCGACGACCTCCTGGCCGAGCGCAGCATCACGTACGCGGTTGATGAATTCCTTGACTACAGGCAGCGCGACGTCCGCCTCGAGGAGCGCCATGCGCACTTCGCGCAACGCGTCCTTGACGTTGTCTTCGGTAATGCGTGCCTCGCCGCGCAGCGTCTTTAGCACGCGCGACAGGCGGTTGGTCAGGTTATCGAACATGGGAGGCTATGGTGTAGACTTGCGCGAATGTCCGGAATTCTACTGTACCCGCTCGCGACACTGCTTTACGGGGCACTGGCTTATTACTACTGGCGCACGCAATGGCTCGCGCCTGCACAGCCCGCAGCACAGTCGAGCCCGCCGACGGCCGCGCACTATTACGCATTGCTGCCGATCGCGCTGCACACCTGGACATTGTCGCACAGCGCGTTCGCGCCGGACGGCTTGCATCTCGGCTTCGGCGTCGCGGTCTCGGCGATACTGTGGCTCACGGTGGTCATATACTGGCTCGGCAACTTTTTCTATCGCCTCGACGGATTGCAGGCATTGGTCATGCCGCTCGCCGCGCTCGGCGTCCTGCTGCCTTTGGTAGCACCAGAGGCTAAGCCGCTGCCCAACACCGAGCATTTCGCATTCCAGATCCATCTGCTCATCGCGATCGTCGCGTACAGCCTGTTTACGATCGCATCGCTGCACGTGCTGCTCATGACGCTGCTCGAGCGCCGCCTCCACCAGGGCGGCATGCCGGTCGTGCTCCAGCGCCTGCCGCCGCTACTCACGATGGAAGCGATGCTGTTCCGTATCCTGTGGACCGGCTTCGTGCTGCTCACGTTGACGCTCGTCACCGGCGTGGTCTTTTCCGAAGAGCTGTTCGGCAAGGCCGCAAAATTCAATCACAAGACCGTCTTCGGCTTTGCGTCGTGGCTGATCTTCGCGGCGCTGCTGGGCGGCCGTTACGCGTACGGCTGGCGCGGTCGCGTGGCGGTACGCTGGACGCTCGCTGGCTTTTTCACCCTGGTGCTCGCGTACATCGGCAGCAAGTTCGTGCTGCAGGTCATCCTCGGCCGTGCGTAAGTCCGCTGCCGGCGTGGCGCCCGTGCTCGCCTTGACAAGGTGTTGGGGGCTATCGATACTCAGGGCCCCGCCCTATCCTCTAAGCCTTCGTGGACGAAATACCGCTATCCACGCTCTTCGCAGCGCTGCTGGTCCTGCTCGTCGTCTCCGCTTTTTTCTCGATATCCGAGACGAGCATGATGGCCCTCAACCGCTATCGACTGCGTCACCTTACCCAGCAAGGCCATCGCGGCGCACGGCTCACCAGCGAGCTGCTGCGTCAGATGGACCGCTTCCTCGGCGTGGTGCTGCTCGGCAACAACGTCATCAATGCCGCTTCCGCGCTCCTCGTCGGTGAAATCGCGCGGCGTTATCTCGGCGACAGCGAGTACGCGCTCGTCATAGCGACCGGTGCGGCGGCTTTCGCCATACTGGTTTTCAGCGAAATCACGCCCAAGGTCGTCGGTGCGGGGTATCCCGAGCGCATAGCCTTGCCCGCGAGCTACGTGCTGATGCCGCTGCTCAAGGTGACGCGGCCCATCGTCTGGTTCGTGAATCTCTTCGTGCAGGGATTGCTGCGCCTGATGCGCCTGCGCTCCACTGCGAGCGGCGAGGAGCACCGACTGTCCGTGGAAGAGCTGCGCACGCTGGTCCTGGAAACCGGTTATATCCCGCAGAAGCACAAAAGCATACTGGTGAATCTGTTCGACCTGGAGGCGACCACCGTCGACGACGTGATGGTTCCGCGGCACCATATCGAGGCAATCGACATCGAATCGCCGATCGAGGAAATGATGCAGCAGATCTCGACGGCATATCACCGCAGGCTGCTCGTGTACCAGGACCAGCTCGACAACGTGATCGGCACCTTGCGCGTGCGCAGCGTGCTCAACCTCGCGCAGCAGGGGGAGCTCACTCGCGAAGGCCTGCGCGAAATTCTGCGGGAGCCTTATTTCGTGCCGTCGGGCACGCCGCTTTTCTCTCAACTGCAGAATTTCCAAGAGCACCAGGATCGGGTGAGCCTGGTCGTGGACGAATACGGCGAGCTGATGGGGCTCGTGACCCTCGAAGACATCCTCGAGGAAATCATCGGGGAGTTCACGACGCATTCGCCGCTGCGGGGACGAGGCTTTCATCCGCAGGAAGACGGCACCTATCTCGTGGAAGGCAGCGCGATGCTGCGCGAGCTGAATCGCAAGCTCGGATTCAACTTTCCGCTCGAAGGCCCCAAGACGCTGAACGGCCTCATCGTCGAGCATCTGCAGGATATTCCGGAGCCCAACATGAGCGTAAAAATCGCCGGATATCCCATGGAGATCGTGCACACGCAGGATCGCATCGTCAAAGCGGTGCGGTTGCGTCCGCCGCAGGCGCCGAAGCCGCGCGAGCCGGCCGTTTGAGCTGTGCGATAACGCCTTTACAAACCCGTACGTCATAGGCATCATCGACGCGGATTTTTCGCTTAACCCATTGGCGTAACGACAATAAATCGGGGGTTCATCCCATGGCAACGGCAGCCGCAGCCGCCAAACGAAGCGACGTCAAGGAATTCAGCTACACCTGGGTCGGCAAGGACAAATCCGGCAAGACGGTGCGCGGCGAGCTGCGCGCCGCCGGCGAAGCCCAGGTCAATGCAACGCTGCGCCGGCAGGGCATCAAGATCGTCGAAGTCAAAAAGCAGCGCACGCGCCGCGGCGGTCAGATCACCGAAAAGGACATCACGCTCTTCACACGGCAGCTCGCGACGATGATGAAATCCGGCGTACCGCTGCTGCAGGCGTTCGACATCGTGGGCAAAGGGCACAGCAACGCCGCCGTCGCAAAGCTCCTCATGGACATCAAGACCGACGTCGAAACGGGCGCGAGCTTGAAGCAGTCCTTCGAGAAGCATCCGCTCTATTTCGACGCGCTCTTCTGCAACCTCGTGGGGGCGGGCGAAGCGGCCGGTATTCTGGACAGCCTGCTCGACCGGCTCGCGACGTACAAAGAGAAGATCCTCGCGATCAAGAGCAAGATCAAGTCGGCGCTGTTCTACCCGATCGCGATTATCGTCGTCGCCTTCGTCATCACTGCGGTGATCATGATATTCGTGATTCCCGCATTCAAGCAGGTATTCTCGAGCTTCGGCGCAGATCTCCCTGCACCGACGCTTCTCGTGATGGCGATCTCCGACTTCTTCGTGAAGTACTGGTACGCCATCTTCGGGTGCATCTTCGGGGCCGTGTACGGATTCTTCTGGACATGGAAGCGCTCGGAAAAAATGCAGATCGTGATGGACCGCGTAATGCTGCGCGTGCCGGTGTTCGGCGAGCTCGTGCGCAAGTCGTCGATCGCGCGTTGGACGCGCACGCTCGCCACGATGTTTGCCGCCGGTGTGCCGCTCGTCGAAGCGCTCGATTCCGTCGCCGGCGCCTCGGGCAACTACGTCTACGCGCAAGCCACGAAGAAAGTCCAGTCGGAGGTATCGACCGGCTCCAGCCTCACGAGCGCCATGCAGGGCACCGAGGTGTTCCCCAACATGGTGATACAGATGGTGTCCATCGGCGAGGAAGCCGGCTCGCTCGATGCAATGCTATCCAAGGTCGCTGACTTCTACGAGCAGGAAGTCGACGACGCCGTCGAAGCGCTGTCGAGCCTGATGGAGCCGATGATCATGGTGGTGCTGGGCACACTCATCGGCGGCCTCGTCGTGTCGATGTATCTGCCCATATTCAAGATGGGCCAGGTCGTCTGACGCGCGGTACCATGCGGGGCAGGCACGGTCCTGCCCCGTCATCGCGTCGGCCGTGTTACTCTCACTGAAGTCCCCCGGGTATGCACCATCTCCTACTCTATCCACAGCGGCTCATCGCGCTCATGGAGCCGCGCGGCCCGGCCCTCGGCCACTTTAGCTCCGGCACAACACGGAACAGCGCATGTTAGCCTTCACCGAAGCCGCCGATATGTTCCTCGCGAATCCGGCAGCCCCCATCGCGATCTGCAGCGTCCTTGGACTCATGGTGGGCAGCTTTTTGAATGTCGTCATCCACCGCGTGCCGAAGATGATGGAGCAGCAATGGCGGGCCGAATGCGCGGAGTGGAAGGGGGAGCCCGCACCGGCCGTGGAGAAGTTCAACCTCGTCACGCCGCGTTCGCGCTGCCCGTCATGCCATCGGAAGATCGGTGCACTCGAGAACATCCCGCTGTTGAGCTTCGCCGTGCTGCGCGGCAAATGCGCCGGCTGCGGCAAGGCGATTTCATGGCGCTATCCGGCGGTAGAAGCGCTCACCGCCGCACTGTCCGGCTTCGTAGCGTGGCGCTTCGGACCGACCGCCCAAGGCGCGACGGCGCTCTTGTTCACATGGATCATCATCGCGCTTGCGTTCATCGACCTCGATACTTTCTTCCTGCCCGATGACCTGACGTTTCCGCTGTTGTGGCTAGGCCTGCTGGTGAACATTGGCGCCATCTACACGGACCTGCAGTCGGCGGTGATCGGCGCGGCGGCCGGCTACCTCGTTCTGTGGGCGGTGTTCTGGGCGTACAAGCTTACGACCGGCAAAGAAGGCATGGGATACGGCGACTTCAAGCTGCTCGCCGCGATCGGCGCATGGCTTGGGTGGAAAATGCTGCCGCTGGTGATACTGCTGTCCTCGGTAGTCGGAGCAATCGTCGGCATCGCCCTCATCGTTCTCGCACGCCGCGGGCGCAACGTGCCCATACCATTCGGTCCGTATCTTGCCACCGCAGGATTGATCGCGATGTTCTACGGCGACGCGATCACGCGCCACTATCTCGAGCTCCTTTAACACATGTACTGCGTCGGACTCACCGGCGGCATCGGATCGGGCAAGTCCAGTGCCGCTGACGAATTCGCTACGCTCGGCGCCGCGCTTGTCGACAGCGACGCGATCGCGCACGAGCTCACGCGTGGCGGAGGCGCTGCCATTCCGGCCCTGCGTGCGCAATTCGGCCCCGAATTCATTACGCCGGAGGGGGCGCTCGATCGCGCGCGGATGCGAACGCTCGTGTTCGGCAATCCCGAGGCGAAGCGCAAGCTCGAGGGACTGCTGCATCCGCTCATTCGAGAGGAAACGATGTTGCGCGTGGCAGCCGCGAAAGCGCCTTACGTCGTGCTCGTCGTGCCTCTGCTGCTTGAAACGGGCGCGTACCGCGATCGCGTCCAACGCATCGTGGTCGTCGACTGCTCCGAAGCCACGCAGATCGCTCGCGTGATGGCGCGCAGCGGACTCACCGAAAGCGAGGTGCGCGCGATCATGGCTACGCAACTCTCGCGCGCGGAGCGGCTCGCCAGGGCGGACGACATCATCAACAACGATGGCGGCAGAGCGGCGTTGCGCGAGCAGGTTCGCGCCTTGCACGAGCGTTATCTGGCCCTCGCTGCCGGGCAGCGCGAAGACCAATAAATTCTTTATTTTTTGCGGGTTTTGGTGAATACTTAGCCGCAATTTCCCTCTACGCGCCCTATTTGCTGTGATCAGTTACGAGTATCCGCTGAGCGAGCGCGTTCGCACGCTGCTGCGGCTCGAGGATTTGTACGAGCGCGTCGACTATTTCTGCGCGAAGAGCG
>JBLNBW010000210.1:0-24388 GCA_050260255.1 Rhodospirillaceae bacterium | reverse complement strand
CTGGCGCAGCCGATATTCGACGGAGGGCGGCTGCGCGCCAATCTGGAAACCGCACGCGCCGGTTACGATGCTGCGATCGCGAATTACCGCCGCGTCGTGCTCACGGCGATGCAGGAAGTCGAAGACGGGATCATCGGCATGGCGGCGCTGGAGCGCGCGCATACGCAGGCGCTCGCAGCGACCCAGAGCGCGGCGCGCGTGCTGGAGCTCGCGACCACGCGCTACGAGGGCGGTGTGGCGACATACCTCGACGTCGTGACCGCCCAGCAGGGCTTGCTCAACAGCGAGCGCCTCGCCGCGCAGCTGCAGGGCCAGCGTCTGCTGACCGCCGTGTTTCTCGTCAAGGCGTTGGGCGGGGACTGGCAAGACCGCAAGACGCTTGCCGAGAAAGCGCGCTGACGCCGGCGCAAGCGTGTCGCATGTGCCAGTGATCTAGAGCAGGCCCATATCGGCCAGTGCGCGGCGTGTCGCGTCGCGTTCGCTTTCCAGAAATGCCCTCGTCGCGGCGCTGTCCAGACACGTGTTTGCCCAGAAATTGCGCTCGAGCTCGGCGTTCCACTCGGGCGTGCGCGACGCTGTGGTGAGTGCGTCGCTCCAGTACGCAATCTGGTCAATGGTGAGGCCGGGCGGCGCCGCGACGCCGCGCCATGTGCCCACTACGCAGTCGACACCGAGTTCGCGCCACGTCGGGACGTCGGCCCATTCCCGCGGCAGGCGCTGCGGCGCGGAGACGGCAAGCCCCCGCAGCATGCCGGCAGCAAGGGGTTTCGCCGCGCTCACCGCGGTGACGACTGCAAGCTCCGCCTCTCCCGCGATCACTTCGGCTGCTGCATCGAGCGCGGAATCGAATACGCGAATGCGCAGGGCGCGGACATCGCCTCCGGCGTGCCGTGTGCAGCGCGCGAGTGCGATGTGATTCGTGTTGCCGGTCGCCGTCGCGAGCGCGATCGCGAGGTCGGCGGGATTTTTCAGGCGCCGCAGCAGGTCATCTGCTCTGCGCAATCGCGAGTCGGCGCGCGCCACGAACGCGATGTATTCCGTGCACAGGACGGCAAGGGGCGTGAGATCCGACGCATCGACGATCGACTGGCCCAGCAGCTTGTTGGTGACGAGGGGCGGGGCGGTAATAGCGAGCAGGTGCGCATCGCCCCGGTGTCGCGCCACATGATCCCATGCGTTGCTGCCCCCGCGCCCCGGAATGTTCACCAGCGCGATCGGCGCATCGACGAGAGCCTGCGACTCGAGCGCGCGAATGAGCGCTCGTGCCGGCCTGTCCTGTCCGCCGCCGGCCGGCGTGCCGGCAACGATGCGGATTTCGCGCTCCGGCCGCCAGCGCACGTGCGCGAGCCTATGCCGGACGGCGCGCAGCGTGCTCGCTCGGCATGAAGTACATGAGTATGTTGGCCGCGACGATCGTCCCGGCGAGGAAGTAGAAGCCGGTGTAAATGTCCGATGCGTCGGAGATCATGCCCGCGAGCGCCGGCCCGAGGCTCGCGCCGACCGCCGTGATGCCGAACTGGAGGCCGACGCCTGCGCCGGCAAGCTCCTTGGGCGTGCATTCGATCGCCCAGGCCTGCAACACCGGCCGCATGGCGTAGAGAAAGAATCCGACGAGGGCGATGAAGACCACGAACCACATCGTGCGGCCCGCGAGCGCCATGCCGGCGATCGTCACGCCGGTCAGGATCATGCTGGACACGATGACGCGCTTGCGGCCCATCTTGTCCGAAAGATGCCCGGCGAACGGTGCGGCGACGAAGCCGGCGACCTGTACCACGGTCATGCAAATGCCGACCGCAAACGGCGAGTAGTTGAGCTCGTACGCGAGATAGACCGGGAGGAAGGTGAGCAGGCCCGACTGCGTGAGCGTACGGAACGCGGCGCTGAACGACACCAGCATCAGCGGCACATTCCGCAGGAGCCCTGCAAACCCGCGCAGATAGTCGCGCGTGCTGGAGGACGACGTGCCGCCTGCGTTCACGTCGCCGTCTCTCGTCATGGTGAGCGCGCCCATCATGACGAGGATGATGATCGACATCGCGATCCCGGGCACCACGTTGAGCACCACCACTGTGCGCCAGCTGTAGACGGCGAGCAACGCGCCGATGACGAAGGGCGCAATTGCCTCGCCGCAGTTGCCGCCCATGCCGTGGAACGAGAGCACGAGACCCTTGCGCTCCGGATAGCGGTGCGCGAGAAAAGGAATCGCCGCGGGGTGCCAGATGTTGTTCCCTATGCCGACCAGCGTCACGCACACGAGCAGCATCCAGAAGTTGTGCGTGAGGCTCATCAGCGCGTAGGGAAAGCCCACCCAGAACAGCGAGGCCGCCATGAGATAGCCCTTGCGGCCCACCGTATCGACCAGTATGCCGCCGGGAATATTCGATATGGCGCCCGCCAGATGCTGTATGGTCATGATGAGCCCGATCTCGGTGTACGAGAGGCCGAGCTCCTTGCCGATCAGCGGCAGCAGTATGTAGAACGTCGCGGTATACCAGTGGGTAAGGCCGTGGCCGGCGGAGACGAGCCAGACTTCCCTGAACGAGCGCGGGACGGTCGCGCCGGCGGTTGCTGTATGCATAGCTGCGCTGCGTAGAAGAAACCGCGATCATATCACCGGCTCGCAGGGCGGCGAGGCTGCGCCATATTGTGGAAGCGCTCGGTGCGGCCATTCATCCGGGATCGGTCGGTCGCGGGCGGCGCCGGTAAGCTATGATTGCGGCTTTCCGCAGCACCGCAAGCAATCCCCGCAGAACGACATGCGCACCGACCTCGAACGTTTTTTCAATCCCCAGTCGATCGCCATCATCGGCGCCTCGCAGGACTTCGGCACCATCAGCGGACAGCCGCTGCGCCACCTCACCACGCACGGCTACAAAGGGCGCATCTATCCCGTCAACCCGAAGTACCAGGAAATCGGCGGGATCAAATGCTATCCGTCGATAGCCGCGCTGCCGGAGACGCCGGAGCTCGTGCTGATACTCGTGAACGCTGCGCGCGTGGCCGACATGCTTCGCCAGTGCGGGGCCAAGGGTGTGCCGTACGTGATCATCTTCAGCTCCGGTTTTTCGGAAGTCGGCGGCGGCGGGATCGCGCTGCAGCGCGAATTGCAGGCGATTGCCCGCGAGCACGACATCGGCGTCATCGGCCCGAATTGCCAGGGCATGATCAACGTGGCCGATCGCGTCTATGCCGGCTTCGGCTCGGTGTTCTATACCGATTACGATCCGGGCGCGATCAGCATGGTGTCGCAATCGGGCGGCTTCGGCTTCTCGGTGATGAATCTGTCCTCCAAGGACGGCGGCTTGCCGTTCCGGCAGATGGTGACGACGGGCAACGAGATCGGCGTCTCGACGCTCGATTTCATGGACTATTTCATCCGTGACCCGCATACGGCCGTGATCGGCGGCTACATCGAGGGGCTGAAGGACGCAAGCCGGCTCCTCGACATCGGCGACCGTGCGCTCGCGGCCGGCAAGCCGATCCTGATGTGGAAGGTGGGCAATACCGAGCAGGGCCAGCGCGCGGCAGCTTCGCACACGGCGAATCTCGGCGGGGCCATGGCGCTGTATCAGGCGGCATTCCGGCAGAAGGGCATCATCCAGGTGGAAGACATCCAGGACCTGGTCGATTACGGCCGCGCGTTCCGCAGCGAGCGCCTGCCCGCCGGCAACCGCCTGGCGATCATTACGATATCGGGCGGCGCGGGCATACTCATGACGGACGAATGCATAGGGCGGGGCATGCAGCTTGCGCGGCTGTCGGCGGAGACGAATGCCAAGCTGCGCGAGATCGTGCCCTCGTTCGGCTCGCTGCTCAATCCGGTCGACGTCACTGCGGCGATCTTCAACGACCTCACGCTGGTCAACCGTACGCTGCAGGCGATCATCGAGGATCCGGGGGTCGACTGCGTCGCGATGATCAATGCCTCGCTGCAGGGAGACATCGCGAAGAAGATCGCCACCGAAATCGCGGCCGCGCAGAACAACACCGACAAGCCGGTGTTCGTGTGCTGGAGCGCGCGCGACGAAATGGCCGCAGAGGCCTACGCGATACTCAATGAAGCCCGCATACCGCACTACAAGTCGCCGGTGCGTTGCGGCAGAGCGCTTGCCGCCGTGTCGTGGTATGCCGAAGGGAAGCGCCGCAACGAGCGCCAGCGCGACGAGCGGCCGCTCGCGCTGCATCGCGAGCCGGCGCACGGTCTGCTCGCAGGGCGCCGCCAGGACGTCGCCGAGCATGAAGCGAAGCGCGTGCTGGCCGAATACGGCATCGCCGTCACCCAGGAAGAGCTTGCCTTAAGCGAGGCGGAGGCGCTGCGTATCGCGAAGAAGATCGGCTACCCGGTCGCGCTGAAAGTGCAGTCCCCCGACATTTCGCACAAGACCGAGGCGGGCGCAGTGCGCCTCGGCATTGCGTCCGACAGCGAGCTTACGCGCGCTTACCAGGAGGTGCTGAAGAATGCGCGCGCCTACAAGGCGGACGCGCATGTCGACGGCGTGCTGGTGCAGGAGATGGTGGCGGGCGGCATCGAGGCGATACTCGGTGTGACCAACGACCCGCTGTTCGGACCGGCGGTGATGTTCGGGCTCGGCGGCATTTTCGCCGAAGTGCTGAAGGACGTCGCGTTCCGTCTCGCACCCGTCACGCCGTCGATGGCGCGCGAGATGATAGCCGAGATCAAGGGCTATCCGGTGCTCGCCGGCGCGCGCGGCAAAGCGCCCGCGGACGTCGATGCGCTCGCCGATGCCATCGTGAAGCTCTCCGCGCTTGCGGTGGATCTCAAGGACACGGTGGCGGAGCTCGACATCAATCCGCTGTTCGTGATGGAGCGCGGACGCGGCGTGAAAGCGGCCGACGCACTGATCAAGCCTCGCGCAGTGCGCGACGCTTGATCAGGTGAAGAGTGAGGTGTGAGGAGTAAGGCGCGCGGCGGCCGTTCACCGGCCGCGCTTTTCAGGAAGCAGCCATGAAATTGTCCTCGGAAGTCGAAATCCTGCGCGATGAAGTGCGCCGGTTCATCCGCGAGCAGGTCGATCCCCGCTCGCGCTGGATCGAGGAAAACGATGCCGTGCCCGACGATCTGATGCAGATGTCGCGCGAAGTGGGCCTGTTCGGCCTCACCATCCCGGAGGAGTACGGCGGCAGCGGGCTCGATCTCGCGGGCAAGTGCGCCATCGAGGAAGAGATGGGGCAGACGAACTACGGCTTCGCGACGGTGATCGGCAATCACACCGGCATCAGTACTACCGGCATCGTCGCGCAGGGCAACGCCGCGCAAAAGCAGAAGTACCTGCCGCGCATGGCGAGCGGCGAGTGGGTCGGGGCGTTCGCGCTCACCGAGCCGCAGGCGGGATCGGATCCGGCGGCGCTGCGTACGACGGCAGTGCGCCACGGCGACCGCTACATTCTGAACGGCGAGAAGATCTATATCACCAATGCCGGCATCGCGAACGTGTTCACGGTGATGGCAGTGACGGATAAGACGAAAGGCATCAAGGGCATCTCGGCGTTCATCGTGGAGCGCGGCTTCCCCGGCTTCGAGATCGGGCGCAACGAGCTCAAGATGGGCATGCACGGCTGCACCACCGCGCCGCTGTACTTCCGCGACTGCGAGGTGCCGGCGGAGAACCTGCTCGGCAGCGAAGGCATCGGTTACATCCAGGCGCTCAAGACGCTGACGGCGGGACGCGTGACCGTGGCCGCGCGGTGCTGCGGCATGATGGACAAGCTGATACGCCAGTGCGTGGAGTACATGAAGACGCGCTCGCAGGGCGGACACAAGCTCGCCGAATACCAGGGACTGCAATGGATGCTCGCCGACATGGCGGTGCAGCGCGACGCATCGCGGCTGCTGGTCGAGCGGGCGATCGCGACGCTCATGAGCGGTCAGCGCGGCACGCACGAAGCGTCGTCGGCCAAGCTGTACGCCACCGAGGCGCTCGCGAAGGTCGTCGACTGCGCGGTACAGATTCACGGCGGCATGGGCTACATGCGCGAGTTCGGCATCGAGACGGTGTACCGCGACGCGCGCATCGTGCGAATTTACGAGGGCAGCTCCGAAATCCAGCGCAATATCATCGCGGGCGGACTGCTCAGGGATCAATGAGGAGCATACATGGCCAGGGTGCAGGAATTATTCAATCTCGAAGGGCGGGTCTCCGTCGTGACCGGCGGCGCAACGGGGCTCGGGCTCCAGATGGCGACCGCGCTGGCCGAGGCAGGCTCCAGCATCGTCGTCTGCTCGCGCAAGCTAAACAACTGCGAGGAGGCAGCCCATGCGCTGGAAAAGCTCGGGGTGAAGGCGCTGCCGCTCGCGTGCGACGTCACGAAGCCGGACGAGGTCAATCACGTCAAGGAAGAGACGCTCAAGAAGTTCGGGCGCGTCGATGTGCTCGTCAACAACGCCGGCCGCGCGTGGGTCGCGCCGCCCGAGGACATGCCGCTCGATCGCTGGAATCAGATCATGGAGCTCAACGTCACCGCGGCGTTCATTTGCTCGCAAGCCTTCGGCCGCGAAATGATACGGGCAAAGCGCGGCAAGATCGTCAACATCGCGTCGATCGCCGGTCTCATAGGCCGCAATCCCAAGGCCTACAACTCGATCGTCTACAGCACCAGCAAGGGGGCGCTGGTGCAGTTCACGCGCGATCTCGCCATCAAGTGGGCGCAGCACAACATCAACGTCAACTGCATCTGTCCGGGATTCTTCGTGACGCCGATCAATGACAAGCTGTTCGAGAAGAACGCCGAGAACATCCTGCGCGACATTCCGATAGGCCGCACCGGCGGCAGCGACGACCTGAAAGGCATCGCGGTGCTGCTGGCATCCGACGCGTCGAACTTCATGACCGGGGCCATCATCCCGGTCGACGGCGGCTCGGTCGCGTGGTAGGTGTCCGGCAGGAAACTTGCAGCGCGATCGCAGGCGCGAACGGGAGAGGTGGCGACATGGCAGACTGGCGGGACAATCTCATAGAGACCAACGAAGGCATCAAGGCGCTGCTGCGCGATACGCGCCGCGTTGCCGTGCTGGGCATCAAGACCGAAGCGCAGGCCGATCAGGCGGCCTTCTACGTCGCGAAATATCTCGCCGGCGCGGGCCTCGATGTGGTTCCGGTGCCTGTGTACTACCCGGACGTGACCGCGATACTCGGCAAGCCGGTCTATCGCAAGCTCGCCGACGTGCCGGGCGACATCGATCTCGTCGACGTCTTCCGTCGCCCCAACGATATCGATGCGCACGTGGAGGACATCATCGTGAAGAAGCCCAAGGCGGTGTGGTTTCAACTCGGCATACGCAACGACGGCGCGGCCGAAAAGCTCGCGCGCGCCGGCATCAAGGTGGTCCAGGATCGTTGCCTCATGGTGGACCATCGCGCCATGGCGGGCCGGCCGTGACCGCCCCGTAGCGCATCTTGCGTACCTTGCTTTATCTCTGGGCTGCACCCGCTTCCCTTGTCGGGCTCATGTGCGTCGTCGCGGCGCGCGCTGCAGGCGCGCACATACGCGTCCTCGACGGCACGCTGGAAGTCGCGGGAGGCGGCATCGGTTCCGCCATCGACCGGCTGCCGCGCTGGATGCAGTTTCATGCGATGACGTTGGGACACGTGATCATCGGCGTGGACGAAGCGCGGCTTGCGGCGTGTCGTGCGCACGAGCGCGTGCATGTGCGCCAGTACGAGCGCTGGGGGCCGTTGTTCTTTCCGCTGTACCTCGGGTCGAGCCTCGTGCAGCTCGTCCTGCGCCGCGATCCCTACTGGGACAATCATTTCGAACGGCAGGCGCGCCTCCTGTCCGAGCGCGACAGCGGCTGACGACCGGCGCTCACCGTCGGGTCTTGTGCACTCATATTGCAGGAACCCACCACGGGACGTTATCTGCAGCGCTCGCCGCTGCTCACTCGCTGATGTACGAACGGCGCCTGCACGGGCCGATACGAACGTCCTGGCAGATACAAACCTCTTCGGAACTCCAGTCGCGCGGTGGCATCGTACATGGTAGCGCGGCCCGACGCTGAAGCCGTCGCCGTTGCAGCGCCACAGCGATTCCGGCGTCGCAATATCGCTGCGATGCACGGAAGTAAAAGCGGTTTATCGTGCATCGAAGGACGACAGCCGGATCCCGCGGTTTCGGCGTGACGCTGTCCGGGATGGTTTAATTCCACTCAGCAATCGAGGGCCGCGCTCCTGTTCATTGCAACACTGCAACAGAGAGGAGGACCACGATGGCTCCCTTGCTATTGGCCACAGCGGCCGCAGGCGGTGCACTCGTCTATTGGTTCGATCGCGACCGCGGCCGCGCACGCCGGGCGCGCATGCGCGACAAATTCGCTCGCGGCCTGCGGGTGGCGCGCGAGTCGGTCGACGCAGGAACGCGGGATATCGCGCAGCGAAGCAGCGGCATCGCGAGCGCCGTCGGTTCATTGGCGCAGCAGCGCCCGACGGACGATCGCGTCCTGGTGGAGCGCCTGCGCGCCAAGATGGGGCGTTACGTGTCGCACCCCAGAGCGGTCGGCATACGGGCCGTGCAGGGCGAGATTACGCTGTCCGGATCCATACTGCGCAGTGAGCACGCTCCACTGTTGAACGCAGTAAGCGGCGTGCACGGTGTGCGCACCGTTCATGATCATCTTGCGGTGTACGACACCGCGCAAGGTGTGCCCGAGCTCCAGGGCGGCCGGGTGCGCCGCGGCGAGCGGTTCAATCTGCGCCAAGCCAACTGGGCTCGCGGCACCCGCATCGTCACCGGCGCGACGGGTGCGATGCTTCTGCTCGCGGCATCGCGTGGCGGTGTGTCGGGTCTCGCGCTCGGCATCGCCGGTACGTTGCTGCTCGCCCGCACGGCGATCAACAAGCCGTTGCGCCAGCTCGCCGGGATCGAGGGCACGCGCGCCGTGGAGGTGCAGAAGACGATCACGATACAAGCGCCGCTCGACCGCGTATTCCAATTTTTGGCGGACCATCGCAACTACCCGCACTTCATGCACAACGTGAAGAGCGTGACAGCCAGTGCCGAAGGCCGCACGCACTGGACCGTCGCGGGGCCGGCGGGAATGGACGTCGAATGGGACGCGGTGCAGACGCAATTCATTCCGAACCAGCTCATCGCGTGGCGCACCGTAGAAGGCAGCAAGGTAGCCCACGAAGGCAGCATGCGCTTTCAGCCCGAGGGCGGTGGCACGCGCGTGCACATACGCATGACGTACAGCCCGCGCGCCGGAGTGATCGGACATCACGTTGCAAAACTGTTCGGCGCCGACGCGAAGAGCGAGATGGACCAAGACCTCATGCGGCTCAAGACCACGCTGGAAACGGGCACGGCGCCGCACGATGCAGCGGCGCGCGAGGCAACGACCGTATAACGCTAACCCGCGTGCGGCGGTCGATTGCGCTGCCGTGTGCGACTGGAGTGCTACATGGCACAGGCGATTGAAGATCGGATAGAGCGCAATGTGGAAATCACCGCGGGCAACGCAGCGCTCGCCGCAACGCTGTCCGTGCCGGCGGATGCTGCCGGCATCGTGCTGTTCGCGCATGGCAGCGGCAGCAGCCGCAACAGTCCGCGCAACAAATACGTGGCGCGCGAGCTCAACAACGCAGGCTACGCGACCCTGCTGTTCGACCTGCTTACCGGAGAAGAGGAAGCCGAGGATCGGTACACCGGCAAGCACAGGTTCGACGTGCATTTGCTCGCCGGCCGTATGGTGCATGCGACGCACTGGCTCCAAAGCGAGCCGGACCTCGATGCGCTGCCGGTCGGCTATTTCGGCGCCAGCACAGGCAGTGCCGGCGCGCTCATCGCCGCATCGACGCTCGGCGAGCGCGTGAAGGCAGTCGTGTCCCGCGGCGGGCGTCCGGATCTTGCGCCACCCCAGTCGCTCGGCAAAGTATCGGCGCCGACGCTGCTCATCGTCGGCGAGAATGACGATCTCGTGATCCAGCTGAATCGCGTGGCGCTGGCGCTGCTGCGGTCCGAGAAAGACCTTTCGGTCGTGCCGTGCGCGTCGCACCTGTTCGAAGAGCCGGGGGCGCTCGAAGAAGTCGCGCGGCTGGCGAGCGACTGGTTCCGCCGACATCTGTCCGGTTGAGGCGCTTTATCGCGTCATCACGAGACCCGGTCGTGTCCGCATGAATAAAACGCGTCGAACGCACGGTATATGGCGCGGTCCCATGGGGTACGAGGAGGCGCTCGTGGACACGACAGCGAAGACCATTGCGTGCATGGCGGTCGCGGCAAGCCTTTCACTCGGAGTGGGCGCGGGTGCGGCCGCGATAGCGGGCGACGCGGCGTCGGCGCCGGGCGAACAGAGCTTCGCGACGCATCGCGGCAAGGGCATCGTGGAGAAAGTCGATGCGGCTGCAAGGCGCATGACGATCAAGCATGGGCCTGTGCCGAGCGCCGGCTGGTCGGCCGGGACGACGACGTTCGAGGTCGGTGAGCGGGTTTCGTTCGACGGCATACGCTCCGGCAACGAGGTCGATTTCGAGTTCGTGCCCGCCGACGGCCGCTATCGCATCACGACCTTGAGCAAGAGCACGGCAGCCGATGGCCGCGCCGATGCGCGGCTGCCCCGCAGCGGCCTTACCGTTCGGGGCTTCCCATCATCATCGTAAGGAGGTTGATATGCACAAGCTGAAAGATGTCATGAGCACGAACGTACAGGTCATCAGCCCCGAGTCGACGATACAGGAAGCGGCGCGGAAGATGAGCGAAGGCGACTTCGGGATGATGCCGGTCGGTGAAAACGATCGCATGATCGGCGCAATCTCCGATCGCGACATCGCGATACGTGCCGTGGGCGAAGGCAGAGGCCCGAGCACGAAAGTGCGCGAGATCATGTCTGAAGGCATCGCATGGGCGTACGAAGACGACACGGTCGAGCACGCCGCGAAGATCATGAGCGATCATCAGGTGCGGCGTCTGCCGGTGGTCAATCGCGACAAGCGACTCGTGGGCATCGTAGCGCTGGGCGATTTCGCGGTGGACAAGCGCGAGATCAGGCCGGCTGCGGACGCATTGGCGGAGATCTCCGAGCCCGTGTAACGCAACCGCGTCTAACGGCCAGGCGGCTCGACCGCCGTACGAGCCACCTGGCGTCCTCCCGGCATCACATGCCGCTCGGATAAGTCTCCGGCGCTTCTTCTCCCATCCACTGCGCGCCGCGCTCGAGCGGCTCCAATGCAGTCGTCACATCGAGGTGGATCACCGCGTCGAATTGCTGCGTGAGGCGGCAGTCGAAGTAATGGCTCACGCGCTCCGTCTCGGGCAGATAGATCACGCCGATCGCACGTTCGAGCCGCGGTCCCTGGAGCGCGCGCTGCAAGGCTTCGTCGCCTCGCAGCGCTAGCAGGAAGCGCTCGAAGCCGGTGTCGTGCAGCAGCGTCTCGTAGCTGCCCTCGAGCGCGGGTCTCACGCGCTTGCGTTCGACCGGCGCACCCCAATCGGACGCCGCGGTAACCGTGCCGCGGTGGGTGGTGAAGCCTATCAGCACCGCGTCGTCTCCATAGTGCTCGCGCATGAGCTGTCCGACGTTGAGCTCGCCCGCATCACCCATCTCCGTTGCGCGCGCATCGCCGAGATGCGAGTTGTGGGCCCATACCGCGATGCGGGCCGGTGCGTCAGCCCGGCTCAAATAGCGGTCGAGCGCCTGCAGCGTCTCGACCATGTGCTGATCTCTCAGATTCCACGACGACACATGGCCGCGGAACATCGTCCGGTAATACTCTTCGGCGTTTTTTACGAGCCTCGCGTTCTGCTCGGCGAAGAAGAATTCGTCCGTCTCCATGCGGCCGTCCCGGCCCACGTACTGGCCCGCGCTGCGCAGGATGTCGGTGAGCTGGCTCACGACGGCATCCTCGCACGTCTTGCTCATGCCGAACGAGGCGGCATAGCCATAGGCCTGCGTGTCCTCGCCGTAGTGATCGAAGCAGGAATAGCGGTAACGCGCACGGCGCGCGGCTTCAGGATCCACCTTGTCGAGGTAGGTGAGCACCGCGTCGATGGAGCCGAACAGGCTGTAGAGGTCGATCCCGTAGAAGCCGACCTGCTGATCCCGGGCCTGGCCTTCGTTGTACCGCCGCAGCCATTCGACGAAATCGCGTACTACCGTGTTACGCCACATCCATGTCGGGAACCGCTTGAAGCCGGAAAGCGCGGCATCCGCATCGGCGTCGGTCGAGGCGCCGCGAATGTAGCGATTCACGCGATACGCATCGGGCCAGTCGCCTTCGACGGCGATGGCGGTACACCGCTTCTCGAGTATCAGGCGCTTGGTGATCTCAACACGCTCGCTATAGAACTCATGCGTGCCGTGGGAGGCTTCCCCGATCAGGGCGAAGCGTGCGTTGCCAATGAGTTGCAGCAACCCATCGTAATCGCTTGCGTTGCCGGCGAGCCGGTGCGCTGCCGAGCGGATGGCATCGAGCGGCGCGTCGCTCCGGCGGCTGCCTCGTAGTGAATGATCGACCATGGCTCCTGCAGGAGTGTGCATGCAGGAGTACAGCAACGGCGATTCCTGACACCGGCGCGCAACCGCGAGAGGCGGCCTGCCGGTCGCGCGGCGCGGAGAGGCCGATGGAATATCAGCCCTTGCGGTCGAACTCGAGGATATCGAATCCCGCGTAGCGGTCTACGATGTACACGAGACCGCGATCGTCCACGTCGACGTCGTTGGTTTGCGGCGCCACTTTGCCGGGTGCGGGCTCGGGAATGAACCAGCCGACTTCCTGAGGCGCAGCCGGATCGGCGATGTCCACGATGCGCAGCCCGCCGGCGAACCAGGCGCAATACACGAGCGTGCCCTGCTTCATGTGCTCCTGAAATTGGTGCGCACCGAAGCGGCCGGGCGCTGCACGGCTCCACGGCGAATCGAGCTCGCTCACTTCGAAAATCGCGAGCGGCCTGATGTCTTTCGGTTCCGTCACATCGAAGGTCCACAGACTGCCGTGCGGACGGCCGCGGCGCCGCGCCATCTCCTCGGCGCTGTGCGCATGGTCTTCTTCGTCGATGGCGATCGCGATGTCGCGGCCGTCGATCTGGAACGGCAGGC
Source organism: Rhodospirillaceae bacterium (assembly GCA_050260255.1). GTDB lineage: Bacteria > Pseudomonadota > Gammaproteobacteria > Burkholderiales > SG8-41 > JAQGMV01. The sequence goes on along the minus strand of JBLNBW010000210.1, from coordinate 11,337 downwards.
CCATGAATGTGTGCGACGGCTCGGGAAACGGCGGGTGATAGTTGTAGGCGCCTATCGTGGTGGGTTTGCGAATGTCCGTCACATCGATGATGCGTACGCCGCCGTGCCAGCAGCCCGCCCAGAGGCGGTTGCCGGTGCGCAGGGTGTGATGCAGCCGATGCTGGCGTCCGGGCCAGGTCGGCTTCTCGCCGCCGTCAATGTGCTGACCCGGAATCCACCATTTCGATACCTGCTCCGGGCGAGCGGGATTGCGGATGTCGTAGATGACGAGAATGTTGCCGATGTAGCCCGGCCACTCCGTCGAGATGTACGCGTAGTCGGCATCCATGTCGAACCGATGCACGCCTATGCCATACGTCTTCTCGAAATGGATGAGACGCGGCTTGCTGCGATCCGATACGTCGTAGAGCTTGAAGCCGCCGTTTCGATACGGCGTGCGCTCCGCCGCTTCGACCGCGGGAATGTCGGCTTCGCGCACGCCCAGCTTCTCGGCCAGCTCGGCGTGCGTGGGATCGCGGCCGAGCGCGGCGCGCAATTGTGTGCGCAGCTTCGGCAACTCGTCCGCCTTGCGGCCTATCGCCGTCATGTTGCGCTCGCTGTTCACGATCATGATGTCGCCGATGACGCGCGCCTTGTGACTGTGCGAGCCCGGGTCGTCGAGAAAGATCTGCGAGACGATCTTCGGCTTGCGGGGATCGGCCACGTCTAGAATCGACGTGCCGAGGTTCTCTTTGTTGGGAATGTGCCCGATGTAGGCATACTGCCCCGCCACGTACACCTGGCCCGCGCCGGGCAGATCGAGGCGCGAGATGCGTTTCACGTTGTGCGCGAGGCGCGGAGTGTTCGATGTGCCGTCCATGATCTCCCCCTGGGGTGAGGGTGCATTCTAACGCACGGGTCGCGCTGTCACGCCAGCGGACTCATGGCCGACGTTCGTACGTTTCTGCGTCAGCTGATCGCAGAGCTCGACGCGCGCGAGTGGCGCGGCGAAGTGCCCGCCGAGCGCGCAGCGTGGCTCGATGCGATAGCGAGCTATCGCAAGGAATGGGAAACGTTCATCGCGCCGGGCTTCGAGGCGGACACCACGCCGATCAGCCCGCAGCGCGCGGCGTTCGAGATCGATCGCGTGCTTCCGGACGACGCGATCCTCGTGAGCGATATCGGCGTCCATCACAACTGGCTCATCCAGTTCTGCAAGCCCAGACGCGCGGACTCGCTCATCGGCTCGATGGGCTTCGGTCCGATGGGATTCGGAGTCGCCGTCGCGCTCTACGTCATCGACGCGAACATCGGCGGCGACTTGAATCCGGGCGGGGCCGGCGTGTGGGAGCTGCCGAGTCTGGGGCAGAGCAAGCCCGCAATCGGCAAGCTCTACGTCCCCGAATGATCCGTGCGCGACCATCATGACGGCTGCGTGCCGTTTGGAGCCTGTTGCGGGGAACGTCGACACGTTGCTGCGGCGACTCGATAGACGCCGAGCGCGCGCGGGCCATTGCAATCGCTTGCACCCGGGTAGTGCGGCCTGCATAATCCTTCGTCCTCAGCCGCGAACAATACCAAGGATCACCCATGCCTGCCGCGCGCAAGCGCCCTGAAGATTTACGCAGTCATCGCTGGTTCGGCGTCAAAGACCTGCGCTCGTTCGGTCACCGCTCCCGTACCCTGCAGATGGGCTACACGCGGGAAGACTTTGCCGGCAAGCCGGTGATTGCGATTATCAACACCTGGAGCGACATCAATCCCTGCCATGCGCATTTCAAGCTGCGCGTGGAGGAAATAAAGCGCGGGGTGTGGCAGGCGGGCGGCTTTCCGCTCGAGATGCCGGCGATCACGCTGGCCGAGCCGTTTCAGAAGCCTTCGACGATGCTCTATCGCAACCTGCTCGCCATGGAAGCGGAAGAGCTGCTGCGTTCCTACCCGGCGGACGGTGCGGTGCTGATGGGCGGGTGCGACAAGACCACGCCCGCCCTCATCATGGGCGCGATCAGCATGAATCTGCCCGCGATCTTCATGCCGGCAGGACCTATGCTGCGCGGCAACTGGCATGGCGAGCCGCTCGGCTCGGGCACCGACTCGTGGAAATATTGGGCGGAGCTGCGCGCCGGCAACATCGACGAGACAGCGTGGATGGAAGTGGAGGAGGGCATCGCGCGCTCCTTCGGGCATTGCATGGTGATGGGCACCGCATCGACCATGACCTCCGTTGCCGAAGCGATCGGGCTCACGCTCCCGGGCGCCGCTTCCATTCCGGCGGCCGATGCCAACCACGCGCGCATGGCGGAGATGACAGGGCGCCGGATCGTCGAGATGGTATGGGACGATCTCAAGCCCGGCGACGTGCTCACCGCCGACTCGTTCGACAACGGCATACGCGTGACGCAAGCGCTTTCCGGGTCGACCAACGCGATCATTCATCTCATTGCCATGGCGCGCCGCGCCGGGGTGCCACTCACCGCGCAGCGCTTCGACGAGATTGCCTCCGATACGCCGGTGATTGCGAACATCCGCCCGGCCGGCAAGTATCTGATGGAAGACTTCTATTACGCGGGCGGCCTGCGTGCCCTCCTCAACGAGATCGCGCCGCTGCTCAAGCTCGATTGCCGAACGGTGAACGGCAGAACGCTCGGTGAAAACATCGCCGGCGCACGCATCTACAACACCGACGTGATACGCAAGCGGGATGATGCCCTGTCGCAGAGCGGCGGCCTAGCAGTGCTCCGTGGCAACCTCGCGCCGGATGGGGCAGTGATCAAACCGACGGCGGCCGAGCCGCGCCTGCTCAAGCACACCGGGCGTGCGGTCGTCTTCAGCAGCTACGAAGACATGGCAGCGCGCATAGACGACGAGCGGCTGGACATCGATGCCGACTCGGTCATCGTGCTGCAGAACGGCGGACCGCTCGGCGGCCCGGGAATGCCGGAGTGGGGACAGTTGCCGATCCCGAAGAAGCTGCTCAAGCAGGGAGTGCGCGACATGGTGCGCATCTCCGATGCACGCATGAGCGGCACCTCGTATGGGACCTGCGTGCTGCACGTCGCGCCGGAGTCGTACGTCGGCGGACCTCTTGCGCTGGTGCGTACCGGCGACTTGATCGAGCTCGATGTAGACAAGCGCAGGCTCGAGCTCAAGGTAAGCGACGCCGAGCTCGCGCGGCGCCGTGCCGAGTGGAAGCCGCCGGCGCCACGTTACGGGCGGGGTTACGGCGCGCTTTACACGCAGCACATCACGCAGGCCGACCAGGGTTGCGATTTCGATTTCCTGCACGGCGGCGTGGCGATCGCCGATCCTGAGATACATTAACTGCGAGAGTCGTGAGTGGTGATTGGTGAGTAGTTGAAAAGAGCCGATTACGCCGATCACTACTCACCGCTCACCATTCACTATTCACGCTTTTTTTGGAGACAGCATGCAGCTCCCAACCAATAAATTCAAAGCGGCCATCAAGGTCGGCAAGCCGCAGATCGGCATCTGGTCCAGCCTGTCCAATCATCTGGCGGTGGAGGTCCTCGCCGACGCGGGCTTCGACTGGGTTCTGCTCGACACCGAACATTCGCCGAACGAGCTCCCCATGGTGCTGCAGCAACTGCAAGCGCTCAAGGGAGGCACTGCGACGCCCATCGTGCGGCCGGCCTGGAACGATATGGTGCTGGTGAAGCGCTATCTCGACATCGGCACGCAGACGCTGCTGTTGCCGTACGTGCAGACTGCGGAAGAGGCGGCGAACGCGGTGCGCTACACGCGCTACCCGCCGCACGGCGTGCGTGGCGTGTCCGGCGGCGCACGCGGCTCCCTGTTCGGGCGTTACAAGGACTATTTCAAGCGGGTGCACGACGAGACCTGCCTGCTGGTGCAGGTGGAGACGCGCGCCGCGATGGCAAATATCGAGGCGATTGCAGCCGTCGAAGGCGTGGATGGCATCTTCATCGGACCGAACGATCTCGCTGCCGACCTGGGCTATCTCGGCAACTGGCAACATCCCGAGGTGTGGAAGGTGATGGAAGACGCGGCGAAGCGCATACGCAAGGCCGGCAAAGCGCCCGGCATACTCGTCGGCGAGGCGGACGGCAAGCGCTGCCTCGACATGGGTTATCTGTTCGTGGCGGTCGGTTCCGATATCGGCATGCTCGCGCGCGGCACCGAGGCCCTCGCCGCCAAGTTCAGGTCGTAGGCACATGCCCGCTTGCAAGGCGGCGGGGCTCTTCGACGTTGCACCATAATACTGGCGCCGGGGCCGCGCTCCACGGGCCTCGCACAGCTCCGGCCCAAACGAAAAGCTGAGAATGAGTAACCTCAAGGCCGTGCTTGCGGGCATCGTGGTGCTCGCGGCGGTGACGTTGTGCTTTGCGCCGCCACCGGACGGGATGACCGCCGACATGATGCGCAGCTTCGGCCTCATCGTCTTCACGGTCGGCTTCTGGGCGGTAGGCGCGCTGCCGGAGCACCTCACGGGGCTGCTGTTTTTCCTGGTCGCGATGGTGTTCGCGATCGCACCGGCGCAGGTCGTGTTCTCCGGATTCGAATCGGCGACGCTGTGGCTCGTGCTCGGCGGCCTCATCATGGCGGAAGCCGTCAATCGCACGGGCCTTGCGCAGCGGCTCGCCGTGCTGATCTTCGATCGTTACGCCGACTCGTACCGCCATCTCGTGCTCGCCGTCGTGCTGGCGGCGATAGGGTTGTCCTTCGTAATGCCGGCGACAGTGGGCCGCGTGCTGCTGCTCGTGCCTATCGTCGTCGCGGCGGCGGAGCGCGCCGGTTTCCCATACGGCAGCGCGGGCTACGAGGGCCTCTGCATTGCCGCTCTCATGGCCACGTATCAGTGCGGCACGGGCATCTTGCCGGCGAATGCGCCGAATCTCGTGCTTGCCGGCGCGGCCGAGACGCTGTATGCCGCGCCGATGCATTACGCCGAGTATCTGTGGATGCAATTCCCCGTCATGGGGCTCGTCAAGGGCGCGCTGATCGTCGTCTTCGTATGGTGGCTTTTTCCCGCGACCGCGCGCCGTGCCGCGCACTCACGCGAACTGCCGCCGCTGACGCGCGAGCAGCAGCGGCTTGCGCTGATACTCGGTGGCGCGCTGCTGCTGTGGGCGACCGATTTCGCGCACGGCGTCAAAGCGGGATGGATTGCGCTTGCCGCAGGGCTTTGCTGTGTCCTGCCCCGCATAGGCGTCATGTCGTATGCGGCGTTCAACGAGGTGCGGTTCGGCGCGTACTTTTACGTGGCCGCCACGCTCGGCGTCGGCGTGCTGACGCAAAAAAGCGGGCTCAGCGCAGCGCTGGGCCGGGGCGTCGACAGCATGCTGGACCTCCAGCGCGGCGCCGATTTCGCGAACTTCGTGTCGCTCTCCATCTTCACCACGCTCGCCGGGCTGTTCACGACCAACCCGGCGCAGCCCGCGGTGCTTGCTCCGCTCGCGCAAGGATTTGCCGATGCCACGGGCTGGCCATTGAAGACAGCCCTCTTCACCCTCGCGGTGGGATTCAGCACCATGCTCCTGCCGCACCAGGTGCCGCCGGTCGTCGTCGGCATGCAGGCCACGCGCTTGCGCCTCGCCTCCATCCTGCGTGTGAGTCTGCCGCTCGCGTTCGTGAGCCTCCTTACGCTGCTGCCGCTGCAATATTATTGGTGGCGCCTCATAGGCGCCTTTGGATAAGGCAAACCGATGAGTCAACTTTTTACGCCGCTCGATCTTGGGGGTCTTACCTTGTCGAACCGCATCACCGTCGCGCCGATGTGTCAGTACAGCGCGGTGGAGGGCTCGATGACGGACTGGCATCTGATGCATCTCGGCACGCTCGCCGTCTCGGGCGCTTCCATGCTGGTGATCGAGGCCACCGGTGTTACGCCCGAAGGCCGCATCACGCCGCACGACACCGGGCTTTACTCGGACGCGAACGAGCAGGCGATGGCGCGGATCGTACGGTACGTGCGCAGCACCTCGCCAGTACGGCTCGGCGTGCAGCTGTCGCACGCGGGGCGCAAGGCGTCCGCTGAGCGGCCGTGGGAGGGACGCGGCCCGCTTACGAAGGAGCAAGGCGCGTGGCGTACCGAAGCCCCCTCTGCCATCCCGCTGGCGGACGGATGGCCGACACCGCAGGCGCTGGCGCGACCCGACATGGAGCGCATCAAGCACGCCTTTGCCGACGCAGCGCGGCGCGCAATGCGCATACGGCTCGATTTCGTCGAATTGCATTGCACGCACGGCTATCTGCTGTCCGAGTTTCTTTCTCCGCTGTCGAACCGGCGCGACGATGAGTACGGCGGCAGCCTGGAGAATCGGATGCGTTATCCGCTCGAAGTCTTCGAGGCCGTGCGCGCCGCGGTGCCTGCCGGAACGCCGGTCGGCGCGAAGATTTCCGGCACCGATTTCGCGCCGGGCGGCCTGATGCCCGACGATGCGGTGGTTTTCGCGCGCGAATTGAAAGCGCGCGGATGTGCGTACGTCACCGTATCGGGCGGAGGCGTGGTGCTCGACGCGAAGGTGCCGGCTGCGCCGGGCTACCAGGTCCCTTACGCAGAGCGGGTGAAGCGCGAGACCGGCATCACGACGGGCGCAGTCGGACTCATCACCGAGCCGGCGCAAGCAGAAGAGATCGTGGCGAACGGGAAAGCGGACTTCGTGTCCCTGGCGCGCGGCATGCTGTTCAATCCGCGCTGGGGATGGCATGCGGCGCTCGCGTTGGGCGCCGAGGTTCGCTATCCGCCGCAGTACGAACGTTGCTCACCGCGCCTTTGGCCAGGCGCGCGGCGGTGAGGAGTCAGGAGTTAGGGACTCTAGCGCATTTAAAGCTTGTTGCCTCACTCCGCACCCCTCACTCCTGACCGCGGGCTAGCGCAGCTAGTCCGCATGCAGCTCTCTCGGCGAACCGCGACCGTCGACCGTGTGCAGCACGACCGGGCGGCGCCAGACGCGCGCCACATAATGCAGGACGCGTGAGGCGCGCTCGAGGTCCAGGCCGCGGCCGTCCTGTGCGTGGTCGTGATTGAGGACCAGCGTGCCGTCGTGGCGCATCTCGGCGACATAAATCCGGGGCGCCCCGTAGTTGAACTTGGGATGCAGTATCGCCTCGCGCACCGCGTTGATTTTGCGGTCCGTCACCTTGATCTCGCCGTCGCGCTGCGCTTCGTAGACGAACAGCCCGAGCCGGCCCGCAAGCTCGGGCTCGAGATAGTTGCGCACGAAGCCGAAGTCGTCTTCCTCGCGTCGGATCTCGCGGGCTTTCTCCAGCCCTTGCTTCTCCACGATGTGCTCCCACATGCAGAAGCCGAGATGGTACGGATTGACCGCGAGCGCCGCCTGCTGATCGGCAGCGAACGGGCGCACGACATCGGAATGGACCTTGATCGCGTCGAGATACACGTTCTCGGGCAGGAAATCCGCTTCGCGCAGCAGACGCGCGTGCCAGTACGTCGCCCAGCCTTCGTTCATGATCTGACATGCGAAGACGGGGTAGAAGTAGAACGACTCTTCACGCACCGCGAGGAACACGTCGCGCTCCCAGTCCTCCAGCTCCGGCCCGTAGTGGGCGATGAACCACAAGAGATCGTATTCGGGATGTGGCGGTACCGGCGGACGCTTCGGCGGCTCGGTCTGTGGCGCTCCCGACTTCTCGCCCGGTAACCCTTTATAGCGTTCGGCGAATGCGTCGGTGGTCTCTGCCTTCGGCGGCTCGCTGCTGCGCGACGGATAGGGCGCGCGGTGGAGCTCGCCGTTGATGTCCACGTGCGGCTCCAAGGCGAGCGCGGCGTCGAGCAGGGCCTCCACACGATGAGTCCCGTGCTCCCGGACCGCCGCTTCGATGCGATGCGCCTGCGCCGCGGCGTGCTCCACGATATTCGTGCCCGCCATTTCCTGGAAGCGCGCGAAGAGCTGATTGTTCTTCGCGAAATCGGCATGGCCGAGCACGTGGGCAGTCACCAGTGTGTTCTCCGCCGACGTGTTGGTGTCGACGAGATAGCCGTGGCACGGATCGCCCGGAAACATCACTTCGAAAATCCGTGAATGACCCATCGACTGGCGGATCAGTTGATGGATATACCGTACGCCGAAAGACCAGTGCGGCATGCGCACCGGAAGCCCGTACACGGCGACTTCCATCATGAAGCTCGTCGGCACGACCTCGAAGTCGACGGGGTAATAATCGAGCCCGAAGTGGTGTGCCAGCTGCTCGATGCGGGGGGCGTACTTCTCGAACTCGCGCGCGGCGTCCATCTGCGACAGGTTCCGATGGGTCGGTTGCTCGGCGTGCATGGTTACTCCGCTGCCGCCTGCTGCTGGAAGAATGCCCGCAGCGCAGTCCAGATGTCGTCGCGGCCCGTCACGCGCGCCATGCCCATCGGCCGTTGCTCGCGCTGCAGCTCGGCGAACACCGCGGCCATTTCGGTCTCCGCAGTGATCCCGTACGACGGTCGGATTTCCACGTATCCGGTGTAGTTGATGAGCTCCGTGAGCTCGCGCAGGGCCGTGGCCGATTTCCCGCGATCGTCGCTGTAGTTGTCGCCGTCGGATGCATAGAACAGGTAGACGTTGTAGTGCATCGGGTCGAAGCGCGTGTGCACGAGCTGCAGCGACAGGTCGAGGACCGTGGACGTGACCGTTCCGCCGGTGCCGCTCGTCTGGAAGAATTCGCTCTCGTTGAATTCCCACGCTTCCGCGGCATGCGCCAGGAATGCGATCTCGACTTTCGCGTACTGCCGGCGTATCCCCTGCAGCGCAAAGAAGAAGAAGGTTTTCGCGAGCTGACGCTCGGTATCGCCCATGCTGCCGGACACGTCGAGCGCGAATATTACAGCGGCGTTCACCGCCGGCTTCTGGCGCGTAACGATCTGCCGGAAGCGCAAGTCTTCATCCGTGAAGGGAGCGGGGCTTTCCTGGATGGCTCGGCGCTTCACGGCTTCCTTGACCGTGCGCCGACGATCGAGGCGCGAGCGAGCGCCGCGTCGGTCCCAGCCTTCGCGCACCAGCTCGGCATCGTCCGCAGCGGGCGATCGCTTGGGCTTGAGCTCAGGCAGCCGCAGCTCTTCCCACAACCAGTCCATGAGATCGTCGATCTTGAGCTCCATCACGAACCTGAGCTCGCCTTGACCGCTGCCGCCTTGCGATCCCGATTGCGGATCGCCACCCGGCGCGCTGCCGGGTTTCAAGATCTGACCGACTTCGCCTGCGCCCTGGCCGGCACCGGTTTCGCTTTCCGGATCGCCGAGGCGGAAACGCGCGTGCTCCAGCAGGCGCACCGGCACCGCGACGGTGCTGCTGCTCGAGCCGGTGAGTATGTCGGGACCGGCAATGAGGTTCGGCAGCGCGTTCTCTACCGCTTCGCGGACCTTCTCGTTATGGCGCAGCCAATCGCGCGCGCCGCGCGAAAAGAGGTCATACCAGCCGACTTCCGTTGCAATTCGTATCGAGCCGTCGGTATAGCGCGTCATGATTCTGTCCCACCCTTGTGCTAAGTAATAGCGGACTCGCCGCCTGCGCCGTGCCGGCGCGGCGGTCTGGGTGCGTCGGCAGGGTGAGGACTGTTGTCTTGGCGAGGCGTTCTCATGTCATGTTAGACCGTCGTCCCGCGCTTTTATTCCTGGGCTAGCAGCGTGGTCACGTAATTCATCGCTTCGCGCGCGCTGTGCGCGTCATAGCCGTACTCGTCCACCAGGCGCTTCTCGACCACGGATATCTTGTGTTTCGCCTCCTCGTCCGGCCGGGTCGTCGAGCTGACCAGGCGCAGCACGTCACGGCGCTGCTCGAACAGATACTGACCTATCGCATCGTGCAGCATGGCATGACTGCTCAACGTGAACTTCTCGCCGCGCTTGTACGCGCCCATCGCCTTGCGCACAACCTCCTGGCGGAACGACTGCTTGCCGGATTCGGAAACGTCGATCTTTTCCTCCACCGAACGCAGGAAACGCTCGTCGGCCTTGCGTTCTTCGCCGGTGATCGGGTCCTTGATCATGCGGTTGTCGAGCGTCGCTTCGACTTCGTCGAGATACTTGTCCAGCATGTCCTGCGCTTCCTGCTCGAACGAGACGAACAGCGCCTTGTGCACGTCCTCTTTGACCCAGCGGTTGTAGAAGTCTTTGCGCGCGATCACGAGGAAATCCACCCACTTGCGCTTGCGCTTCGGATCGATACGCGCGTCCGACTCGATGGAGTCCTTCAGCGCGAGCAGCATGTCCATGGTCGTGAGGCTTTTCGCCTCGCTTTGAACGATCGCATTCGAAAGCGCATTGATCACGAAGCGCGGGCTGATACCCGACAGCCCTTCGTCGGGATTTTGCGTCTTGATGCGCTCGGCCTCCGCGCGGCTTATGCCTTCGGCTTCCTCGCCGGCGTACACGCGCACTTTCTTGGACGCCTCCGCATCCTTTTCGTTGTCCTGCAGCCGCGTCAGCACGGCAAAGACCGCGGCCGTGTGCACGACGTGCGGATCGAGATGCACTTCGCTGAATGCGGGCGCCGACGAAATGAGCTTGCGATAAATGCGCGCCTCCTCGCGGTAATTGAGCGTGTACGGGACCTGGATGATCACCATACGGTCGAGCAGCGCCTCGTTCTCGCTCTCCTGGAGAAACTTGCGGAATTCCGCGAGGTTCGTGTGCGCAATAATCGTCTCGTCCAGATGTATCAGCGGGAAGCGCGACACCTTGACGTTCTTTTCCTGGGTGAGCGTAAGCAGCAGGTACAGGAATTCGCGCTTGACCTTCAGGATCTCGATCATCTCCAGTATGCCGCGGCTTGCTGCATAGACGGCACCCGACCACGACCACGCGCGGGGATCCCCTTCATCGCCGAATTGCGCCACTTTCGAGAGGTCGACGGAGCCGACGAGATCGGCGAGATCGGCAGTGGTCGGGTCGTGCGGCGCATATGTGCCGATGCCGACGCGGCCGGCTTCCGAGATGAAAATGCGCTCCACGGGCATCTTCATGAAGTCGCCCACGAGCCTGACGGCGCCGTGGCTCCCCGGCTTCGGCGGCTCCACCGGACTATCGTCGTGCACGCCTTCGAGGCGGTCGCGGCACAGCGGGCACAGGTCACCGGTGATTTCCACGCCGTACGCTTCGCGGAATTGCGGTCGCAGCGTGTGCGGCACGAGATGCAGCGGCGATTCGTGCACGGGGCAGCCTTGTATGCCGTACAAGGCACCTTCGTCCGTGTGGCTGTATTCCTCCAGGCCGCGCTTGAGCAGGATGACGAGGCTCGACTTGCCGCCGGCGGGCGGCCCGAGCAGCAGGAGCAGGCGTCTGCCCACTTCGGAGCCGGCGCTCGCGGCGCGGAAATAATCTGCTACGCGTTCCAGCGCAGGTCCTATCCCGACGAGCTCGTCTCGGAAGAGGTT
>JBLNBW010000209.1:0-10589 GCA_050260255.1 Rhodospirillaceae bacterium | reverse complement strand
GCAGCGCACCCGTGGCGCGATCCAGATCGTCGATGCTCTGCGCACATAGGGCGGCGGCCGGGCGCAGCGGTTCGTCGTCCCGTGCAGCGTCCTGTACATCCGCGTGCATCTGCGCCATGAATTCGCGTGCCGCGACGCCGCCATCCGCCGCCACCTTGCGGCCCACCAGATCGTTCGCCTGGATGCCCGTCGTGCCCTCGTAAATCGGCGTGATGCGTGCATCCCGCCAGTACTGCGCGACGCCGGTGTCCTCCACGTAGCCCATGCCGCCGTGCACCTGCATGCCGAGCGCCGCGATATCGACCGCCTGCTCCGTGCACCAGCCCTTGACCACCGGCGTCAGCAGATCGACGCGCGCCTGATAGCGCCGGCGTGCGTGGACATCAGGATGCGACGTCGCGAGATCGTCCGCGGCCGCTGCGTAGTACGTGATCGCGCGCATCGCCTCGGTGCGCACCTTCATGGACAGCAGCATGCGCCGCACGTCGGGGTGGCGCACGATCGGAACGCGCGCATCGGACCGTTGCGTAATGTCCCGGCCCTGTATGCGAGCCTGCGCATACGCCACGGCAGCCTGGCAAGCGCGCTCCGCGAGGGCGACTCCTTCGAGGCCTACGCCGAGGCGCGCATGGTTCATCATCGTGAACATGTACTCGAGGCCGCGCCCGACCTCGCCGACGAGATAGCCCACCGCACCGGTGCGCTCGCCGTAATTGAGCACGCACGTGGGGCTGCCATGGATGCCGGTCTTGCGCTCGAGCGCAACGCACGTAATGTCGTTGCGCTCGCCGAGCGTGCCGTCGGCGCCAACCAGCCATTTCGGGACGATGAACAGCGAGATGCCTTTCACGCCCGCCGGCGCATCGGGTGTTCTCGCGAGAACGAGATGTACGATGTTCTCCGCGAGATCGTGATCGCCCCACGTGATGAAGACTTTGGTGCCGCGCAGCCGGTACGCGTCGCCCTCCGGGGTAGCCATAGTACGCAGAGCCGAAAGATCGGAGCCGGCCTGCGGTTCGGTGAGATTCATCGTGCCGCACCAGCGGCCTGCGACGAGCGGCGGCAAGTACAGTGCTTGCTGCGCGGCGCTGCCGTGGGACAACAACGCGCGAACGACGCCCGATGTGAGCATAGGAGCGAGCGCGTATGCGAGGCTCGCACTGTTCCACATTTCGTCGACGGCTTGGGCGAGGACATGGGGCAGACCCTGGCCGCCATAGGCTGGCGGCGCCGAAATGCCGTTCCAGCCCGCTTCGACGTACGCCCGGTACGCCTGCGCAAAGCCGGATGGCGCATGCACGCGGCCGTTTTCGAGCCGGGCGCCTTCCCGATCCCCGCTCTCGTTGAGCGGCCCGATGACATCCTGCGCGAAACGTGCGGCCTCATCCAGCACCGCATCGATCACGTCCCTGGTGAGCTCAGCGTGCGCCGGCAACGCACATACGTCGGGCAGCCCCGCGAGATGGCGTAGCACGAACCGCATTTCGGCGAGCGGTGCGACATATCCGGGCACGGCACCTCCAAAAAGAAAAAGGCGCGAGCCGCGCGGCCCACGCCCTTCCTGTCCGTTGCGGCGATGTATCTTACAGCGCCTGGGTCAACTCCGGCACTGCTTTGAACAGGTCCTCGACCAGCCAGTAGTCGGCGACCGCGAAGATGGGCGCCTCGGGATCCTTGTTGATCGCGACGATTACCTTGCTGTCCTTCATGCCCGCCAGGTGCTGAATGGCGCCCGAAATACCAACCGCGATATAGAGCTCGGGCGCAACGATCTTGCCCGTCTGCCCGACCTGATAGTCGTTGGGCATGTAGCCGGAGTCTACCGCGGCACGCGATGCGCCGACCGCCGCGCCCAGCTTGTCGGCGAGCGTTTCGAGTATTTTGAAGTTTTCGGCGCTCCCCATACCGCGGCCGCCCGACACGATGATGCGCGCGGCGGTGAGCTCCGGGCGCGTGGACTTCGACAGCTCCTGCCCCTTGAACTGCGACAGGCCCGCATCCGCGGCGGCAGCCACTTTCTCGACCGGTGCTGCGGAAGCTGCAGCGCCCGCAGGATCGAACGCGGTGCCGCGCACGGTGACCACCTTGATCTTGTCCGAAGATTGTACGGTCGCGAGCACGTTGCCGGCATAGATCGGCCGGACGAACGTGTCGGGAGTTTCCACTGCGCTGATGTCCGAGATCTGCTGCACGTCGAGCAGCGCGGCGATCCTCGGCATTACGTTCTTGCCGAAGCCGCTTGCCGGCGCAACGACATGCGTGTACTGCTGCGCGATCCCGACGACCAGGGCCGCGAGGTTCTCGGCGAGACCGCCCGCGTAGTACGGCGCCTCGGATAAGAGCACCTTGGATACGCCGGCGACCTTTGCCGCGGCTTCGGCGGCGGCTGCACATGCATCGCCCGCAACCAGGACGACGACCGGATCGCCCATCTTGGACGCGGCCGTGATGGTATTCGTGACGCCCGGCTTGAGCTGCTTGCCGTCGTGATCTGCTATGACGAGGACCGCCATTAGATTACCCTCGCTTCGTTCTTGAGTTTGTTGACCAGCTCGGCCACATCGTTCACTTTGACGCCGGCGGAACGCTTGGGCGGCTCCTGCACTTTGAGCGTCTTGAGCCGCGGCGCGACATCCACGCCCAGCGCGTCCGGCTTGATGATCTCCAGCGGCTTCTTCTTCGCCTTCATGATGTTCGGCAGCGTGACGTAGCGCGGCTCGTTCAGGCGCAGATCCGTGGTGACCACTGCAGGCAGCTTGATCGTGAGCTTCTCCAAGCCGCCGTCGATTTCGCGCGTGATGTTCGCCTGCTCCCCGGCAATCTCGACATTGGAGATGAAGGTCGCCTGCGGCCAGCCGAGCAGTGCTGCGAGCATCTGGCCCGACTGGTTCGAATCGTCGTCGATCGCCTGCTTGCCCATGATGACGAGCTTGGGCTGTTCTTTCTCGACGATCGTTTTCAGCACTTTGGCGACCGCGAGCGGCTGCACCTCTTCGGCCGTCTCGACCAGGATGCCGCGGTCGGCGCCCATCGCCATGGCGGTACGCAGCGTCTCCTGGCATTGCGGCACGCCGATCGATACGGCGACGATTTCGCTCACGATGCCCGCTTCCTTCATGCGGACCGCCTGCTCCACGGCGATCTCACAAAATGGATTCATCGTCATTTTGACATTCGCGGTTTCGACGCCGCTGCCATCCGCTTTCACGCGCACCTTGACGTACGGGTCGACGACGCGCTTTACGGTCACCAGAACTTTCATGAATGGTTCCTTGTAAGCGTTGCAGGACTGCTGGGAAAAGTCCGCATTTTACCGAAACGACGCGCGCAGCGAAACGAGCATGTGCGCGAACATCCACTTTATGGAACTACCGCGATCTGGATCAGCGGGCGATGCGACGTGCGAGGGCCACGAGCTCGCCGACGATGCCGCGGCGGAACGCGAGCACGCAGATCACGAAAATGAAGCCCATGATGACTTGCACCCACGAGCCGACCTTGTCGGAGAGCTGGTCTCCGAGAGACACGACGATCACCGCGCCGACGACCGGCCCGAACACGGTGCCCATGCCGCCCAGCAGTGTCATCAGCACGACTTCTCCGGACATGTGCCAGTGCGCATCGGTGAGCGAGGCGAGCTGGAACACCACCGCCTTCGTCGCACCCGCGAGACCGGAAAGCCCCGCCGACAGCACGAACGCAAGCAGCTTGTATTTGTCGACCTCGTAGCCGAGCGACACGGCGCGCGGCTCGTTTTCCCGTATCGCCTTCAGGACCTGCCCGAACGGCGAGTTGATGGTGCGGTACACGAGGAGGAACCCGAAAATGAAAATCGCGAACACCACGTAATAGAGATTCATGTTGTCCGCGAGATCGAGCACACCAAGAAGCTTGCCGCGCGGCACACCCTGCAGCCCGTCCTCACCGCCGGTGAATCGCAGCTGCAGCCAGAGGAAATAGAGCATCTGCGCGAGCGCGAGCGTGATCATCGCGAAGTAAATACCGGCCCGGCGTATCGCAAGGCTGCCGAAGACGTAGCCGAGCGCCGTCGCGAAGGCGGTGCCGGCCGCTATGCCGACTTCCGGTGTCACGCCCCAGACCTTGATCGCATGAGCGGCGAGATAGGCGGCCGCGCCGAAAAACGCGGCGTGGCCGAACGAGAGCAGCCCCGCGTAGCCCAACAGCAGGTTGAACGCGCACGCGAACAGGGCGAAGCACCAGCATTTCATGAGAAACGTCGGATAGACGCCGGCAAGCGGTGCCACAAGCCCTATCAGAACGAGCGCGCCGAAGCCCAGATGCGTACGTGAGAGCGCCATCAACGCTCCCTGCCGAACAAGCCGGTCGGCCGTATCATGAGCACGATCGCCATGATGACGAAGATGACGACGGCCGAGGCTTCCGGATAGAAGACCTTGGTGAGGCCCTCGATGAGACCCAGCGCGATGCCGGTGACGATGGAACCGAGTATCGATCCCATGCCGCCGATAACGACGACGGCGAACACCACGATGATGAGATCGGAGCCCATCCTGGGGCTCACGGTGAATATCGGTGCAGCGAGCACGCCGGCAAACGCCGCGAGCGCCACGCCGAAGCCGTACGTGAGCGTGATCATGAGCGGGACGTTCACGCCGAACGCCTGCACCAGCTTCGGATTCTCGGTGGCCGCGCGCAGGTACGATCCAAGTTTGGTGCGTTCGATTACGAACCAGGTGGCAAAACACACGCTGAGCGAGGCGACGATCACCCACGCGCGATACTTGGGAAGAAACATGAACCCGAGGTTGATCGCCCCCTGCAGCGCGTCTGGGATGTCGTAGGTCTGCCCGGAGATGCCGTACCAGTCGCGAAACAGGCCTTCGATGATGAGCGCAATGCCGAAGGTGAGCAGCAGGCCGTACAGATGATCCAGCCTGTACAGCCGGCACAGCATGGTGCGCTCTATTACGACACCGAAGACTCCGACGACGAGCGGCGCGACGAGCAGCGCGACCCAGTAGTTCATCGCTGCGCCGGGGCTGCCGGTCCATTGCGGCAGCTGTGTGAGGCCTATCCACGCGATGAACGCGCCCATCATGTATTGCGCGCCGTGCGAGAAGTTGATGATGTTGAGCATCCCGAAAATGACCGCGAGGCCCAGACTCAGGATGGCGTAGAACGACCCGTTGATCAGCCCGACCAGCAACTGGCTGTACAGGGCCTGCGGCGTGATGCCGAGCAGTTCGAACATTTGTTGTTTTCGGGAGCCGGGAGGTGAGAGGCGGGAGGCGATTCAAGACGTCCACAGCGATTGCTCGAATCGTCGCACCCCGCCTCTTACGCGCCCGTTACCCCCGCTCCAGTCCTGTGCATTTCGTACGCGGCTCGGCAACGCAGCGCGTTGCCGTGCTTTCGCGCCTCCCGCCTGCCTCCTCTCGCTTCACTTCTTGACCAGCGGACATTCGCTCTTCACGAGAGGCATCGCAGCGTCTGCAGCCGGTATCGTCTGACGAACGTGGTAGTAATCCCACGGATATTTCGACTCGTCGGGCTTCTTCACCTGCATCAGATAGAAGTCGTGCAGCAGCCGGCCGTCGTCGCGGATCTTGCCGTTCTTAGCGAAAAAGTCATTCACCGGCGTCGCCTTCATTTTCGCCATGACAGCCTTCGCTTCGTCCGTGCCCGCGGCCTGCACCGCCTGCAGATAATGCATCGTCGACGAATAGACGCCCGCGTGCACCATGGTCGGCATCTTCTTGTGGCGCTCGAAGAAGCGCTTGGACCATGCGCGCGTCTCGTTGTTGAGATCCCAGTAGAAGCCTTCCGTGAGGTACATGCCCTGCGCGGTCTTGAGGCCCAACGTGTGCACGTCGGTGATGAACATGAGAAGCCCGGCGAGCGTCTGCTTGGGCGTGATGCCGAACTCCGCCGCCTGCTTGATCGAGTTGGTCGTGTCCGTGCCTGCGTTCGCTAGTCCGATCACCTTGGCGCCCGACGCTTGCGCTTTCAGCAGGAACGACGAGAAGTCGGTGCCCGGAAACGGATGACGTACCGAGCCCAAGACCTTGCCGCCGTTCGCGATGACGACTTCCGAAGTGTCCTTCTCCAGCGCGTGACCGAAGGCGTAGTCCGCCGTGAGGAAGAACCACGTGTCGCCGCCCTGCTTCACGACCGCCTTGCCCGTGCCTACGGCAAGCGCGTACGTGTCGTAGACGTAATGCACGTTGGTATCCGTGCAGTTCTTGCCCGTGATCGGCGTGGATGCCGCGCCCGAGACGATGGTGATGCGGTTCTTTTCTTTCGCGACCGGCATGACGGCGAGCGCCGTGGACGTCGTAACGAGATCGCCGATCATGTCCACGCCGTCGCGCTCAAACCATTCGCGCGCCTTGTTGGAAGCCACGTCGCCCTTGTTCTGATGATCGGCGGAAACGACCTCGATCTTGAACGGATTCTTCGCCTGCTTCTGGAAGTCTTCGACTGCCATCCGCGCCGCAATGATGGATCCGTTGCCGGCGAGATCGGAATACGTGCCCGACAAGTCCGTCAATATGCCGATCTTCACCACGCCGTCGGACAGCTTGGGACCGGGCGCGCCTTTCTGCTGTGCTGCCGACACGCCCGGATAACCGCCGATCAATGCAGCGGCGACTGCTACGGAAACGATATTGCGCTTCATGGCTCCTCCTCCCACGTTCGATTGACGTTCAAACCCCAAGCAACTCATGCAGCCGCTCCATGCGGACCGGCAGATCTTCGGCAGACACCGTCTCCACGACATGACCGTGCTCTATCACGTAGTGCCGGTCGGCGAGGGGCGCAGCAAAGCGGAAATTCTGCTCCACCATGATGACGGTGTAGCCCCGCCGCTTCAACTCGCGTATTACCTCCCCCAGCTTCTGCACGATAACGGGTGCCAGCCCCTCGCTGATCTCGTCGAGCAGCAGCACGCGCGCGCCCGTCCTCCGGTTGGGGGCGATGGCGAGCATGTGCTGCTCGCCGCCGGAGAGCTTGCTGCCCGGGCTCGCCCGTCTTTCCCTGAGATTCGGGAACATCTCGTAGATTTCGGCGACCGACATGCCGCCGCTCGCCACGGCGGGCGGCAGCAGCAGATTCTCTTCGGTGGAAAGACTGGCGAAGATGCCGCGCTCCTCAGGGCAGTAGCCTATACCGAGGCGCGCGATATGGTGCGGCGATCGTGAGATGGTCTCCCGGCCGTTGATGATCACAGAGCCAGTGCGCCGACCGGTAAGTCCGAGTATCGCGCGCAGCGTCGTGGTTCGTCCGGCACCGTTGCGGCCGAGCAAGGTAACGACCTCGCCGCGGAACACGGTGAAATCGATGCCGTGAAGGATGTGCGATTCGCCGTAAAAAGCGTGCAGGCCCGTGACCCGGACCATCTCGACTTTCGGAGAATAGGCGCCGCTCATGCAACCTCCACCGTACCGACGTACGCCTCCAGCACCTGCGGGTTACGGGACACCTCGGAATACGGACCTTCGGCCAGTATCGAGCCGCGCTGAACGATTTCGAGAGCGCGCTTGCGACCGTACGGGAGCTCCATCGTGACCGTGTCCGAATAGCGACCAAGATCGACGGCGTCGAGCAGATCGCGGGCGCGGGCATTGAGACGGTCCAGCGTTCGCACGCTTTTCCAGAAATGAAACGATGTGCCGAGCTCGCGCTGGAGCGCGACGCGCACGTTTTCCAGCACGGTGAGATGCGGGAAAGTCGCGGAGATCTGGAACGAGCGCACCAGCCCGCGTCTTGCGACCTGCGCCGGCCGCTCGTGCGTGATGTCGCGACCGTCGTAGCGTATCACCCCGGCGCTCGGCGCGAGAAACCGCGTCAGCATGTTGAAGACGGTCGTCTTGCCGGCGCCGTTTGGCCCGATCAGCGCATGTATCGTGCCGCGGCGCACGCGCAGGTTCACGTCCTTGACCGCCGTAAACCCCTTGAAGTCCTTCGTGAGACCCGCCGTCTCGAGTATGTAATCGCCGTGCCCGCTCATGTATCGATCGCCGAAGCCGACTTCATCTGCTGGCGCAGCATGAACTTCTGGATCTTGCCGGTCGACGTGCGCGGCAGCGGCCCGAAAACGATGTACTTGGGCGCCTTGAAACGCGCCATGTGGGCCCGGCAATGCTCGATGATTTCGGCTTCGTTCGCCTGTGCGCCCTCCTTGAGCTCCACGAACGCGCACGGCACTTCGCCCCACTGCTCGTCCGGCTTCGCCACGACGGCGGCGGCGAGTACGGCAGGATGACGGTACAGGATGTCTTCGACTTCGAGGGACGAAATGTTCTCGCCGCCGGAGATGATGATGTCCTTGGAGCGGTCCTTGATCTTCACATAGCCGTCGGGATGCAGCACGGCGAGATCGCCCGAGTGAAACCAGCCGCCCGCGAAGGCTTCCTGTGTGGCTTTCTCGTTCTTGAGATAACCCTTCATGGTAATGTTGCCGCGGAACATGATCTCGCCCATGGTCTGCCCGTCCCGCGGCACTTCCTGCATGGTGAGCGGATCCATCACCGTCATGCCTTCCTGCATGTGATAGCGCACGCCCTGTCTTCCGTTGAGCTCGGCACGCTGCTCCAGCGGCAGCGCATCCCACTCTGGATGCTTGGCGCACACCGCCGCGGGGCCGTAGGTCTCCGTAAGCCCGTAGACGTGCGTGATGTCGAAGCCCATCTTCTCCATGCCTTCGATCACGGCGACCGGCGGTGCGGCGCCCGCGACGAGACAGCTCACCCGGCGGGTAAGGCCCTGCTTCCACTCGGCAGGCGCGTTGAGCAGCATGGTATGGACGATCGGCGCCCCGCAGTAGTGCGTAACGCCGTGCGTACGGATGAGGTCGAACACCGCGCGCGGGTCGACCCGCCTTAGGCAGACGTTCGTTCCGGCGGCAGCGGCTATAGTCCAGGGGAAGCACCAGCCGTTGCAGTGGAACATCGGCAGCGTCCACAGATAAACGGGATGCGGTGGCATCGCCCAGCTCACCATGTTGGAGAGCGCGTTCAAATAAGCGCCGCGGTGGTGATAGACGACCCCTTTCGGATTGCCCGTCGTGCCGGACGTGTAGTTGAGCGATATCGCGTTCCACTCATCGTCCGGCATGCGCCACGCGTAATCCGGATCCCCCGTCGCGAGGAACGCCTCGTACGTCGCGTCGCCCAGCAGCTCGCCGCCCTCGTACCCGGGATCGTCGACGTCGATGACGTACGGCCGCTGCGGTAGCGTCGAGAGCGCCGCGCGCATGGTCGCCGAGAACTCGCGATCCGTGATCACAACTTTGGCGTCGGCGTGCTGAAGCATGAACGCGATCGATGCCGCGTCGAGCCGCGTATTGAGCGTGTTCAGCACCGCACCGGTCATCGGCACGCCGAAATGCGCCTCGTACATCGCGGGGATGTTGGGCAGCATCACGGCGACGGTGTCGCCCGCGCCTATACCGCGGGATGCGAGCGCCGACGCGAGGCGGCGGCACCGCGCGTAGACTTCCGCCCACGTGTAAGGGGTGGCGCCGTGCACCACGGCGAGGCGATTGGGATAGACGTACGCCGTGCGTGCGATCAGCGACAGCGGCGTGAGCGGCGTGTAATTCGCCGGATTGCGGTCGAGCCCGACATCGTACGGATTCGTTCCGGCCATCTCTCCTCCTGGCGGTCGTTGCCGCCTTGCCGGGCCGGCGTGACAGTCTCGGGCCCGCGCATAGTGCCATGATCACGCAACTATGCCACGAACATCAAGCGTTACATTATGACCGACGGTCGGTGAGATCGCGCAGGCTCGTAACGGCCTGCTCCACGCGGTCCACGGCGATTACCTCCAGACCGGCGACCGGCTGCCGGGGACGGTTGCCTTTGGGCACCAGCGCGTGTGTGAACCCGAGCTTCGCGGCTTCCTTGAGCCGCTCCTGGCCGCGCTGCACGGGTCGGATCTCGCCGGCAAGGCCGACGTCGCCGAACACGCCGAGCTTCTGCGGCAACGCGCGGTTCTTCAGCGACGAGACGACAGCCATGAGCACGGCGAGATCGGCGGCCGGCTCGACGATCTTGACGCCGCCGACGGCGTTGACGAACACGTCCTGGTCGAAGCACGCGATCCCGGTGTGGCGATGGAGCACGGCGAGCAGCAGTGCGAGCCTGTTCTGCTCCAGCCCCACCGACAGGCGGCGGGGATTCGGCGCGTGGGCCTCGTCGACCAGCGCCTGTATCTCCACGAGCATGGGCCGCGTGCCTTCCTGCGTCACCATGACGCACGAGCCGGCCACTTCACCCTCGTGCTGCGACAGAAACAGCGCCGACGGGTTGGAGACACCCTTCAGGCCCTTTTCTTCCATGGAAAAGACGCCGAGCTCGTTCACGGCGCCGTAGCGGTTCTTGAATGCCCGTATCAGGCGAAAGCGCGAGTGGGTATCGCCGTCGAAATACAGCACCGTATCGACCATGTGCTCCAGGACCCGCGGCCCCGCGAGCGCGCCCTCTTTCGTCACGTGGCCGATGAATACCATGGCCGTTGCGCTCTGCTTCGCGGTCAATGTAAGCTGCGCGGCGCACTCGCGCACTTGCGCCACGGACCCGGGCGCCGACTGCAAGGTCCCCGAG
>JBLNBW010000208.1:0-53169 GCA_050260255.1 Rhodospirillaceae bacterium | reverse complement strand
CCTGGGTGCCACCCGATTTCCAGTACGACGCGCTGGCGGCAAGCGCGCTTCAGCACGACGAGCGGGCGGTGTTGCGTCGTTTCGATCGGGCGTGGTCAGCCGCAAGTGCGGAGCATACGTTCGTGGAGCACTTCTGGGGCGGCGTGCCGGTGCGTCGCGACGGCGGCGCGCGCTTGTCGGTCACCATAGCGCCGCATCTCGGCAACCGCGTAGGGCAGGTCCATGGCGGTATCCTCTTTGGCCTCGCAGCACTGTGCGCATGCAGCGCGCTACCGGCGAGCATGCGTCTTGCAAACCTGAGCTGCTGGTTTATCGCGCCCGGTCAGGGACGACGCCTTACCGTTCGGGCGGAGGTACTGCAGGCAGGACGCAATGTCGCAGTGGTGCGCACACAGATCCGGGGCGAAGGCGGTGTGCGGGTGCTCGAAGCAACGAGTCAGCACGTGCGCATGCAGTGACGACTGCGAAAAGAGCATATTGATCGACGGCAGCCCGGTGTCTGCGGTGGAGCGTGCTGCAAAAAAAGCCCGCTCTTTCGGCGGGCCTTGGTCCACGGTGAAGCGCCGGGTCAATCCACCAGCAGCCGCGGGAACGCGTAACCCATCGTCAAGATGAAGACGACGAGCTTGCAGAGAAATTTCACTTTGCCGACGGCGCTCATTGTGATGAACGACGTGCCTTGATGCCCGCTCGGGATAGCGCTCATGTAATCCTCCGACCTTCAGCCATTGAAGATGGCACCCGCGGAGGCATTGCGCGCCGGACGGCAGGAGTGGTGCGGATTCTTCCGATGTCCGAGCGGTCGCGTTGCCGCCGTCGTGTGCTGCCCACCGCTGCGGCCGGGGTCGGAATGTCAGCAAAGGACCCTTACCGTGCGGTAAAGGTCTCGCGACAACGGATCGTACGGCGTCCGTTGGTAGCATGACCGGAGACTTAAGTCGTGAGTCCCGTGCTGACGGCGCATGCTACAAGGCTACTCCCCTTCGCGTGATAAATTACCCGCCTATACCTGAACGGAAGCTGAATTCGCGATGAATATGTCATAAAGGAAGGTCCGTTCACGACCGGCGCATATGTGTCGTAGTTCGCATCGCCGAGCCGACGCGGCGATGTATCGTGCCGCGGTGTCCCGAAACAAGAGGAGCAGTAATGTCGACCGCGCGTAAACCGATTTCGTACATATTCGCGATGGCGTTCACAGCCGCACTGGCCGCCGGCGCCGCTCATGCTGACAAGCCGTCGTGGGCCGGCGGCGGGAACAAGCACGAGCGCAAGCAGGAAGGCCATGGGCGCGACGACCGTGGCGGCCATGGGGACGACCGCGGCGGCCGGCAGCAGTTTTTCGGGGACCGGCAGGCAAGCATCGTGCGTCAGTATTACGGCGCGGAGATACACGGCGGCCATTGCCCGCCCGGCCTTGCAAAGAAGCGCAATGGCTGCATGCCGCCCGGACAGGCGAAGAAGTGGGCGATGGGCCGGCCGCTGCCGGCCGGCGTCGTCTACTACGAGCTGCCGCCGGCACTCGTCGTGCAGCTCGGCCGTCCGCCGGCAGGCTACAAGTACGTACGCGTCGCTGCCGACATCCTGATGATCGCAGTCGGCAGCAGCATGGTGGTCGACGCGATCCAGGACCTGGGTGGCATGATGTAACGTCATCGTGCCGGCGGCGGGCAACGCGTCGCCGGCACTACGCAATGCGAATGACCGCATTGCGGAACTACCGCTGGCGCAACGCCTCGCGGTGAACTATCTTCGGCACTTTCCTGATCACGACGTCTTAAGAGTCCGTAGCAAAATGCGGCATGTGTGCGTTACGGCTGCGACTCTGACCCACGTCACGAGGCCGAATGATGAAACTGCTCGAAGCCGCGCGTGTCATCCGCTCCAAGAATGCGGGGCCGACTACGCTCACCGTAGATCTCATGTTCAACGACCACAACCGCTACGAGCGCGCACTCGCGGCCCCGGCACTCAGGCCTGAAGCCCTGGCTTCCCTTTACGGCCTCAAAGCGGAGCAAGTCGAAGTGATTCCCTATCCACCGGCGCTCGCAATGAAGATCGTCATGGACCGCAAGGTCGTGGCCGGCGATCCCGGTGACCGCGACGTGTACGGCGCCCAGCAACACGGGCCGATGCTGGAGCTCGAGATATGACTGCCATCGAACGTTTGCGCGCGGAAGTGATAAGGCGCGACGGAAGCCGTGCGCCGCTGCGCGTGCTGGCTGCATCGGGACAACTGGGCTACGGCATACCGGACGCCGCCCTGGCGGCCGGCATCGCACGCAAGCCGCACTTCATCGGCTGCGACATGGGCTCGATAGACCCGGGACCGTACTACCTCGGCAGCGGTGAGCTCGCGACCAGCGACGCGATGACGCGGGCCGACCTGCGCAAAGTATTGCGCGCCGCGCGCTCGGCCGGCGTGCCGCTCATGCTCGGCACGGCGGGCACGGCGGGGGCGGCGCCGCACCTCGATGCGACGCTCGCCATGGTGCGCGAGATCGCGGCGGAAGAAGGCCTGCATTTCCGGCTGGCATCGATTCAAGCCGACATTCCGCGCGATGCGGTGAAGCGCGCCATACGGGCAGGCCGCGTGAGGCCGCTTGGCGCGATTGCGCCCTTGACCGAGGTGGACGTCGATGCAGCGACACACATCGTGGGCCAGATGGGCATAGAGGCATTTCAGCGCGCACTGGAGGCGGGCGCGGATGTCGTCATCGCAGGTCGTGCCTGCGACACTGCGGTGTTCGCGGCGATACCGGCCATGCTCGGCTATCCGCTCGGCCCAACCATGCACATGTCTAAGATCATCGAATGCTGCTCGATATGCACGACGCCAGGTGGACGCGATGCGATCATCGGCACGCTCGAAGGCGAGAGCTTCGTCGTCGACAGCATGAACCCGATACGCCATGCGACGCCGATGTCGGTTGCTGCCCACAGCCTGTACGAGCAGAGCGATCCGTACCGCGTCATCGAGCCGGAGGGCGTGCTCGATACCGAGCATGCGCATTACGAGGCGGTCGACGAGCACCGCTGCCGGGTGAGCGGCGCGCGCTGGTCCGAAGCCCTGCGCCATACGGTGAAGCTCGAAGGTGCGGCGCTCGCCGGTCAGCGGGCGGTATTGCTCGCGGGATGCGCCGACCCCAAAGCGATCGCCGCGATGAAGGATATTCTGCCGGCGGTCGAAAAGACCGTGCGCGAGCTCGTTGCCGGATCGGTGCGCGGCGACTTCCAGCTGCATCACCGTGTCTACGGCATCGACGGCGTCTTCGCATGGAATACGGTGCCTTCAACTTTGCCGCGCGAAATATTCGTCATGGTCGAATGCATCGCACAAACGGCGGACGATGCAAAGTCGGTGGCAACGGTATTCAAGCAATATTTGCTGCATCACGGCTTCCCGGGCCGCATATCGACCGGGGGAAATCTCGCGTTTCCCTTCACGCCGCCCGAGGTGGTATGCGGTCCGGCCTATCGCTTCAACATTTATCACGTCATGGAAGTCGACGCGCTTGCGCCGCTCTTCCCGGTGCATACCGAGGATCTTTGAGCGGCCCGAGCCGGACGACGGCCTCGAGGAGGACATTTGAACAAAATCGCAAGCGCCATCGCGGGCGCGTGTATGGCGTGGACTGGGGCTTCGTGGGGACAGGCGGCGAAGCCGGAGCACTACCCGGTGCGCAGCGTACGATGGGTGGTGCCGTATCCGCCCGGCGCTTCGAACGATGTGGTTGCGCGGCTGCTCGCGCAGAAGCTCACGGAGCAGTGGGGGCAGCAGGTCGTCACGGACAACCGGGCGGGCGCGGGCGGTTTGCTGGGCGCCGATATCGTTGCCAAGGCGACGCCCGACGGTTACACGTTGCTGATGACCAATCCCGGATCGAATGCGATCAACTTCGCGCTTCGTACACGCACGCCCTACAAGCCCGACGATTTCGCGCACGTAGGTCTGCTGGGCTGGTCGCCGATCATGCTCGTCACCAGCGCAACGTTTCCGGCAACCAGCATGAAAGAGCTCATTGCGATGGCGAAGGCGAAGCCGGGCACGCTGTCGGGCGGATCATCCGGGCCGGGCGGCAGCAGCCATCTCGCGCTCGAGCTGTTCAAGCTGCTAACCGGCACCGACATACTGCACGTTCCGTATAAAGGGGCGGCGCCCGCGATCACGGACATGATAGGCGGCCAGGTCTCGCTCATTTTCACGACCCCGGTGACAGCCGAGCCGCTGATCAAGTCGGGCAAGCTTAAAACGCTCGCGGTCGCAGGCAACAAGCGGCTTGCAATCCATCCGGACGTGCCGACGACGGCCGAGCAGGGACTCGCCGGTTACGACGTCAACATCTGGTTCGGCGTTTCCGCGCCGGCGGGCACTCCGCGTCCGCTCATCCTCAAGCTCAACGGCGACTTGCGCCGCACCATCGCACTGGCGGACGTCAAGGAGCGCTTTGCGAGCCTGGGTCTCGAGCCGCAAGGCAGCACGCCGGAGGAGTTCGGTAGAGTGATACGCGAGGACATCGAGCGCTGGACGAAAGTGGTGAAGGCGGCGAACATCACCCAATAGCTCGAGCCGGAGACGTACGTGACGAAGCAGATAGCCGTACTGGGCGCGGGAGCGATAGGCAGCAGCATCGCGGCGGATCTCGCCAGAGCGGGTTACGAGCCGGCGGTCATCGATCAATGGCCGGGGCACATCGAAGCGATGCGTACGCATGGCCTGCGGGTCGCGATGACGGACGACGATGTTAACGTGCCCGTGCGGGCGTTCCATCTGTGCGATCTCGCATCGGCCAAGCTCGAGTTCGATATCGTCATCCTCGCTTCCAAGTCGAACGATCACCGCTGGCTCTCGGAATTCATCCTCCCGTATCTCAAGCCGTCCGGCGTGGTGCTCGGCGCGCAGAACGGCATGAACGACGAGTCGATCGCTTCCATCATCGGACGCGAGCGCACGATGGGCTGTGTCGTCGAGCTGCAGGCCGAGCTATGGACCCCGGGAGTCGTCAAGCGCAACACCACGCGCAGCAGAACCTGGTTTGCCGTGGGCGAGCTCGATGGCCAGTACACCGCCCGGACGCGCGAGATCGAGGCCCTGATGCGCAACGTCGGCCGCTGCGACGCGACGAACAACATTTCGGGCGCGAAGTGGACCAAGCTCATTGCCAACACGATGACGATGGGGCCGTTCGGGCTGCTGGGCCTCAAGAACAACGATGCGGCTGCGTTGCCAGGCATGTTCGAAATTTCGGTGAAGCTCGGCAAGGAGTCGCTTGCCGTCGGGACGGCGCTAGGCTATCGCATGGAGCCGATATTCGGGCTGCGGGCGGACGAGTTCGCCGGATCGAGCGACGAGAATCTCGTCACCACCATGAAAACGCTGCTGTCGCATGTCGGCGGCGGCCGGACCGCGCCTATACACGATCACATCAAGGGGCGCACGAGCGAGATGGCGTACATCAGCGGCGTGGTGTCGCGGCGGGGACGCGAGCTCGGCATTCCGACGCCGGCGAACGATGCGGTGACCGAGATCGACCGCCTCATCAATCGGGGGGACGTCGCGATGGACGTGTCGAATTTCGAGCGTCTCAAGAAAATGATCGCGCGATAAGAGAGGTTTAGACCGCCCGCGCGGCATTGCCCACCGCAGCGGGCGGGAACGCACCTGTGCCGTCGAGGTCGCGGCCGTACAACGGCTTCGAATGTCCGATGCCGTAGCCCTGCGCGTAGCGCACGCCGAGACCTATGAGATGCTCCAGCGTGTCCTGCCGTTCCACGAATTCCGCGATCGTCTCTATCCCGCGTGTCTCGCATGCGGCCTGTATGTGACGCGCGAGGCGCACGCTCTCGGCATTGCCGTGCAACGTGGTGACGATATCGACGTCGATCTTGACAGTCGACACGCCCAGCGCTTGCAGCCGCTGTGCATCGACGAGAGCTCCGTTGTAGCTCGTGACGGTGAATCGACAGCCTATGGGCTTCAACTCCCGCGTAAGAAAAGCAAGCTCATCGGCATGTGCGTGCGCGTCGTCCTCCGCGATTTCGAAAGCGAGCTTGCGTCCGCTCACGCTGCCTTTCTGCGACTGCTGCAGCACGAAATGCGCCGTGTCGGGGTGGATCAGCGAGTCGTTGGAGAGGTTGATGCTGCAGCAGGGCGCGGTCCATCGTGGGTCGCGGCGCCGGCCGGCGTGTATCCACTTGATCACGCGATTGATCACCCAGCGGTCCAGGAGATGCATCAGCCGGCAGCTCTCGAGCACCGGAATGAAAGTGCCGGGCGGGAGCAGCTTTTCTTCCTCCTCCTTAAACCGCACGAAGATTTCCTGGTAGCTACGCTCCGCGGCTTTTTCCGAGATTGCGCGTATCGGCTGCTGATGGAGGACGAATCCATCCTGGTTGAGCGCATCGATGAGCCGGGCGGCCGTGTCGTCGAGCGGGGCGTTTCCCATTCTTGTTCTTCCATGTCAACGGGCGCATACCGCGCGCGGCCTTGCGCGCGAGCGCAGCCGGCGGGCGTGGTGCCTACCGTGGATACGGCGTCTTGCGTCAAAACTTTAGCTCTTTTCGGGTCGACGCGGTGCCGGGAAAACTGCGCGATAATGCCCGCACATCCAGCCGCAGAAAAAAAGAGGCGGATGCCGATCTCATAATGGAGGAAGGAATCATGCTCAATGTTTCAAGGGAACGGCGCAAGGTGCTGGGCGTGCTCGTCGCGGCCGCTTCGGCGCTCGGTGTGGGAGCCGCTCATGCGCAAGGGTATCCCGCGAAGAACGTCCAGATCATCGTGCCGTATACCCCGGGCGGATCGATCGACGTCGTGACTCGTGCCGTCGCCCGCAAGATGAGCGAGCTGTGGGGGCGTAACGTCGTGATCGACAACCGCGCAGGCGCGAGCGGGATGATAGGCGCAGAACTGGTCGCGAAAGCGGAACCGGACGGCTACACGCTGCTTGGGACGACGTCGTCGTATCCCGGTACGGTCGCCGTGCGCAAAAGCCTGCCGTTCGACCCGGTGAAAGGCTTCGTTCCGGTAGCAATGTTCGGGCGTGCGCCACTGCTGCTCGTGATCCATCCGTCGTTGCCCGCGCGCTCCGTGAAAGAGCTCGTCGCGCTCGCGAAGAAAAATCCGGGCAAGCTCAATTATTCATCGTCCGGCACCGGCGGCAACAACCACTTCTCGGGTGCACTGTTCGGACATGCGGCCGGGATAAAGCTCACGCACGTCCCGTATCGCGGCATCGCACAGGCAATCACGGCGGTTGCGGCCGGTGAGGTGGAGATGTCGATCGCGAGTGGACCGGCTGTCATGCCGCAGGTGCGCGCAGGCCGCATCATTGCGCTCGGCGTGAGCTCCAAGGAGCGCTCGCCCCTGTTGCCGGAACTTCCTGCGATCGCGCAATCCGGCGTGCCGACGTACGAATACGAGCTGTGGTGGGGACTCTTCGCGCCGGCAGGCACGCCGCCCGAGCGCGTGAACGCCATCAACGCCGTCGTGAACAAGGCGCTTGCGAGCGACGAGGTCAAGCAGTTTCTCGCGCACGAAGGGGCCGAGCCCGCTCCGCTGTCCGTGTCGCAGCTTTCCAATCTGCTGGTGGACGAAATCGCGCGCTATCGCAAGGCGGCGGAGCAGGCCGGTATACCGAAGCAGTAGCGAGGCCGAGTCCGGAGTGCGCTCGGCGGCAAGCCGAGTGCATTCTTCAAGCGGGAGCGGCCCGGCGACAAGATAGCCCTGCGCTCGATTGCAGCCGTTCCCGACCCGAACGCGATCCGTTTTTGCGTTTCCGCGCCTTCGGAAACGAGACCCTACGGCGTCGACTTCCCGCACGGAAAAATAGCAGCGACCGTCAAAATGCCTCGCTTTCGCGCGCGGTTCGGCTGCTAACATAGCGCGTCGCGGGAACAGCCTCTCTCGCGTCCGTTCATTATTCGCGCACTGTCACCGCGCGACGACAAACAGAGAAGACCGTGTTGAACACCTTGCTGAAGCATAAGAAACCGCTCAAGTTGGCGGCCGCTGCGGGCGCCCTCATTTCTGCTGCCGCGCTGGTGTGGTTCACCGTGCACGCGCCGCAGCGGGGCAGGGACGCCCATGTCACCGCAATGGAAGCTCAGTCGGCGCTGTTTTTCGCGACCGAGCGCGACATGACGACGCTCGCGCAGGATGCGCGCAGCGGCGCAGCGCAGAGCATAGGACTGTCGCCCGACTACGCGCTCGTGCAACGTAAGGACGGCTCGCGGTATTACGTTGCCACGGGCACGCAGCGTCCGCTCGTGGCGGAGCTGCTGAAGGACAGGCTCGCCGATGCGCAGCCCGCGGTCTTCGCGATCGACGATGTGCAGCCGCCGGCAGGTCCGCTCGGCGTCGTCGGACGCGCGCTGAGGAATCCGGCGTGGCTGTCGCTGCTCGCCCCGCTGCTGCTGATCTACCTCATCTGGATGATGGGCCCCATGCGTACCGGGGGCGGCTTCCGGCGTGCGCAGCGTCCGGACACGCGGTTCGGCGATGTCGTGGGGGTCGACGAGGCGAAGGAGGCGCTGAGCGACATCGTGGCATTTCTGAAAAATCCCCGACGCTTCTCGGAGCTGGGCGCGAAGCCGCCGAAAGGCATCATCCTCGAAGGCCATTACGGTGCAGGCAAGACCCTCCTCGCACGCGCAGTCGCGGGCGAAGCAGGCGTGCCGTTCATTGCGCTCGCGGGCGGCGACTTCAGCGATATGTTTCTCGGCGTCGGCGTGCGGCGGGTGAAGAAGCTCTTTGCGCTGGCACGGCAGCAGGCCCCCTGCGTCGTGTTCATCGACGAGATCGACGGCCTCGGCAAGCGCTCCGGCAGCGCTTCGGCCGCCGAGACCGAGAACAATCGAATCATCAATACGCTGCTGGTCGAGCTGGACGGCTTTGCGCCGACGTCGGGGATCGTCGTGATCGGCGCGACGAATAATGTGAGGAATCTCGATCCAGCCCTTATCCGCGCCGGCCGCTTCGACCGTACGTGCCATCTCGGTCTGCCGAGCGTCGACGAGCGAGAGCAGCTGTTCGCCCTCTATGCCGGACGCGTGCGCACGGACGGCAGTGCGGATTTCCGGCAGCTCGCGCGCTTGTCCACGGGGCTTTCTCCGGCTTCGATCGCGAATGCCGTGAATGCAGCGGCGCTGCTCGCGGCGAAGGAAGGGGCAGCCGCGGTGACGCATCAGCATTTTCATCGCGTGCTGGAGCAGGAGCTGATGGGTGGCCCGGCGGGGGAAGGGCAGGCGGCAATGAATCGGACCGAACGCAACCGCATCGCCGTGCACGAAGCGGGGCATGCGCTTATTGCACGGCTGCTGAACGTCGGTATCGTCGAGAAGGTGAGCATACTGAAGCGCGGACGCGCACTCGGTGTCACGCTCGTAACCGACGATCAGGACGTCATCCTGCAAAGCGAAGGGCAGTGGCGGGCGCGCATGGCCATGCTGCTCGGCGGACGCGGCGCCGAGATGCTCGTGCTCGATTCGCTCTCGACCGGCGCCTCCAATGATCTCGAGCGCGTGTCCAACATGGCCTACCGCATGGTGACCGAATTCGGCTTCAGCAAGACGTTGGGACCGTTCAGCTATGCGGGCTTGCCCGAGCGCGAGCGCCGCGTGAACGACCATCCCGAAGCGATCGCCGAAGCGCGTCAGATCGTGAAGGATGTCGAAGAACAGTGTGCCGTGTTGCTCGAAGCGAATCGAGCAGCGCTCGAGCAGCTCACCAAGGCTCTGCTGGAGCACGAGACCGTCAGCGGGTCGGTCGTCGACGAGTGCCTGCGCAACGCCGCATCGACTGCCGCGGCGCAGGATGCGGTGCAGCTCGCGGCGTAACGGACGGGTCGTGTCGCCGTGGAGCGACGGCTCGGTGCGGCTGCGTTACATGCCGTTACACATTAGTGCTCACGACCTCCTGTCGCAGTGGTAGCCTGATCCACGTCGATGGAGATGGCAGAAGGACAGGAGGATCTCATGAAACGCGCGCTCACCCTGTTGATTGCAGCGGGCGGTCTGGCATTGAGCGGCACAGCGGCCGCGCACGGCAATGTCGGCTTCAGCGTGTCGATAGGAGCGCCGGTGTATGCTCCGCCGCCCGTCTATTACACGCCGCCACCCGTAGTGTACGCACCGCCCCCGGTCGTGTACACGCCGCCGCCCGTGTATTACCCGGGCGTCCGTGTCTATTACGGGCCGCCCGCGTACTACGGTCCGCGCCATTGGCATGGCTACCGCCACGGTCACAGCCCGGGCCATCGCGGACGCTGGTAGACGTCTTCCACTGCACCGCCGGGGCGCCGCCTGCGCTCCGGCTTCCACTACACCTCGCTCTTCTTCCGACGCCTCTTCGATATACGTCAGTACGCGTATGGCGGCGACGCCTCGCGTGTTTCACCATGCGCTGCACGGGCCTCTCGCGGGCGATATGGCGATCGACGCAGCGAAGCGCAACGAGTTCAGGGATACGCGCATCATGGTCGAGCCGTCTCGCAGAACGGGCCCAACACAACCGGACGCCCGTAGCTCGGGTGTCGCCGTGACAGAGGAGATCAACATGAGCCGTATGTACATCGATTGCCGCAACTATCCCAGCGAAATGAACTGCACGCTCGCGATGAGCGCCGACTCGGAGGAGGAACTGCTCGAGGCCGCCGTGCAGCACGCCGTCGCCGTTCACGGCCACACCGACACGCCGGAACTTCGGTCGCAGATCCGCAGCCTGCTGCAATCGGAAAAAGTTGCCGCCTGAGGGCCGGCACGTCGGCTGCATACGCTTCACCGTTCCGCGTAGGTTGTGCCGCGCGGGATGTCAGAGGTGCCGGCGATGCGGTTCACACAGCACGATTTCGACGACCTGCTCGATTTCGTTGCCGCGCTCTATGATCATCGCCCCAGCGAGGGCTACGCCGACCGGGCGATGGAGTCGCTGCTCAAGATCATTCCCGCCGACCGGGTCGTCTACGGCGTGTACGAGATCGAACGGCAAGCCGCGCGGCTGTCGATGCAGCCGACGGTAGTGCGTCCGTCCGGTTCTGACACACCGACCGCGCTTTCGAGGCTCGAACACAGCTTCAGCAGCCATCCGCTGTTCCGATATTTCCTGCAGACGGGCGACGGTCGCGCGCAGAAAACGACCCAGGCGCTCACGCGGGCCGACTTCCAGCGTCACTGTCGTGCGGATGCGTACGTGCGCGAGCTCGGCGCGAAATACGAGCTCGGAATTTTCTTTTCGACCGGCCCGGGCGCCGTGACGGTCGTTCTGCTCCTCCGCCACCAGCGCGACTTCACCGAGCGGGAACGCGGTCTCATGAATCGCCTCTATCCCCATCTCGTGCAGGCGTTCCGGCATGTCGCCTCCCTCGACCGCTATTGCCGCGGCATGGACGAGCTCGTCGACATGCTGGAAGGCCCCACCAGCAGTGTCGTCGTGCTGGCAGGTGATGGCCGCATCCGACGCTGGAGCAATCAGGCGAAGACCTGGATTGCCCGCTACTGCCGCACGCCGTTTCCGCTGTGCGGCGACCGGTTGCCGCAGTGCTTTGCGTCATGGTACCGGCGCCAGGTCGATCGCATGACGTGCGAGCGGTCGGTGACGCAGACGCGCGACGTGCTTGTGGTCGAGAAGGAAGGGCGGCAGCTGTCGGTCCAATTCATACCGGACTATCTGAGGGACGAGCACTTGCTCCTGCTCAATGAAAAGCGCTGTGACACGCCGTGGCGCGCGCTCAGCGAGTACGGGCTCACGCCGCGAGAATCCGAGGTGCTTGCGTGGGTCGCCAAGGGCAAGACCAATGCGGAGGTCGGCGCGATCCTCGAGATGAGCAACCGCACAGTGCAGAAGCACCTGGAGCACATCTACCAGAAGCTCGGCGTGGAGACGCGCACCACGGCCACGATACGCGCGTTGAGTGCCTGGCGCGACGACAGTGTCGCGCCGGATTGCGGATCTCAACCGCCGACGTAGATTCCCAGCCCGCGTGCAGTACGTATCAGCGGATCATCCGGATCCAGCGCGCGCGCGCCTATCGTCACTTCGCTGAGCGGCACGTCGATGACCCCGCGATCCCGCCAGGCCACCATGCGGCCGAAGCATCTCGCGGCGACGAGCTCCACTGCGCGCACGCCGAACGAGGATGCAAGCAGGCGATCGCGGGCCGACGGTGTGCCGCCGCGCTGCAAATGTCCGAGCACGGTGACGCGCACATCGGCGCGGGTGTGAGGCGCGATCTGCGTGGCGAGATAGTGCCCGATGCCCCCGTAGCTCGACTGGCCGCCCGCGTGCTGCACGGACAGCTTTTCCCCGTCGGCAGTCCGCACGCCCTCTGCGATGATCACCATCGCATGCGAGCGTCCTTCGGACAAGGTCTGGCGGATGCGCTTCATCACGCCGTCTATCGTGTAAGGCAGCTCGGGTATCAGGATCACATCCGCGCCGCCGGCAATCCCGCCGTTCAGCGCGATGTGGCCGGTGTCGCGACCCATCACTTCGAGGATCATCACGCGGTGATGGCTCGCGGCTGTCGGCTGCAGGCGGTCGAGCGCTTCGGTCACGACGCTCAACGCCGTCGAGAAACCGACCGACCAGTCGGTGCCGTGCACGTCGTTGTCTATCGTCTTCGGCACGCCGACCATGCCGATCTGTGCGCGCTCGCACAGCTGGGAGAGTATGCGCATGGAGCCGTCGCCGCCGATGACGACCAGGGCATCCAGCCCGAGCTGCCGTACGCCTTCGGCAAAATCCGGCGTGCGGTCCCGTATGCTGCCGTCGGGCATGCGAACGTGCAGCGGATCGTCCTTGGAGGTGGTGCCAAGAAAGGTGCCGCTCTCTCGCAGGAGCCGGCCGTCGAACGTGTTGAGGCGCAGCTCCTGGTAGCGGAGCGGTCTTTCGATGAGCCCCAGGGTGCTATCCTGAATGCCGACGACCTTCCATCCGTACACCTGTACCGCGTGGTACGTGACGGCGCGTACGACCGCGTTGAGGCCGGCGCAATCGCCACCGCTCGTGAGCACGCCTATCGTCTTTATTTCCGGCATGCTTGCATTCCATCGGTGAAGAAGTAAGGGGTGAGGTATGGATTCATGGCAGGCGTAGATCGTTCCATAGTGTAAGCGTGACTGGACATGGAAATTATGGCAAACAAAATTCGGGCCGTGCGCCTTCCGCCGTGTGTCGGCGCGTCACTCAAGCGCGAGACGGGCATGACGACACGCGGCGCGTGGCGGTGGCTCGTGTTCCTGGCCATCGCAGCTCCGTGGACCGGTGCGGCGTGCATTGGCGTGCCGCTGACCGTGCAGGCGGCGACATTGCGCCCGCCGGACGTGCGCTACGAGCCGAGCGAGCCCGAGGCCGTGCGGGTCATGCTCGATCTCGCCGCATTACAGCCGGGGGAACGCGTGTACGATCTGGGGTGCGGCGACGGTCGCATCGTCATCGCCGCGGTGCAGCGGTACGCGGTGCATGGCGTGTGTGTCGACATCGATCCGAAGCGCATTGCCGAAGCGCGCGACAACGCGCGCCGCGCGGGTGTGGAAGACCGCATCCTCTTTCTCAACCAGGACCTGTACGAGACAGATATCGGCGAGGCCGATGTCGTCGCGCTGTTCCTGTACCCTGATCTCAATCTCAAGTTAAGACCCAAGCTGCAGCGCGAGCTCAAGCCTGGCGCGCGTGTCGTTTCGCATTGGCACGACATGGGCGATTGGAAGCCTCAGCGCACCGTGCACCTGCGCAGCGAAGGACGTGGCCGCAATATTTATCTCTGGACGCTGCCTGCGAAATAGCGCCACGCGCAAAGAGCTGGGCTGCCGCGCTGCCTGGTGCCGGCGCGGCAGCCCGCCCCGCCTCCTCCCCACTGCGGACCTTACGCCTCCTGCGAGGGTATTGCTGTTTTGCGACGCGCGACGCCGCCGAACGCAAGCAGACCGGAAGCGAGCAGGGCCCACGTGCCCGGCTCCGGGACCGCCGGAGCGTTCGCGACGAAGAACGTCTCGACACCGTCACTCACGAGGCTCGCGGATGCGCTCAAGCCTACGCGATTGCTGCCGAACGCGCCGCCGAACGCTGCGGTTTGCGCGGCCGCTGCCTGGCCTGCATCGAGGCCGAATACGAAACCGGAATTACCCGTGCCGGTTTCCGTGTCGGCGAAAAACAGCCCGCTGAACGTGCCGGATGAGAACAACAGCGTACCGGTCGGACTGAAAATGTTCAGAACGAGATTGTCGAGCTGTATGCTGGGATCGCTCGTCGCTTCGCTCGCGTTGAATACCACGCGCAGCTCGCTCGCGGACGTGATTCCCAGCTCGCTGAGAGACCGTGTTTGCGTTTGCGATGCGCCGGTCTTGGCGTCGCCGGAGATCACGTCAGCCGATCCATTCCAGCTCACGCTTCCGGTTTCGGTCGAATTGTTCCCGGCCGCCTGTATGGTCAGTATCGTGTTCACCGAGCCGAGTCCGCTGCCACCGAAGTCGATAGGCGACACCAACACGAGGGAGGCGTGCGCTGCCGACCCGCCGACGGCGAGCCCAACGGCAACGGCCGCCCTGCTTAAGGTCCTCTTCATCATCAAACTCCATTCAAAAAATAGATGCCATCGTCGATTTCCCACACTCCCCACGTGCTCGTCAGGATGCGATCCAGCACTTACACGAGGCACGCATGCCTGGCGCTGCCGGCATAAATGCCGG
Organism: Rhodospirillaceae bacterium; assembly: GCA_050260255.1. Classification (GTDB taxonomy): domain Bacteria; phylum Pseudomonadota; class Gammaproteobacteria; order Burkholderiales; family SG8-41; genus JAQGMV01. The sequence continues at coordinate 38,484 of JBLNBW010000208.1, read as the reverse complement.
CGGCCTTATGCAAGCGACATACCCATGACGGATAAATAACCCTGGGTGCGCAGAAACAGGGAGCTATGCGCACGGCATAGCGAGGGACGCGGCCGGCACCCAAGGCCGGCCGGTGTGCGGTTTAGACGCCGACCTTGAAGGCGGACAAATCCTGCGGATCGAGCTGTGCCATGAGGCCGGTTTCCCACGCGAGATACTGACGCATCGCGGCCTTGTTCCCGGCGTGCCGGTCGTGCACGAAGAAGAGGTAATCGATGCAATCGCCATCAGGCGGCACGTCGGGCGATGCCGCAGTCGGGAAGCCGGCTGCGGTCCATGCCGGAAGTCCGCCATCGAGGCGCTCGACGTGCGTGATTCCCGCTTCCAGCAGGTCGACCGCAGCGACCCGTGCCATGCCGACGTCATCCGCCACGATGACCACGCGACCGTCTGCACGACGCGCATCGTGGACGAGGCGGGGGCGTATGCTCCAGTGGCTGCCCGGAATGTGAGCCTTGCGGAAGCTCATGCTGGGTCCCAGATCGAAGACGGAAACGAGCCCCGAGCCAAGCGCCTCGTTGAGTTGCGCGGCAGAGATCGTGGGAACATCGGGCAATAGCGGCTGCGCCGCCGGAATGCCGCGCACGGGCGCCGCGACGCCGCCATCCAGCACGTAGACGTGGCAGCCGAGCTGCTTAAGCCAGCTTGCGACGACCGGCGCGCGCACGCGCTCGCTGTCGACGAGAATGATGCGCGCGTTGCGCACGCCGACCCACTGATCGGTCGCCTGGATCAACTGACCGCCCGGCGCATGGACCGCGCCCGGCAGGGATCCCGAGGCATATTCCTCGGGCGTGCGCACATCGAGCAGATAAGTGGAGCGTGACGGATCGTCGAGCCATTGCTGCGCCAGCGCGGCGGATATGGTCTCGATACCATGGCGCTCCATCAGCGCCCGCGCCGAGTCACGGAGTCCCGGCAGCGTGGCCGGATCGATGTCCTCGGGATATTTGCGGGAGGCGCCATGCTCGAGCTTAAGGTCGGCGAGATACCAGCCTTGTGTTCCGTTCTCCAGCGCGTACACCGGATTCTTCACGCCGAAGTTGATCAGCGTCTGCGCGCCGATGATGGAGCGCGTGCGGCCGGCGCAGTTGACGATGATCTTGGTCTCCGGATTTCTGACGAGCGTCGCAGCGCGGTACGGCAGCTCGGCATTCGGACAGCAGATGCCGCCCGGAATATTCATCTTCTGGTATTCGGAAAAGGGGCGGCCGTCCAGGATCACGAAATCGTCGCCCGCATTTTTCATGCTGACGAGCTGCTGGGCTGTGATGCGCGGCGTGTGATACGCATGCTCGACCAGCTCGCCGAACGTCTTGCTCGGAACGTTGACGCCCGCGAACAAGTTATAGCCGGCCGCTGCCCAACCAGCCGTGCCGCCCTGGAGTATGGCGACGTGCGTGTATCCCATGCCGGTGAGTCGCCTCGCGGCGCTCTGCGCGACACCCGATTTTCCGTCGTCACACAGCACAATCGGCGCGCTCTTTCGCGGCACCAGTGTGCCGATGTCGAGCTCGAGGCGGCTGTACGGCAGCGGGGTGGCGAACAGCAGGTGAGACTCCCCGAATTCGCCGGCCTCGCGCACATCGAGCAGCGCGAGCTCGGAGCCGTCGTGGAGCATTGCTTTGAGGTGGGTGGGTGTAACTGACGTCATGGCGGGCATTCGATTCGTGGAAAAGCGAAGATTAACCGCCGAGCGGCGTCACGCCAAGAACGTCCCGCGCGGCGTGCGCGATCAGCGCAGCAGCAGCGGCACGCCGCTCGCGAGCAGGACCAGTGCGACGAAGCGGCGGAACTGCAGCGGATTGAGGTTTGCGTGCAGGTGGTTCCCGATGTACACGCCAATCGCCATGAGCGGCAGTGCCGCGGCGCATGCCAGCAATGCGTCGCGATCGAACGCACCGACCGCTGCATAACCGATGCAGCGCACGACGCCGAGACCGAAGAGTATCGCTGCAGCTGTGGCGCGGAATTCGTCTTTCGCGATACGCTGAAGATCGAGATAGATGGCGAAGAACATGCCCGCCATCGAGCCGAACAGGGTGCCGACGAACCCGGCGACCGTCCCCGCCATCGGCGTTACCACGGCCATGGGCGCCCGGATGTCCCCGGCGACCCGATACGTCGTCCAGAAGGAATACAAGCCATAGAGGATGACGAGCACTCCCAAGCCGCGCGCGATGGCGCCGGAATCGAGGGCGCTGAAGAGATAAAGCCCGGCCAGTGCGCCCCCGAGCGCCCACGGCGCGATGCGCTTCATCGGAGACCACGCGACGTGACGACGTTCGCGCGCAACGATGCTCCAGGAGGAGAAGAGTCCCAGTACCGTTACGACCGGCACGAGTATTTTGACCGGCATGATGAGCGCAAGCAGCGGAACGGTGACGCCGCCGAAGCCGCTGCCGCCGCGTATCGAGTACGAGACGATGATGACGAACGCGAAGAACAGCAGTTCCGGAAAACTTAGCGCTTCCATGCAGCGTCGAATGGGCCGCGAGCGGGCGCGGCGGGCAACTTATGGGATCAGCGGCGTGCGCCGCTGCTACGTTTCTTTCTTGTCTTTGTCGCGCGATGCGAAGCCGCCCAGCAAAGCGGCGACGGGGCGTGCCGCCGGGCTGCGCGGACGCCATGGCGGGGACGATGTGCGAGGTGCGCTCGCGGTCGTCGCCGGCTCGTACGGCTTGGAGAAATCGAAGCCCGTCGCATCGACCGTTGTCTGCGGTGCGCTGGTCCGGCCGCCGCGCCGCTCGCGACCCGCCGTTGGCGCGTGGTCGCGACGCCGGTAGTCGCCTTCATCTTCCCGGTGCAGCACGCGGGCATAGTCTTCCGCCGGCTCGCGCGGGATTTCGCGCTTGAGCAGCTTTTCGATCTCCGCGAGCAGCCGCGTCTCGTCCGGGCACATGAGCGAAATCGCCTCGCCCGGCATGCCGGCGCGGCCCGTGCGGCCTATGCGATGCACGTAGTCTTCCGGCGTATACGGCAGCTCGTAGTTCACCACGTAAGGCAACTGCTCGATGTCGATGCCGCGCGCTGCGATGTCGGTCGCGACGAGCACGGTCGCCTTGCCTTCCTTGAATTCCTGCAGCGCCTGTTCGCGCTCCGCCTGCGTGCGATCGCTGTGTATCGCGGTTGCGGCGATGCCGTCGCGTACCAGCTCGCGCGCCAGCCGATTCGCGTCGCGCTTCATCCGTACGAAGACCAGCACCTGTTTCATGTCGCGCGAGCGGATGAGGTGGGCGAGGAGGGCTCGCTTGCGCAGCGCGGGCACTTCGAACACCTGATGCTTCACGAGATCGGCGGGCGCATTGCGCCGTGCCACTTCGATCATGAGCGGATTGCGCAACAGCTGGTTCGCAAGCCGTTTGATCTCCTCCGAGAACGTCGCGGAGAAGAGCAGATTCTGCCGCTGCGGCGGCAGCAGCGCGAGGATGCGCTTGATGTCCGGCAAAAAGCCCATGTCCAGCATGCGGTCCGCTTCGTCGAGCACCAGGATTTCGACGCGCGAGAGGTTCACGCTCTTCTGCTGTGCGTGGTCGAGCAGCCGGCCCGGCGTGGCAACCAGTATTTCCACACCCGCATGCAGCGACTTGAGCTGTGGGCTCATGTCGACGCCGCCGTAGACGACGGTGGAGCGGAGCGGCAGGTGCCGGCCGTACGCCTTGACGCTGTCATGGACCTGAGCGGCGAGCTCGCGCGTCGGAACCAGAATCAGCGCGCGGGTCGGGTGACGCGCGGGCGAGAGGCTGGTGTTCGCCTGCGGCGCGAGCAATTGCAGCAGCGGGAGGGTGAATCCTGCGGTTTTCCCGGTACCCGTCTGGGCGCAGCCCATGATGTCGCGACGGGCGAGTATGGCCGGTATCGCCTTTGCCTGTATGGGTGTGGGGTCCTGATAGCCTTCGTCGGCTACCGCCCGCAGCAACTCGGGGATGAGGTTGAGATCAGAGAAGGACATAACAAAGGCGCCGGTGGCGCGGGCAGCGCGCCCGGTAGGCTTGTCGTGAGCGGATCACAAGCGGTCGCAACCGGACGTTGCGGGATGGAGGGATTGAATTAGGATCACGGCCGCATATTATACCGCGCCGTGCCCATAGCGGCTACCACGGAGGCAGAAACGGTCTATAATTCAGCAACGTGTGGTAAATTGTGCGACACGAGTCGAACATAGCCATGGACGCCAAGGTGCAGCAGCTACATCAGGGTACCGAAGAGCCGATGCAGGCGGCCTTCCCTCTGATACTCACGCTCGATACCCATGGCGTGCCGCATCGCTGGATCACCTGGCAGCACGCCTGCTACTACTACGCGAAAAATCAGGTCGCATGGAGCCTCGGCGAGAACGCCTTCACGGTGTACGGCGGCCTGAACAGGATTACCGGCACCCGCTCTGAGATCACCGCGAGCAGCATCATCGCCATCAAGGGCAAGGCGATGGCGATGAAGTCCTTCCACCAGGTGCCGCCGCTCAACAACCGCGAGCTCTTCCATCGCGACCGCCAGATCTGCGCCTACTGCGCAGGCATGTTTCCGATATCCAAGCTCACGCGCGATCACATCGTTCCGTTCTCGCGCGGCGGGCGCGACAGCTGGATGAACGTAGTGACCGCCTGCCGCTCGTGCAACGAGCGCAAGAGCGATCGCACGCCGGAAGGCGCGGGGATGGAGCTCGTCTATCTGCCGTACGTGCCGAATCGCGCCGAGTACCTGATACTCACCAATCGGCGCATCCTGGCCGACCAAATGGAGTTTCTCGCGCAGCACGTGCCGGCGCAAAGTCGGCTGCATCAGAAGTAGCTGCGATCCTCCTCTCGATTGCGGCGTTGCCGTGGTTTATCGCAACTGGCCCGCATAGTGGCCTTCCGTCTCCTCAGCTGCCGTGCGCGGCATATAATCCGGGACACCATGCGCGGGGCGGAGACTCCGGCATGTGCCAGACGCATCTGCACCCGCCGACAACAGTTTCGGGCGCAAAAAAAGCAGCATTTCCTACCGAGCCGTGCAGATGCAGTGATATCGTTTTGCGGCCACTGAGCACTGAAGAACGATGGCCGGGTATCTCGGCGTAGATGGCAACGCGCTGCGAGCCGCATGACAAAAAAAGAGCCGGGCCGCGGGAACAGCCGGCAGAAGGGCAAGGGAAGATGTTTGCACGGGGAAGCCTATGACGACGCATGCCGGGCGCAAGCCCATACGCGTACTGCTCGTCAACGATCACCGCATCGTCTTGTGGGGCCTGGAACGGCTGCTGGAAACGGCCGGGCCGCGCATCGAGACGGTCGGCAAAGCGACCAGCAACGGCGAGGCCGCGCGCCTGGCCGCGGCAAAGAAGCCGGACGTGGCCTTGGTGGATGTCGCATTCGGTGCGCTCGAGGGGCTCGATCTCATATCCGGCTTGGCAGAAAGATCGCGCACGCGGGTGCTCGCGTTTGCGCGAGGCGCCGATCGGGCGCTCCTGGACGCCGTTATGCTTGCCGGTGCAAGCGGTGTCATAGGCAATGACGACGAGCCGCAGGATCTCGTCAAAGCCATCGTGAAGGTGCATGAAGGCGAGATTTGGCTCGATCGCGTGAGCACCAGCCGCCTTCTCGGCCTCGTACGGCTCGGCGAAAGGCGCTCCGAGGATCCCGAGCGAAAAAAAATCGCGCTGCTTACCGCGCGCGAGACCGAAGTCGTCGCTGCGATTGCAGGCCACGCAGGCGCAACCATCAAGAAGATCGCGGGCTCGCTCGATATCAGCGACCGCACGCTGCGCAATCACCTGACGTCCATCTACGAGAAGCTCGGCCTCTCCAACCGGCTCGATCTGTTCGTGTTCGCGAACAAGCATCGGCTGACGAGACATCCCGCCTCGGCTCACAAGTAATTTCGCTGCGCCGCCGCTCGGCGATCTGTTCGCTTAGGACAGACATCATGCGCCCGGGTCGTGCGGCGTAGGACTTCTGTCCTATCTGCGATGGGAGTCCTGTCTCGTGCGATTCGCGCGTCGAACATCGAAAATATCGCAGCCAGCCATGAAGATGCGCGCGGAAGCTGACGACAATGATGAGAAAAGAACGGCGCAGCTCGCAGACCATGGCGGCGCATCGGCAACCAACCAGACGATAACCGATGCGTGGGGGAGAAGGGGCATATGAACCGCAATCCGCGCTTACAGTGGAATGCGGGCATTAGACAGAAATACACAGGGGGCACTCGACGATGCACTGCAGCCGAAGGGGGCGCGCAAGCGCGCCCGTAAAAGCGATAGCGCTGGTTACTGCGACTCTATTCATCGCCGGCTGCTCAGGAATTCAGCCTCTTCCTGTCACCCATGACGAGCTGCGCGCCACTGCGACTGCCGACCGCGCGAAGGCCCAGTCCGAGATAGAGCCCGTTAAAGGCAAGATCACGCTGGAGGAAGCCATCGCGCGTGCGCTCAAATACAACCTCGAGCGCCGCAGCCGCATGATGGAAGAGGCTATCGCGCTGAACCAGCTCGATGTCAGCCAGTACGACATGCTGCCCCGCCTGCTCGCTCAAGCGGGCTACCGGTGGCGCGACAAGGAGCTCATCACCCGCAGCAGGGACTCGGTTACCGGCCAGCCGGCGCTCAGCAATCCGTTCATCTCCACCGAGCGGTCCCATGTGTTGTACGACATGGGGCTCACGTGGAACCTGCTGGATTTCGGCGCAAGCTATTACGGGGCGAAGCAGAACGCCAACCGCGTGCTGATAGCGCTGGAACGGCGGCGCAAGGCGATGCACGTGCTCATTCAGGACGTGCGCACGGCGTTCTGGCGCACGGCAAGCGCGCAGAAACTGCAGAAGCAGGTGCAGGATGCGATCGTGCTCGCCGAAGACGCGCTCAAGGATGCGCGCAAGGCGGAAGCGGAGCGGGTGCGATCGCCGGTGGAAAGCCTGCGCTACCAGCGGCAGGTGCTGGAGAACCTGCGTCTGCTCGAATCCACCAATCAGGAGCTGACGACCGCCCGGCTCGAGCTCGCGCACCTCATGAACGTTCCGCTCGCCTTCAACCTGGAAGTCGCCGAGCCGACGGAAACGGTCAGCCGGAAGATGCTCGATGTGCCGGTTGAAAAGCTGGAAGAGATCGCGGTGGGGCGGAACGCCGAGCTGCGAGAGCATTTCTATAATGCACGCATAGCGGGCGACGAGACGCGCAAGGTGATCCTGCGGCTCTTTCCCGGCGTGTCGTTCAATTACAACACGAAATACGATACCGATAATTTTCTCGTGAACCGACACTGGAACGAGGCGGGCGCATCCATCTCGTTCAACCTGTTCAACCTGCTGTCCGGCCCCTCGCAGAAGCGTCTTGCGGACGCAGGGGTCGCCCTCGCCGATCAGCGGCGCATGGCGATGCAGATGGCGATATTGGCGCAGGTGCACATCGCACGCCTGCAATATGCCAACGCGCTCAACCAGTACGAGCGGGCGCAGGACGTCGCCGACGTCGATCAGCGCATCGTGGAGATCATGGCCAAGCGCGAGCAGGCGCAGGTGCAGAGCAAGCTCGAGACCGTGGCCAATCGTACGACGGCCATCCTGAGCCTCCTGCGCCGTTATCAGGCGCTGTCGCAGGCGCATGCCGCCGCAAGCCGGCTGCAGGCAACGTTGGGTGTGGAGCCGGAATTCGACAGTGTTCAGGACCTGAGCCTCGCGCAGCTGAAGGACATCGTTTCGAAAGCGCTCGCCGGCTGGGAGAACGGCGATCTGCCGACCAGCGGCGAACCGCTCAAGAGCGGCGACGCAACGCCCAAGGCGGCGGCCGCGACGGTGACGCGCGCTTCAGAACCGCCGCAGCCGACAAAGGCAGTGACGGTAGGCGCGTCTGCCGCGCCGACGACCAAAGCCGCGGTGTCCGGCTCGTCGCGCCCGATCGACCCATCGAGTGACGTCGCGGCAGCGGCTCCGGCCCTGCAGGCGGCACAGCCTCCCGTCGAATCGTTGTCTGCGGCGCCGAAGCCGGCCATGGGTTCGGAGGATTCGCCTGAGAAGACGCACCGCACCGAAAGCGCAGGTGTGAAGACCACCCAGGACCGCTCCGAAGCGCCGGAGCAACCCGAGCAGACGGGCGCAGTGGCCGCAGCGCCGGCACCGGCGAACGGGGAGGTCCCGGCTGCGAGCCTGAAGGGGCTCGTGTTTCGCGTGGGTGAGAGCGCTGGTCCCGGACGCCAAATGTACAAGTGGGTCGACGAGCACGGCGTCGTGCACTACGACGAGCGTCCGCTGGCCGGGTACATGAGCATGGTCGTGACGGTCAAGAACTTTCCGTTGCCGGAGAAGCTCACCGACGCATCGGTGTCGACTCGTTGAACGTCACAAGAGCTCAGGCGTAGCTGCGCGAAGCGGCACTCCTACTCTGATCGAGGAGTGCAATGGACAACGGGATGCCGTCGTGCACACATCGCGTGCACGGCATGAGTGAATGACTACAATGAAGACACTCGCCACAATTTTCGTTTTCACCAGCCTGTACTGCGCTGCTGGCCCGCTGGCCGCGCAATCGGTCGGCCAGTCGGGTTCGCAGACCGAGACCACCGCGCCGGCGAGTTCCGGCCAATCGATACGCGCGCAATTGCTGCCGCGCCGCTACACGACCCTTGCCGCCGAGATCGGCGCAAAGATCAACCGGCTGCCTGTTCCCGAAGGGGGGCGCTTCAGGGAAGGCGACGTCATCGTCGCTTTCGACTGCAGCATACAGTCCGCGCAAATGCAAAAAGCGGAAGCGGCGTACAGCGCTGCGGCGCGGACCTGGGAAGCCAACGTCCGCCTCGCCGAGCTCAACGCCGTCGGCAAACTGGAGCTCGACGTATCGAAGGCCGAGATGGAAAAGAACAAGGCGGAGCTCGATTCATCGACGGCTTATGTCTCCAAGTGCAACATCACCGCGCCCTTCGGCGGGCGCGTCGCGGAGCAGAAAGCGCGCGAGCAGCAATTCGTTCAGCCGGGGCAGGCGCTTCTCGAAATCATCGACGACAGCGCGCTCGAACTCGAATTCATTGTCCCTTCCCGGTGGCTGTCGTGGCTCAGGACGGGGCAGGCGTTCCGCGTGCGTATCGACGAGACCGGACGCACGTATCCGGCGAAAGTCCAGCGCGTCGGTGCGCGGGTCGATGCGGTGAGCCAATCGGTGAAGATCTCCGCGGTCATCGACGGCCACTTCCCGGAGCTGATCGCCGGCATGAGCGGCCGGGCTTCCTTCTCGTCTGCGAGCGCGTCGCGCTGAGCGGGCACGACTACAACCTTACACAGGTGCCGCATGAGCTCATACGCGGGTATGCAAGGACAGGCAGGGAAAAAGAAACGTGGGCCCGTACGCAACAGTCCGGCGCCGCTCGCCCTGGAGCGCCGTCTCATGTTCGACGGCGCCGCGGCCGCCGATGCTGCGACGCATGCAGCCGATACGACTGCGCCGGTCGATATCGGAGCCCACCTGCTGAAAATCGCTGCCGAAAACTCCTCTGCGGGAAGCGAAGCGGTGAAGGCGCTGGAGCCGCAGGTGCGCGAGCAGCTCCAGGCATTCTTCGGGCGTGACGACTGGCGTCAGAAGCTCGCTGAGATCTTCACGGCGAATGCAGGCAACGACGAATGGAACCGCGCTGCCGACGCATTGAAGAACGCGATCCTCGACGACAACTTCGGCTTGCGCGTCGATATACGGTCTTCCACTGAAATGGCCGGCGCGCACGGGGCGTTTGCAGCCAACGATCCTTCCGGTCAGCCGACGCTTTACGTCGATGGCGACTGGCTCGCCAATGCGCCGGCGAAAGACGGCGTCGCAGTCCTATTAGAGGAGATAGGCCACGCATTCGACGCGGTCCTCAACGGCGCGTCGGATACTCCGGGCGACGAGGGCGAGCTCTTCTCGCATGTGGCGAGCAACGATCTTGCCACCGTGCAGGCTATCGGCACGGGGGTGGATAACGACCACCACGTGCTCAGCATCGACGGTCAGGCGATCAGCGTGGAAACCGCCACGCCGAGCGACAGCGGCTGGATTACCGTAGGCCGTGCGGCCGATCCGAACAAGACGCCTTCGGACGGCGGTTGGACGGCAGCTGCGCCGGACATCGTGAGCGATAGCGCGCATCCGTACCTGCAGTACATGCTCACGAGCAGCAACAGCGTCCTCAACGTCAAGTTCCGGCTGGAGAAGGCGCCGCCGAAGGACCTCGAGGTCGACTGGGGGCAGATCCTGTTCGACATGAACGCCGATGGCATACCGGAGTTCGGACTCTTCGTGCACGTGGTGCAGAAGAACGGCTACGACCGATCGGCCGACGTCAACGGGACGACGGGGCTGGTGGCGAACGACACGTCGAACTACACATACCAGCTCTATTTCGTGGCGCTCGACTCGAGCAGTGCGACCGACAACACAAGGCCGAACAACACGACCTTCGACGCGCAGCACATGTTTCTCATCTACGACTCGGGAACGAACAAGTCGGCGACGGGAACTTCCGGTGTGCAGACGACGGGAAATCGCTACAACGCGAACGTGAACGTGTATTTCGCGCTATCTCCGGAGACCGACCTGGACTCGGACGGCGTCACGGAAAATTACTACGTGATGAACTTCGACACCCAGGCGTACGCGGATTTCTACACGTACGTGGGCAATCTGGGTGGGGGCAAGCAGGCGCTGAGCGCTTCGTCGTGGCCGACGAGCGGCGGGACGCTCTACGGCGCGGCGGTGTCGGCGACGCAGCAGAACGCGGTGAACGGCGACATCGGGGGTGGAGCGTACTCGGGCTCGGAGACATGGCGCACGATCTTCGGTATCAACGACGCGCCCGTGCCGAAGAGCAACACGTACGCGACCCTCGAAGACACGCTGCTCACCGGCCGCAACATCGTCACCGATGCGGACCCGAGCGCGGGAATGGATTCGGACACGGAAACGGCAACGTCGTCGCTCACGATCGCGAGCGTCACGATCGGCAGCACTACCACCGCGTTTTCGAGCCTCACGGACAGCAACACGTACACGGGATACAAGGTTCTCAATCTCACTAACGGCACGGGTTATCTCAAGTCGGACGGGTCGTTCAAGTACATGCCGAACGCCAACAGCGCGGCCGGCGACAGCTTCACATACAAGATCACCGACGGCACGGCGACTTCGAGCACGTCGGCGACCGTTACGCTCAACGTCACCGCGGTCAACGATGCGCCGACGCTCGTCGCGGATACGAACACGGCGGTCGAGGCTGGCGGTGCGAGCAACGGAACGGCAGGGACCGACCCGACGGGCAACGTGCTGACCGGCGTCGTGTCGCTTACCGGGGGATCGGATACGAACAAAACGGCCGATGCGGATGCGGATGGGAACACCATCGTCGTGAGCTCGGTGATCAACACCGCAAAGACGTCTACCGCAACGAGCGTCACCACATCGCACACGAACATCTCCTCGGCATACGCGACGGCGCTCGGCCTGTACGGCGAACTCCGCATTCTTCAGGACGGGACGTACAAATACGTCGTAGACAACACCAACACTACCGTCCAGGCGCTGCGCCTTACCACCAACACGCTGACGGAGACTTTCAGTTACACGGTAAGCGACGCCACGACGACATCGACGTCGACACTGACAATCACCATCAGGGGCGCGAACGATAATCCGGTCGGCGCTGACGATTACAACACCGCGAAGGAGTCGTTGCTCACGGACGGCACGCAATATACGTCGTCTGATTCCCTGGGCAGCAAGGCGACGGGGAATGTCCTGACGAACGATACGGACGTCGACCGGAACGGGGAAACAAAGACGGTGAGCGGACTGGCCGGCTCGGCTACCGTCAGCAACGTCAATACCAGTGGCGTAACTTCTCAGCTAACCTTCGTTCCGGGAACGACGTTCAGTCCGGTCGGCAACGGCGACGAGGCGTGGTTCTTTGTATCGAGCGATAACACGTGGCGTGCTTTGTTTACGAGCGGTGGCGCGCAGATCACGGCAACCGGTGGCTATGATAGTACCGGTCGTACGATTCCTTTGAGCGGCCAGCCGTACAGCTACTACGACGCTAGTGCTCCCGGCAATCGGGTCGTTATCAGTGACTTCAACAACACCACGATCGGCTTCAAAAATTCGTCAAGCACCACGACCGAGACCAGTTCGAGCATGAAATCGGGTACTGTGTCGTCGGCGACGACGACCGGGACCACGACCGTGACGATTTCTGCGCCGAGCGGCGCTATTGCGGTCGGGATGACGGTGACCGGAACGAACGTCCCGGCCAGCACGTCGGTCAGCTCGGTAACCTATGACGGTTCAGGCAACATCACTTCGATCGTCGTCAACAATGCGCTGACGAGCGTGACCAACGGGACCACGCTGTCGTTCAGCGCGAGCGCCGGCACCACGGTCACCGGGCGTCATGGAACGCTGACACTCGCGTCTGACGGCTCGTATACATACACGCCGACCAATGCCAATACGAATCTCAGCGAAGGCGAGTCGTTCGTAGAAACGTTCAAGTACACCGTAGCTGACGCAGCAGGCTCGACAGATCAGAAGACGCTGTACATCACCGTCTACGGCTCCGGCACGAACGACCCGAACGCCAAGTCGGACAGCATTACGGCTGTCGAGGCAGGCGGTGTGAGCAACGGTACGGCAGGTACGGACCCGACCGGGAACGTCGTGACGGGGACCGGTGCGAGCGGTGCCACTGCCGACACGACGCCAACGGGTACGCTGCAAGTCATCGCGGGTCGCGCTGCGAGCGACTCGAGCGACACGACGATTTACGCAACGACGACGGCGTCGACCACGAGCGGCACTGCCACGATCACCGTGGCTTCGGCGACGGGTATTACCGCCGGCATGTCGGTGACAGGTACCGGAATCGCGTCCGGCACGACAGTGACCGCAGTGAGCGGCACGACAATCACGCTGAGCCAGAATGCAACGGCTAGCGGCACCGGCGTGAACGTGCTGTTCGTCGCCGCGTCCAGCACCAATCTCACGCTCAATGGCCTGTACGGGACCATGGTGCTGCATTCCGATGGCAGCTACACGTACACGGTCAACAACGGCAACTCGAGCGTGCAGGCGCTGCGCACGTCGTCCGACACGCTGACCGACGTATTCACGTACCAGGTCGCCAACGGACAGTTTGCCAGCGCGAACAGCGCGCTTTTGAAGGACACGACCACCATCACGGTCACTATCCAGGGGGCAGATGACAATCCCGCAGCGACGGCCGACACAGCGACTGCCGCCGAGGCAGGCGGTACGTCGAACGGCAGCGCGGGCGTCAACCCCACCGGTAACGTCCTGACGAACGACACGGATGTGGACGCCGGCGATACGAAGACAGTGAAGTCCGCAGCGAAGAACGGCAATACGGAATCGGCGGTCTCCACCAACACGTCGATCGCGGGCCTCTACGGCACGTTGACGATCAGCTCCGACGGCTCGTACACCTATGCGGTAGATAACACGAACGCGACGGTGCAGGCGCTCGGCGCCGGGCAGACGCTGACCGACGTATTCTCGTACACCATGCAAGACACGGCGGCAGCGACGTCGAGCTCCACGCTGACAATCACCATCGACGGCGCTGATGACGCGCCGGCGGCAAAGAACAACACCTATACGGCGACGGAAGATACGCTGCTCGCGGGTAAGAACGTCATCACCGACACGGACGGATCGGCAGGACAGGACTCGGATCCGGAAACGACGGTTACCGCGCTGACGATGGCCTCCGTGAACGGTGTGCTGTTTTCGAATCTGGCGTCGAGCACGGATAGCACCAATCACCCGAGCGGCAGCGGCTGGAAGCAGGTGACGCTCGCGAACGGCACGCTCTACATCAAGAGCGACGGCTCGACGGATTACATGCCCGGCTCGAATGCGACGAGCGGCGACAGCTTCACGTACACGATCACCGACGGGGCGCTCACCTCCAGCGAGGCGACGGTCACCATCAACGTTACGGCGGCCAACGATGCACCGTCGATTTCCGTTACGCCGTCGACGGGCGCCGTGTACGAGTCGTCGATGTCTACCGGAAGCGACGCGTCGAGCCCGTACGAGTATTTCGACGGTTACTTTGCCGTCAGCGATCCGGATGGCTTGGCCGACATCGCATCGATCACGTTCTCGACGCCGGGTAAGGCGGATACGGTTCTGACCGGCAGTCTTTCCGGGATGGTCGGATCGAGCTTCACCACGGCGAATGGAACCGTCACGCTCACGGGTTACGACAGCGGCACCTTTTCCTACCGTTTCCAGCTTACGAGCGCGACGACCGATGTCGCGAACACGACGGAAACGAACACGTTCGACGTCAAGGTCACCGATTCGAGCAATGCGAACGCGACCAAGACGGTCACGATAGAAATCGTGGATGACACCCCCACGCTTTCCGCGATGACGTTTGACACGGGGGACACGCTGACGGTGGACGACACGGATCTCGCCACCGATGCAACGGCCAGCTTTGCGGACGACATCACTACTGCACGCAACTACGGCGCGGACGGCGCGGGGTCCACATCCTACAGTCTCGTTCTGAACGGCACGAACGTCGGCTCCGGTCTTTACGCGGTCGACGCGTCCGACACGTCGAACACCGACGGCGACGGCATCGGGCAAGGCAGCGAGATCGTGATGAACCTCGCGGGCAACACGATCACGGGAAGCGTCGGCGGCACCAATTACTTCACCATTACCGTGAATACCGCCACCGGCGCGATCACGTTCAATCAGCTGAGGCCGATCTGGCATAGCAATACCGCGAACGCAGACGACAGCTCGACGCTGACCACGGCCAATGCCAGTGATATTGCGATTCGCGCAACCGTAACGGACGCGGACGGTGACGTCGTCACGGGCGATCTCAACCTCGGTACGGCAGGTGCGTTCAAGGTGAAGGATGACGGCCCCACCGCGGCGACTGCGACACCGACGACGGCAGTGGCGGTGACGCTGGACGAGACGAATCTCGGCGGCGGCGCGGTGAGCGCCACGGGGGATTTCTCCAGCCACTTTGCGACGACGGGCATCTACGGCACGGACGGCACAGGCAGCATAGCCTACGCGCTCAATCTGACGGGCACGAACGTGAGCTCGGGGCTGTATGCGCTGGACGCGAGCGACACGTCGAGCGCGGATGGCGACGGCGTGGGCCAGGGCAGCCAGATCGTGCTCAACAAGGTGGGTAACGACGTTGTCGGCACGGTAGGCGCGACGGAGTACCTCCGCATCAGCGTGAACGCGAGCACCGGGGTAGTGACCTTCACGCAGTCGAAGAATTTGTATCGCGACGCGGCGAGCTCCGCGCAGGGACTGAGCCTCACGCTCAATGCCGGCGTGCTTGTGCTGCAACAGACGGTCACCGACGCCGACGGTGACTCATCGTCGGCTACTTACGATCTCGGCGCGAACGGTTCGCTGAAGTCCGGCGGCGGCCCTGCACCTACCGTGAATTCGATCACCGTGAACGAAGCTTCGCCGTACGCAGTGTTTACGGTGACCGGGCAGGCGGGTCAGCTCGTGAAGCTCGATCTGGGCAATACGGCGGCGACGACCGACGTCGACGCGGTGCTGGACATCGATACGGCTAACGCCGGTAATGGCGTCGCACTGCAGCACTACAACGGCACGGCGTGGATCGACTACACGCCTGGCAGTCTGGTTGCCATCCCGGCAGGCGGGACGACGCTGTTGGTGCGCACAGTGCTCGTCAACGACGGAGTCTACGAGGGGCCGGAAACGTTTACGCTCACCGCGAGCAACGCCGGCGGCCTCGGTAACACCGGCATCGCGACGATCGTCGACGATGGAACCGGCGTCGTATACGGGCCCAACGGCGATCCGACCGGCAACACTCCGGATGATGATCGTCCGCTGTCGGTGAACTCGATCACCGTGAATGAAGCCTCGCCGTATGCGGTGTTCACGGTGACGGGCAACGCCGGGCAGAAAGTGAAGCTGGGTCTCGGCAATACGGCAGCGACCACAGACACCGATGCGACGCTGGGAACCGACACCGGAACCGCGCTGCAGTACTACAACGGTACCGCCTGGGTGGATTACACCGCCGGCAGTTACGTCACGATGCCGGGTGCGACGATGCTGGTGCGTACGACCATCAAGCAGGACGCTGTGTATGAAGGGGCAGAAACCTTCACGCTGACGGCGACGAACACCGGCGGCAGCGGCGCCGCAGGTGTGGGCACCATCGTCGACGACGGCACGGGGGTGCTGTATCCCAACGATCCGAACGGTGGACCGACGACGGATGACACGACCCCGAAGGATGACGATCGTCCGCTGTCGGTGAACTCGATCACGGTGAACGAAGCCTCGCCGTATGCGGTGTTCACGGTGACCGGCAGCCCGGGGCAGCAGGTGAAGCTGGCGCTCGGCAATACGGCGACCGCAGGGGACGTCGACGCGACGCTGGGCATAGATACGGCCGATGCCGGCGCGGGAGTGCCGCTGCAGTACTTCGACGGCACGTCATGGGTCGATTACGCGCCGAACAGCTTCATCCGCATACCGGCAAGCGGCACGAAACTCCTGGTACGCACCGCCATCGTCGACGACGGTCAGTACGAGGGCGCGGAAACACTCCAACTTACGGCAACGAATACCGGCGGACGGTCGGCGGAGGGCGTAGCCACGCTCGTCGATGATGGCACCGGCATCGTGTACGACGCGGACGGCAAGGCGACGTCGCTGACACCGAACGACGACAAGCCCAAGCCTCAACCGCCGGTCGCGGTCGTCATCGTTCCGCCTACGGTCGTGCCTTCTCCGCCGCCGCCGGCATTGCCTGCCCAGCAGCCGTTCATTCCGACCGAGATCGTAGTCAAGCAGAGCGCGCCGCCGCCGGAGCCGCCGTCGCTTACCGTCGCCAATCCGATTCCGGATCAGTTCGCCGAGCGCAACGGCGAAGCGAAGTTCGCTGTGCCCGAAGGCACCTTCATGCACACGAATCCGGGCGAGAGGCTCACGCTTGCCGCGCAGATGGCGGACGGCACACCGCTGCCACCGTGGCTCACGTTCAACGGCACGACCGGCGTGTTCGAAGGTAAGCCGCCTCAAAACTTCCAGGGCGAATTGCAGATCAAGGTGATCGCCCGCGACTCGAGCGGCAACGAAGTCGAATCGCTGTTCCGCTTCCATGTCGGCGACAAGGGCGCTGGGGATCGTCCGGCGACACCGGCGCACGCGCCCGCACTGCCGGACGCTGCACAGCAAGGACAAGCGCCGCGGCAGCCGAATCGCCAGCAGGGACAAGAGCCGCAGCCCGACCCGGAGCAGCAGGGGCAGATTCCAGGAGAACCCGGCCGCGAGGTGCAGGGCGAGGCGGCTGACGAAGCGGGGCTGGTGATTGCGGAAGCGAAGACCAAGCAATTCGACGGACGCCCGGGACTGCAGCAGCAACTGCGCGAGCACAAAATGCGCGTTCGTATGCCGCTAGCGAAGGTGAGACAAGCGATGTCAACACCGACTAAAGCGGGTTGAGCTCCATGAACCAGGCCGAGCCGTCCATCGGGATCGCAAGCACCGCCGCAGTCGCGCTGGAGCTGATACGGCGCGCCCGCACCGCGTCGGATGTCGCGGCGCTGCACTTCATCGTGGTCAACGACACGCATCTGCTCGCGCCGTACCGGCAGGCGGCACTGTGGTTCGAAGTCGGCGCCACGACGGCACTGTCCGGGGTGGTGGACATCGAGCGCAACGCACCTTATGTCCAGTGGGTGAATGCAACGTGCAAGCGGCTCGCGAACAAGGGCGCAGGCCGCATTGATCGCAACGACCTCGACGAGCGCCACGCTGCCGAATGGTCCGATTGGCTGCCGGAGCACGGACTCTGGATACCCATAGCGGCCAGCGACGCACGGGACGGCATACCTCGCGGCGGTGTGCTGTTCGCACGGGACACGCCGTGGACCGACGACGAAATCCACGACATCTACGACTGGATCGACACGTGGCGCTTTGCTTATCACGCGCGCGCTGAAGCGACATATCGCCGCTCGTGGAGCGCCCGGTGGCACCGGTTCAAGAAGAGCGTACGGACATGGCGCATCGCGCTCGTCGCCGCTGCCGCAGCCGCGCTCTCGGTGCCGGTCCCCTTGACGGTTCTTGCCCCGGGCGAGCTGGTGCCCGCGGAACCGGTCGCGGTGCGCGCGCCGCTCGACGGCGTCGTGAGCGAGTTCTACGTTCGCCCGAACCAGGCGGTGAAGAAGGGCGATCGTCTCTTTGCTTTCGACGACATCGCGATCGGCAGCAAGTACGACGTTGCTGTGCAGGCGCTACGCACGGCGGAAGCCGAGCTGCGCCAGTACGAGCAACAGGCGCTCATGGATCCGAAGGCGAGGGCGCAGCTGCCTTCGGCGCGCGGTACGGTCGCGGAGCGACGCGCCGAGCTCGATTTTCTCAAGACCCAGCGCTCGCGCTCGACGGTTGTCGCGCCGAACGACGGCTACGTGATCTTCGATGATCCATCGGAATGGATAGGGCGGCCGGTGAGTACCGGCGAGCGCATCCTTCGCCTGGCGAGCCCACAGGACAAGGAGATCGAGGCGTGGATGGGTGCCGCAGACGCCATACCTCTTCCGGAAAAAGCAAGCGCGCGCCTGTATCTGTCGGCAAGCCCGCTCGATCCTGTGGCAGGCAGCATTCGCTACATCTCGCATGACGCCGTGCGGCGGCCCGATGGCGTGTACGCCTATCGCGTTCGCGCGGTCCTCGATCGCGATACGCCTCATCGCATCGGTCTCAAAGGCACCGTGCGGCTGGCCGGCGAAGAGGTCCCGCTGGCGTATTGGATAGTGCGGCGCCCGCTCGCGACGATACGTGAATTCTTCGGTATCTAGCGCAAACGCCAACGCGGGTCGAGTGGCGCCGCGTCTTAAGCTCGCTCATTCGTATCCGTGGCCGCGGCTGCGCGAGGAACTGCAGCTGCACGAAGGGCCGCGGCTGCGCGATGGACAACCGAGCTGGACGCTGCACGATCCCGTGCGCAATCTCTATTTCCAGCTCGACTGGCTCACGTTCGAAATACTCGCCCACTGGCATCTTGGCGGCGTACGGCGGATTGTCGAGGCGGTCAACGCCGAAACCACACTCGACGTAACAGCCGACGACGTGCAGGCGGTCGGGAAGTTCCTGCGCAGCAACCAGCTCGCGCATACGCCCGGTGCCGATACGTCGGGCGAGTTCGCAGCGGTGAAGGCGCGCCTGACGCACTCGCTGTGGCAACGTCTGCTGCACAGTTATCTCTTCTTCCGCATTCCGCTCGTGCATCCCGACGCGGCACTTGCATCGCTGAACGACAAGCTCGGCTTCCTGTTCACGGCGCGCTTTTTCGCCATTACGGGCGTTGCCATGGTGACGGGGCTTGCGTTCGTCTATCGTGAATGGGATGTCTTCAGAACGACGCTGGTCGGCACTTTCAGCGTATCGGGCATCGTGTCGTACGTGTGCACGCTGGTGTTCGTCAAGATCTTGCACGAGCTCGGACACGGGCTCACTGCGAAGCGCTACGGCTGCCGCGTGCCGGCAATGGGCGTCGCATTTCTCGTGCTGTGGCCCATGCCGTATACCGATACCAACGAGGCGTGGAAGCTCACCTCGCGACGCCAGCGCGTCCATATCGGTGCTGCGGGCGTCATCACCGAACTCCTCATTGCTGCGTGGGCGACGCTTGCGTGGGCGTTTCTGCCCGATGGCGTCCTGCGCACGGCAGCGTTCCTGCTTGCGACGACCACCTGGGTCAGCACCGTCATCGTCAATTGCAGCCCCTTCATGCGCTTCGACGGGTATTTTCTGTTGTCCGATTTTCTGGAGATGCCGAACCTGCATGCACGTGCCTTTGCCCTGGCCCGATGGCGGCTGCGCGAGCTGCTCTTCGCTCTCGGCGCACCGCCGCCCGAGCATTACAGCAGGCAGCGGCGGCGTGGCCTGCTACTGTTTGCGTACTTCACGTGGTGCTATCGGCTCGTGGTTTTTCTCGGCATCGCAATACTGGTGTACTCGTTCTTCATCAAGGCGGTCGGCATAGTCCTTTTCGCGGTCGAAATCATCTGGTTCGTTCTCATGCCCATCTATTCCGAACTGAAGACTTGGCGCGCGCTGCTGCCCGGCATCCGCCAAAGCGGACGGTCGTACGTCACCATGCTCGTGGTTTTGGCTGCCGTAGCGCTGTGCTTCGTGCCGCTTCCACGCCGCATACAAGCGTCCGGGCTGCTGCATCCGGGAGAGGAATTTCCGGTTCACGCGCGGGATGCCGGACGGCTCGAACAGGTTTACGTGACGGACGGCGCGTTCGTGAAAGCCGGTACGCCGCTGTTGCGCATGAGTGCAGAGCAGCTCGATCAGCGGCTTACTGCAGCGCGCAGCCGCGTGCAACGCTATGACGCGGAGATCGCCGTATCGGCATTTAGTCCGGAGCAACGTGCGAAGCTGCTGGTGCGACAAGGCGAACTGCAGACGGCGCAGACGGCGCGCCGCGGACTGGAATCGCAAAAGCAGGAATACGAGCCCGTTGCCCGAGTCGACGGCCACTTTCGCCTGCACGACCCCGATGTGCGGCCCGGCTCGTGGATCGCGCGTTCGGAGCAGCTCGCGACGGTCGTGAGCCGCGACGGCTGGTACGTCGAGTGTTACGTCACGGAAGACGCCGTTCACCGGATCGCGGTCGGGGATACGGCGATGTTCTATCCCGACGGCCGCTCCGGCCATGCGATCGGATTGCGCGTCGTCAGCGTCGACAAGGATGCGACCCACGCGCTCGATGCGCCGCTGCTGGCCGCTCAGCACGGCGGCTCGGTCGAGGCGCGCGAGGCCGACGGAAAGCTCGTGCCCGAGAAGGCTGTGTACCGGGTAACGCTTGCCGTGCCCGCTGCCGAAGCGGAGCTCGCCGCACATACCTGGCGGGGCAAAGTGGTCATCAGCGGCACCGAGGAGTCACTGGCTTCCGATTTCGTGCGTGCCGCGATGGCGCTGGTGTGGCGCGAAGCAGGCTGGTGACCCCGTCGCGGCGCGCGTTCTGAACACGGACGACGTCCGCGCTATAATGTGATGTCCCATCCCTCGCGAGCCGCGCGACACCGCGCATCGCGCACTGTCTCGGGCACAAGCGCTGCTTCACGCGACGCTCCACCATGGCTACATTGCATTACGATCTTCACTGCCATTCCACGCGCTCCGACGGCTTGCTCACGCCTGCGGAAGTGGTGAGCCGCGCAGCAGGACGCGGCGTGCATGTGCTGGCGTTGACGGACCACGACGAGCTTTCCGGACTCGACGAAGCGGCGAATGCCGCGACCGTTCTGGGCGTGGAGCTTGTAGCTGGCGTCGAAGTGTCGGTGAGCTGGGCCGGCCACACCTTGCACATCGTCGGTTTGCGCATCGATCCATCATCGGAGGCCTTGAAAGAGGGACTCGAAGGCATACGCGCCGGGCGCGCTGCGCGGGCAGCGCGTATGGCCGAAGGGCTCGCGCTCGCCGGCATCCAGGGCGCCCTCGAAGGCGCGCAAGCGTATGCCACGAATCCCGATCTCGTAGGCCGCACCCATTTTGCGCGTTTTCTCGTCGAGCGCGGCCATGCGCGCGACATGCGCGCGGTGTTCAAACGCTATTTGACGGCCGGACATCCAGGCTACGTCCCGCACGAGTGGGCGACGATGGAAGAGGCGATGCGCTGGTTACGCGAAGCAGGCGGCGTCCCGGTGCTCGCGCATCCCGGCCGCTATCGCATGGAGAACTGGCAGCGTGAGGAAATGCTGGAGCGCTTCAAGGCGCTCGGCGGTGTTGCGGTCGAAGTCGTGACCGGCAGCCATACGCCCGATCAATACGTGTACTGGGCCAAGGCCGCACGGCGGCATGGATTGCTCGCCTCGTGCGGCTCGGATTTTCACGGCCCGGAAGAAAGCTATTACGATCTGGGCGATCTGCCGCCGCTGCCGGCTGGATGTACGCCGGTATGGACTGCCTTGTGAGGCGACGGTGAGCGCGGGTGCGCGCTGATACGCCATGGCGCAGTTTTTCACCATACATCCCATCGATCCGCAGCCGAGGCTCATACGCCAGGCGGCGCAGCTCGTGCGCGAGGGCGCAGTGCTCGCGTATCCGACCGACTCGTGCTATGCGCTGGGCTGCCGCATCGGCGACAAGGAAGCCTTGGCGCGCATACGTGCGATCCGCGATCTCGACGAGAAGCAGCTGCTTGCGCTCATATGCCGTGATCTGTCGGAAGTGGCGATTTATGCGCACGTGAACGACCGGCAATTCCGCGTGCTCAAGGCGGCGACGCCCGGAAGCTACACGTTCATATTGCATGCTACGCGCGAAGTGCCGAAACGCCTGCAGCATCCCAACCGGCGTACGATAGGCGTTCGCGTGCCCGACAGTCGCATCGTGCAGGCGCTGCTGCAGGACCTCGGCGAGCCGCTCGTATCGTCGACGCTCATCATGCCGGGCGACACCGAGCCTCTCACCGATCCCCACGACATACGCGCGCGACTCGAAAAACTCGTCGATCTCGTGATCGACGGCGGACCCGGCGGCGTCGTGCCGACCACCCTCGTGCAACTCACCGGAGACACGCCGGAGATCACGCGCGTCGGCAAAGGCAGCACCGGCGTTTTCACGAGCTGAGGCTGTTTACGATCGGCGGCAGCTCATTTGTTATACTTCCGCCTGCCGTCGCCCGCCCGCGGCGGTGCCAGCGGACATACCGACAACCAGGGGCTCCACGACGGTCATAGCCGGCGCGCGAGCCACCCCAATGGAACTCAACCTAGCTCAGCTCATCGCCGTCTATGCGTTGCCCGTTATCCTCGCGATCACGCTGCACGAGGCGGCGCATGGATACGTGGCGATGCGTTTCGGCGATCTGACGGCGTACGCCGCCGGGCGCGTGACGCTGAACCCGGTCCGGCACATCGATCCGATCGGGACAGTGCTCCTGCCGCTCATACTTCTTGCGCTCGGGAAAATCATGGGCGGTGGCGGCGTCCTCTTCGGCTGGGCGAAGCCCGTGCCGGTGAATTTCGGCAATCTCCGTCATCCGAAGCGCGACATGCTGTGGGTCGCTGCCGCAGGTCCGGGCAGCAATCTCGCGATGGCGCTGCTGTGGGCCGCGGTGCTCAAGACGAATCTCGCGTTCCCCGAGACGCGTTATGCGCTGCCGCTCGCGCTGATGGGCGCGGCGGGCATTTATATCAACGTCATATTCATGGCGCTCAACCTGCTGCCTCTGCCGCCGCTCGATGGCGGACGCATCCTGGTGAGCCTGCTGCCGCACGGTTACGCATTGCGCTTCGCACGGCTCGAGCGCTGGGGCTTTCCCATACTGCTCGTGCTGCTCTTCACGGGCCTGCTGGGCGCCGTGCTGTGGCCTATCATAGACATCACGATCGTCGGCATCGCGCAGGTGTTCGGCGTGCCGGTATACGAGCTCGTCCGACTCGGCAATCTTTTCTGATAAGAACGATCCCGCAATCATGTTTACCAACCGCGTCTTGTCCGGCATGCGTCCCACCGGGGCGCTGCATCTCGGTCACTATCACGGGGTGCTGAAGAACTGGATACACCTGCAGCACGAGCACGAATGCCTGTTCTTCGTTGCCGACTGGCATGCGCTCACCACGCATTACGACACGCCGGAAATCATCGAAGGAAACGTGTGGGACATGGTCGTCGACTGGCTCGCAGCGGGCGTGGATCCCGCGCAGGCGACCCTGTTCATCCAGTCGCGCGTGCCGGAGCATGCCGAACTGCACCTGCTGCTTTCGATGATCACGCCGCTCGGATGGCTGGAGCGCGTGCCGACGTACAAGGACCAGCAGGAGAAGCTCACGGACAAGGATCTCTCGACGTACGGTTTCCTTGGCTATCCGCTGCTGCAAAGCGCGGACATTCTGATCTACCGCGCGAATCAAGTGCCGGTGGGCGAGGATCAGGTGCCGCACATCGAATTCACGCGCGAGATCGCGCGGCGCTTCAACCACGTCTACGGGCGGGAGCCGGGCTTCGAGGACAAGGCCGAGCAGGCGGTGAAGAAGCTGGGCGCGCGACGGGCCAAGCTGTACAAGCAGCTGCGCACGCGCTATCTCGAGAAGGGCGACGACGAGGCGCTGGAGGCCGCCCGCGCGCTGCTCGACGAGACGCAGAATCTCACCATGGGCGACCGCGAGCGGCTGTTCGGCTACATCGAAGGCGGCGGCAAGATGATCCTCGCCGAGCCGCAGGCGCTGCTCACGGAGGCGTCGCGCATGCCGGGCCTCGACGGGCAGAAAATGTCCAAGTCGTACAACAATACGATAGGCCTGCGCGAAGATCCCGAAGCGGTGGCGAAGAAGATCCGCACCATGCCGACCGATCCGGCGCGGGTGAAGCGTACCGACCCCGGCGAGCCCGAAAAATGCCCGGTCTGGCAGTTCCATCTGGTCTATTCGGACGACGCGACCAGGCAATGGGTGCAGAAGGGCTGCCGCTCGGCCGGGATCGGTTGCCTGGAATGCAAGCAGCCGGTCATCGAGGCCGTGCAGAAGGAGCTGGCACCGATCCGGGAACGGGCGGAACACTATCTCGAAGACCCGAGTCTGGTGCGCAGCATCGTGGCTGACGGGTGCGAGCGGGCGCGGAAGCTCGCGCAGGAAACCCTCCGGGATGTGCGCCAGGCGATGGGCCTGGACTACACTTGAGCCGCTCGGCTCGACTGCGACCCCACTACATTTAGGCGTTGCCCCGCGGCGACACGCTACTAGTTGCGTGCAACCTCTAGCGCCGCGGGTAAATCGCTGTAGAATACGGCGATGGCTCAACGACACCAGACGAAAGCCGCCGGGGCGCTTACCCGGCCGCTCCAGCCGCTGCCCGGCGGGGGTGCCCGATGAACGATATGAACGAGATGGCGGCGGTCGAGACTCCCCCGGTGGATCCGGCCGCGCCCGTGGCCAAGGTTTACGGCCAGCTGCTTCTGGAGCTGCCCCAGGACCTGTATATCCCGCCGGATGCGCTGGAGGTCTTCCTCGAGCAGTTCGAGGGGCCGCTGGATCTGCTGCTGTATCTGATCCGCAAGGAAAACATCGACGTTCTCGACATTCCGATGGCGAAGCTCACCGCGCAGTATCTGGAATACGTCGAGATGATGCGGTCCCGCCATCTGGAGCTCGCGGCCGAGTATCTGCTCATGGCCGCCATGCTGATCGAGATCAAGTCGCGCATGCTGCTGCCGCGCCCGACGTCGACCGAGGCCGAGCCGGAAGACCCGCGCGCCGAGCTGGTGCGCCGCCTGCTCGAATACGAGCAGATGAAGCTTGCCGCGCAGCGCGTGAACGAGCTGCCCCAGGCGGGACGCGACTTCCAGCTGGTGCAGGTGTACGTGGAGCCCAACACCACGGTGCGTCTGCCGGAAGTCAGCCCGGACGACCTCAAGCTCGCGTGGCTCACGCTCATCAAGCGGGCGTCGGTCAACAAGCATCATCACGTCACGCGCGAGCAGCTCTCGGTGCGGGCGCACATGAGCCGCGTGTTGCGGCGCCTGCAAGATCAGCAATTCGTCGCGTTCGAGGACCTGTTCGAGCCGAAGGAAGGCGTTCCGGTCCTCGTCGTTACGTTCCTCGCGATACTGGAGCTCGCGAAGGAGACTCTCATCGAAGTGACGCAGCAGGAAGCGTATGCGCCCATTTATGTGAAGCTGCGCAGCGTGACGCCTGCCATCGTCGAATAACGGAATGCGTATGGACGAGAACAACCGCGAAGACGAACAGCAGCCGGGCGCCGAAGATGCCGCTGCCGTGCCGCACGAGGACATGACGGAGCAACGCGCGGCCGAAGCCGACGCGAACGAGCACGAATCGCCCGTGGCGCAGGCCGATGCGCCTGCAGAGGAGACCCCGTCCGCGGCGGTCGAAGCGCAGTCAGGTGAGCACGAATCGCCGGTAGCGGAGGCCGATGCATCTGCAGAAGAGACACCGCCCGCGGCAGCCGCAGCAGAGGATGCCGGCCTCGACCTGGAGCTCGTGAAGCGCGTCCTGGAGACGGCGCTGATGGTGAGCCCCGAACCCATGACGCTGCCCGAGCTCAAGAAGCTCTTCGACCAGGATCTCGGCAACGAGACGCTGCGCAAGGTGCTGGAGGATTTGCGTGCCGACTGGGAAGGTAAGGGCGTGGAGCTTACCAATGTCGCGTCAGGCTGGCGTTTCCGTGCGCGTCCCGAATACCAGAAGTTTCTCGATCGTCTGAATCCGCAGAAGCCGCCGAAGTACTCGCGCGCCGTGCTGGAAACGCTGGCGATAATCGCGTACAAGCAGCCCGTTACGCGGGGGGACATCGAGGACATCCGAGGCGTCACGGTGTCGAGCAACATCCTCAAGTCTCTGGAAGCGCGCGGCTGGATAGATGTGGTCGGCCACCGTGAAGTGCCGGGACGCCCGGCGCTTTACGCGACCACGAAGTCTTTCCTTGACGATCTCAATCTGCGCTCGCTGGAAGAGCTGCCGGCGCTCGATGATCTTGGCGCGCTGGTCGAGCAAGGCACGACGGCAAGCCTGCCCATGGAATCGGCGGCGGAAGCGAGCCCGGAGGAGGAGACGCCTTCGGTTGCGAGCGCCGGGGAAAACGAGGACGGCGCTACGGACGAGTACTCGAGCGTGCCCGAAATACGCCTGCAGCAGATTCCGCCGCAGCAACTGCATTGAGTGCGTGAGGCGTTAGGAGTAAAGGCGTAAAAAAACGGAGCCGCGCGGCTCCGTTTTTTTTGATCGCGAGGCGTGAGGGGTTTACCCCTCACACCTCACACCTGACGCCTTACTCAACTTTCGCCTTCGCCCGCAGGTCTTCCACCGCTTTCTGCACGGCCTGCTGCTGCAGCTGATTCTGAATCTGCGGCTTCACTTCCTCGTACGCCGGGAACTTGCGCGCGCGCTCGTCTTCGAGCCTGATCACGTGCCAGCCGAACTGGGTCTGAACCGGAGCGTCGGTGGTCTGGCCCTTCTTGAGCTTCTTGAGGGCAGCGCTGAACTGCGGTACGTAGCGTTCCACGCCGGCCCAGCCGAGATCGCCGCCATTCGACTTGCTGCCGTCGATTGATTTTTCTTCCGCGAGCTTCTGGAAGCTCGCGCCTTTCTTGAGCTGCGCGATGATGCCTTTCGCTTCGTCCTCGCTTTTCACGAGGATGTGGCGGGCATGGTATTCCTTGGTGCCGATGTCCGCCTTGGCGCGCTCATATTCCTTCTTGACGGCGTCCTCGCTGATCGGGTTCTTGCGCGCATAATCCTGCAGATACATCTGGGCGAGCGCCTGCTGGCGCACGAGATCGAGCTGTGCCGTTCCCTCGGGGGTTTTGTCGAGTCCGCGCTTCGCCGCTTCCTGCGCGAGCACTTCCTGGGTGATGAGGTGGTCGCGCACTTTCGCACGCAGCTCCGCCGTGTCGGGCTGTCCCGGTGCGGCCATCTTCGTGAACACGTCGATGCGCGACTGCGGAATCGTGACGCCGTTGACCTTCGGGGTCGCGTCGTCGGCTGCGTGCGCCGGCAGCGCGAGCAGCGTCGATGCGAGGAGCGCGTAAAGCAGGGGAGCGGTCTTCATGGGCTATCCTTCCAAGAAATCGAAATCAGAATTCATCGGGCGCGTACGCCTGTATGGCGAGCGCGTGTATTTCGTCGTGCATCATCGTGCCGAGCGCCTGGTAGACCATGCGGTGACGGGCCTGGCGCGCCACGCCGGCAAACCGCGGCGAGACGATCACGAGCTGGTAGTGACCGCCGCCCCCTTTGGCGCCTTCATGTCCGATGTGCTTGCCGGATTCGTCGAGTATGTCGACGACCTGCGGCTCCAGCGCCGCCAGGCGCTCCTTCATGCGGACGGCGACGTCGGTGGCGGGGGCTACGATCGCTCCTCCGAGCCGCTTTCGGCCGAGCTCTCTTCGCGGGCGTAGGGCATGAGCGTCCATATCTGCACGGCCATCAGCACCAGCGTCAGCACGAGCGCGCCGAAGACCTTGAACTTCACCCAGATCGCTTCGCTGAAGTTGTAGGCGACGAACAGGTTGAGCAGGCCCAGTCCCGCGAAGAACAATATCCACCCGCCCGCCCAGCGCGACCACAGGCGGTCCGGCGCGTCGAAATGCGCTTGCATCATCATGCGTATGGGGTTCTTCTTGAATACGGCATAGGAGATCAGCAGACCCGTCGCCATCAGCCAGTACACGATGGTGGGCTTGATCATGATGAAGCGCTTGTCGTGCAGGAACAGCGTCAGCCCGCCGAATACCATCACGGCGCCGAAGTTCACCCACAACAGCGTGTCGACCTTGCGATGCTTGAGCCACGACCAGCCTATCTGAAAGGTCGTCGCCACCATCGCCGCAGCGGTGGCAAAAAAGATGTCGACCGCGGCGTAGCCTGCGAAGAACACCAGTAAGGGCAGGAAATCGAAAAGGAATTTCATGATATGGGCCGTTTCCGGGCCGCTATTATGCTGACGCCACCCGCGGCTGTCCAATGGCCGGCGTCACACCGCCGGGCGCCTCACTTCTTTTCGAAGCGCAGCGACGCCGAATTGATGCAATAGCGCAGCCCGGTAGGCTGAGGACCGTCTTCGAACACGTGGCCGAGGTGAGCGTCGCAGCGCTTGCATAGCACCTCCGTACGCTGCATGAAGTGGCTGAAATCGTCCGCCGTCTCGACGTTCTCCGGCGCCGCGGGCTGCCAGAAGCTCGGCCAGCCGGAACCGGACTCGTACTTGTGCTCGGAGCTGAAGAGCTCGGCGCCGCAGCATTTGCAGCGATACGTGCCTTGCTCGTGATTGTTCCAGTATGCGCCGGTGAAGGCCGGCTCCGTGCCTTTCTCCCGCGCAATCCGGAATTCCTCCGGCGTGAGCTGCTGACGCCATTCGGCGTCAGTTTTCTGCACTTTCTCGGTCATGTCGAGCTCCAATCCTGAGCTTAGGACGCCGATCGCAGGCAAAGTTCCGGAACGTAGGCTACAGCAGCACCTTGCCGGGGTTCATGATGCCCATCGGATCGAGGGTGCGCTTGATGCTGCGCATGAGTTCCAGCTCGATGGCACTCTTATAGCGTCGCAGCTCGGCGACTTTAGCGAGGCCTATTCCATGCTCTGCGCTGAAGCTGCCGCCGTAGCGGTGGACGATGTCGTAGACGACGTCCGTGACGTCATGCGCCTCGCGTGCCGCGGCATCGCTGCGCGAGCGACCCGCGACGTAGCTGTTGTAGTGGAGATTGCCGTCGCCCAGGTGGCCGAAACAAATGATGTCGGCGCCGGGGAAGGCGGCGAGCAGCGCTTTTTCGGCGTCGCGTATGAAAGCCGGTACCTGACTCACGCTTACGGCGACGTCATGGCGGTAGAGCATGCCGGGCTCCGCTTTCGCCGCTTCCGGTATCGACTCGCGTATCCGCCAGAGCGCTTGCGATTGCGAGGCGCTTTCCGCGATCGCTGCATCCTGCAGCAGTCCGCGTTCGATGCCCGCTTCGAGCGCGCGCTCGAGCTCCGGGCGAAGCTGCGTGGCCGCGTTGATGTCGTTGAGCTCGGTGAGTATGTACCAGCCGTATCGCGAGGAGAGCGGATCGCGCGTGTTGGGTATGTGCTGCAGCACGAGATCCAGGCAGCGCCGCGAAATCAACTCGTACGCGGTGATGCGGTCGCCGCAATGCGCCCGCAGCTCGGCGAGAAACTCGAGTGCTGCCTCCGGATCGCGCACCGCTGCCCATGCCGTCGCAGCGGCGTGCGGACGCGGAAAAAGCTTCAATGCCGCGGTGGTGATTATGCCGAGCGTCCCTTCTGCGCCGACGAACAAATGCTTGAGGTCGTAGCCCGTGTTGTCCTTGCGCAACGTTCTCAAGCCGTTCCACACGCGGCCGTCCGGGAGCACGACTTCGAGACCGAGCACGAGATCCCGCGTGTTGCCGTAGCGCAGCACGTTCACGCCGCCGGCGTTGGTGGAAAGATTGCCGCCGATCTGGCAGCTGCCTTCGGCGCCGAGGCTCAGAGGAAAGAGGCGATCGACGTCCGCCGCCGCCTGCTGCAGAGTGGCGAGCACGCATCCCGCCTGGGCCGTCATCGTGTTGTTCAAAGGATCGACTTCGAGGATGCGATTCATCCGCGACATCGTGACGATCACTTCGCCGGCGTCCATGTGCGGAACCGACGCGCCGCACATGCCGGTATTGCCTCCCTGAGGAATCACCGGCGTGCGCGTCTCGGCGCATACGCGCATGACGGCAGCAACCTCCTCGGTATTGGCGGGCCGCACCACGGCCGGCGTCGTGCCGCGGTAAATGCCGCGCCAGTCCATCGCATGCGGCTCGACGTCGTTCGCATCGGTGAGCAGTCCTTGGCGGCCGACGATTCTTTCCAGGCGCTGCAGGAGCTCGCCGCGCGGTATCGAGTGAGGTGCGTTCATGGCATCGAGTCCAATGATGAGGCAGCCATTATATCCGCAGAAAAAAACAGGCCGGCTCTTCGTGGGAGCCGGCCTGCGGGGTCGCCGGCGCCGGGTAGGCGCCGGAGTTCAAACGTGGCGCAAGAAGTTACCCTATAACGGCTCACTGCGCCAGAAGCTCGCGCAAGACGTACGGCAGGATGCCGCCGTGCCGGTAATAATCCACCTCGATGGCCGTGTCGATGCGAAGGCGCAGCGGGACGTTTTCGCTCGTGCCGTTTTTGCGTCGCACCACCATCATGACATCCTGTTGGGGCGTGATACCTTGTTCTATGCCTTCGATGTCTATCGTTTCGCTGCCGTCGAGCTTGAGCGACTGTGCAGTCGTGTTGTCCTTGAACTGCAGCGGCAGCACGCCCATGAAGACCAGGTTCGCCCGGTGGATGCGCTCGAAGTTGCGCACGATGACGGCTTTCACGCCGAGCAACTGCGGTCCCTTCGCCGCCCAGTCGCGGGACGAGCCCTGGCCGTATTCGTCGCCGCCGAACACTACCGATGGCACGCCCTCCTGCTTGTAGCGCATCGCCGCTTCGTAAATAGTCGTCTGCTGGCCGGAAGGATGGTGTATCGTCACGCCGCCTTCGGTGCCGGGTACCATCAGGTTCTTGATCCGCACGTTAGCGAACGTGCCGCGCATCATCACTTCGTGATTGCCGCGGCGCGCGCCGTAGGTGTTGAAGTCGGCAACCTCAACTCCGTGCTCTTGCAGATACTTGCCGGCCGGCGAGGTCGGCCGTATGCCGCCCGCGGGGCTGATGTGATCGGTGGTGATGGAATCGCCGAAAATGCCGAGCACGCGCGCACCCTTAATGTCCGAGATCGTGCCGGGCTGCATGCCGAAACCCTCGAAATACGGCGGATGGCGCACGTAAGTCGATTGATCGTTCCACTGATAGATTGCGCCGACCGAAGCGGGGATCTCGTCCCACATCGGATTGCCTTCCTTGAACGTCGAGAAGACCTTCCGGTACATCTCTGGATCGGTCGCATATTTTATGACGGCGGCGACTTCCTGCTGCGTGGGCCAGATGTCCTTGAGGTACACCGGCTTGCCGTCGTTGCCCGTGCCGATGGGATCGTTCGCCATGTCAATCATGACCGTGCCGGCGAGACCGAAAGCGACCACGAGCGGCGGGCTCATCAGGAAGTTCGCCTTGATGTTCTGGTGGATGCGCGCTTCGAAGTTGCGGTTGCCCGAGAGCACGGCAGCCGCCACGATGTCGTTCTTCGAGACCGCTTCGTCGATGTGCGGATCGAGCGGGCCGGAGTTGCCGATGCAGGTCGTGCAGCCGTAGCCCGACACGTAGTAGCCGAGCTGCTCGAGGTAGGTGAGGAGTCCCGCGTTCTTCAGGTACTCGGTGACTGCGACTGATCCCGGCCCGAGCGAAGTTTTCACGCGCGGGTGCGGCTTGAGGCCCTTTTCCACCGCTTTTTTCGCGAGCAGACCGGCCGCGAGCAGCACGCCGGGGTTCGAGGTGTTGGTGCACGAGGTGATCGCCGAGATGAGCACGTCGCCGTGGCCAAGGTCAACGCCCGGCTCGCTGGTCGGCACACGCTTCGTCATGTCGCTTGCCTTGCCGTAGCCGCCGTCGATGAACGGCTTCGCCATCAGCTCGGCGAACTTGCTCTTCAGGGCCGGAAGATCGAGCCGGTCGTGCGGGCGGCGCGGACCGGAGACGGCCGGCTTCACCGTGGAAAGATCGAGCTCCACGACGTCGGTATAGTCAATGTCGCCTTTCTTCGGCATGCCGAACATGCCTTGTGCCTGCAGATACCCTTTGACCGCGGGAACGATGTCGCCGCGGCCGGTGATGCGCAGAAACTCGAGCGAGACCTCATCGACCGGGAAATAGCCGCACGTTGCACCATACTCCGGCGCCATGTTGCCGATCGTCGCGCGGTCGGGCAGGGGGAGCGATGCGGCGCCCTCACCGAAGTATTCGACGAACTTGCCGACGACCTTCTTCGCGCGCAGGAGCTGCGTGATCGTGAGCACGAGATCGGTTGCGGTGACGCCTTCGCCAAGGCGCCCCGTGAGATGCACGCCGATCACGTCGGGCTCGAGGAAATACATCGGCTGGCCGAGCATCGACGCTTCGGCCTCGATGCCGCCTACACCCCAGCCCAGGACGCCCAGTCCGTTCACCATCGTCGTGTGCGAATCGGTGCCGATCAGGCTGTCGGGATAGTACATGCCGTCTTTTTCCCACACCACGCGCGACACGTACTCCAGGTTCACCTGATGGCAGATCCCGTTGCCGGGCGGCACGATCTGAAAGGTCCTGAACGCCTGCGCGCTCCACTTCAGGAATTCGTAGCGCTCGCGATTCCTCCTGAACTCGATTTCCATGTTCTTGCGCAGCGCGTCGGGCGTGCCGTAGGTGTCGATCTGCACCGAATGATCGATGATGAGATGCGCGGGCACCAGCGGCTCAATGAGCTCCGGATCCTTGCCCATCTTCTTCGCCGCCTCGCGCATCGCGGCGAAATCGACGACGAGCGGCACCCCGGTCATGTCCTGGAGCAGCACGCGGGCGACGACGAACGGCACTTCCTCGGTGCGCTTGCCGTTCGGCTTCCAGTTCGCCAGTCCCTTGAGGTGCGTTTCGGTGATCTTCCTGCCGTCGAAATTGCGCAGCGCAGACTCGAGGACCACGCGCAGACTGACGGGGAGGCGGGATACTGTGCCCACACCGGCCTTCTCGAGCGCGGGGAGCGAGTAATAGCGGCCCTTCCTGCCGCCGCCGATATCGAATTCCTGCAGCGAATCGTGAAGATTGTGGCTCATGCGTTACTCCTGGCTGTACATCGCGGAACGGGGCGGGGTCGCGGCGTCGTCCCAAGCCTGTGAGTCGCTATGGAGGATCGCCGCCACGGCAGCGCCGTGGACGTGGGCTGTGCAGAGGTGCTGCGCGAAAGACAAACGTCAAGCTGCGAACGTTTCGACGTTAACTGATGCACACTGGGTGGTCAACATTGCCACGTCCATAATCCGGGCGAAGAAGCTTCTCGAATGGCTGTAGCGGTGTGCTAACATCACAGCTCATCTATATGACCTATATGTCGCGACGCGTTGGTCGCGGAGGAGCGAGAAGAAGTGCCGAAAACTGCCGACATCATCGCTGCGGCCCTGAAGGAGCACGGCGTCCGCTACGCTTACGGTATCCCGGGCGGAGAAGTCCTCGAGCTGCTGGACGCGTTTCGCAAGGCAGGCATTCAGTTCGTGCTGACCAAGCAGGAGCTCGGCGCCGGCATGATGGCCGACGCGACGTTCCAGCTCACCGGTACGCCGGGCGTGCTCGTCGCGACGCTGGGGCCCGGCATCACGAACACGACGACCGCCGTCGCTCAGGCGTTCCTGGACCGCTCCGCGGTCGCGGTGCTGACCGGCGAAATCGCAACGCCGATCGGCGCTGTTTACACGCATCAGATCATCGATCACGAGTCGCTGCTGCGGCCGATCGTCAAATGGACGACGACGGTACGCGCCAAAGGCGCGTACGAGCAGGTGCGCAAGGGTCTGGCGATCGCGACGAGTCCCATGCCCGGTCCGGTGCATCTCAATCTGCCGACGGATGTCGCGCCGGCGGAGCAGCCGGAGGGCCGCCCGCACGCGCCGGCGGTGATTGCCACGGCGCCGGCGCCCGAGACGCTCGCCCAGGTCGTCGAATGGCTGGAACAGGCGAAGAGGCCTATTGCGCTCGTCGGACTGGGCGTGCAACTCGACGATGCGTGCGACGAGCTGCGCCGGTTCCTCGAGCAGTGGCAGATTCCGGCCGTGATGACGTACAAGGCGAAGGGCGCGGTCGCCGAGGATCATCCACTCGTGATCGGTGCGACGGGCCTCTCGCCGGTGGTCGACAAGCTGCACATGGCACGAATCGCCGAAAGCGATCTGATACTCGCCATAGGCTTCGATCCCGTGGAGCTGCGTGCAGACTGGATGGCGCCGTGGAACGAGGACAAGCGCACGGTCGGCATAGATCTCGTGCCCAACACACATCACGTATTTCGCTGCCGCATCGAGTACGCGGGCGGCATCGCGGGCTTTCTGCGCGCGCTCAACGCAGCCGGTACGCGTCGCTCGCCCGAGCGCTGGCCGCAATCGGAGCTCGACGAGTATCGCATCAGCATACGCGACGCCGTGGTTCAGCGTCCTGCGCACGGATTGGGGCCTTACCAGGTTGCTTCCACACTGCGCAAAGTTTTTCCACGGGACACGATAGCCACCATAGACACCGGATCGCATCGCATCCTCATCAATCACGTTTGGCAATGCTACGAGCCGCGCCGTCTCCTGCAATCTAACGGCCTCGGGTCCATGGGGTACGCACTGCCGGCCGCCATTGCGGCAAAGCTGCAGTTCCGCGATCGGCCGGTGCTCGCCATGATGGGCGAGGCGGGGCTCGACATGGTGATCGGCGAGCTCGCGCTGTTGAAAGAGCACAAGCTCGCAGTGACGCTCGTCGTATTCCGCGACGACACGCTCTCGCTCATAAAGTTGAAGCAGGAGCGCATGAAGCTCGCCGAGACGGGCGTTGCCACCGGCAGTCCCGATTACGCATTGCTCGCTCGGGCTTACGGCGGCAGCGGCATCGTGGTCGAAGACGTGGCGGCGCTCGAAAAAGCGGCGAAAGACGCGCTCTCGTCCGATACCTTCACGCTGATCGAGGCGCGCATCGATCCGGCAGAGTACCGCAAGCAGATGTGACGAGCGTGGGGCCTGCTGATTAACAGGCGTAATCGCAGGCCGCATGCTGGATGACCCGCAGATGCGCGTGCAGACAGTGCGGGAATTCTTGGGTAAGATGTCGCGGCCACGTCAGCTGGCTCTATAACCGGTGTTTAAGCACAACAAGAAGTTGCGCCGATGCGGTGCGCACGCAACTGTGGAGGACGGCCCATGCTGGCTGATCGCATCATCTTCGTCTGCATCCTCGTGTTCGCGGGGCTGTATCTGTACGCGACCGCGCAGATTCCTGCGCTCGAAATCGGCGACCCGCTCGGTCCCAAAGCGTTTCCACGCCTGCTCGGCGCCGGGCTCATCCTGAGTGCCATCATGCTGTTCCTCGAGATGCTGCGTGCGCGGCGCTCGGATAGTGAAGAGAACGCGCATGAAAGCACCAGCGAGGAACGCGGCCACTACATGGTGATCGCGGCCGTCGTCGTGTGGACGGCGGTCTATTACGCCGTGTTCGAGCACCTGGGCTACATGCTGTCGACCGCGGTGTTCCTGTTCGTGCTCATGGCGTATTTCCATCGCAACCGCTGGCTCACGAACGCGCTTACGTCGGTGATTTTCTCCGTGGCGAGCTATGCACTGTTCGTGAAAGCGCTCGGCGTGACGCTCGCGCCCGGCATCTTCAGCTTCTAAGGACGGGCATGGACGCGCTACAGCACATCATCAACGGCTTCGCGGTGGCCGCGACGCCGATCAACATCTGGTACACCTTTCTCGGCTGTCTGATGGGCACCGTGATCGGCGTCCTGCCGGGCATCGGCCCTGCTGCCGGCATCGCGCTGCTCATACCCGTCACCTTCGGGATGAATCCGACGTCCGCGCTGATCATGATGGCGGGAATGTATTACGGCGCCATGTACGGCGGCTCCACCACGTCTATCCTGATCAATACGCCGGGCGAATCGTCCTCGGTGATGACGGCTATCGACGGCTATCAGATGGCGCGCAAGGGGCGGGCAGGGGCAGCGCTTGCGGTGTCGGCGATCGGCTCTTTCATCGCCGGCACGATCAGCGTGATTCTGCTCACCATGCTCGCCGTGCCGCTCGCGAGCTTCGCGCTGCGCTTCGGGCCGGCGGAGTACTTCACGCTGATGCTCTTCGCCATGACGGCGGTCGCCGCGCTTACGGGCCGTTCTCTCGCGAAAGGCATCCTGTCGATGCTGTTGGGCCTGGTTATTGCGACCGTCGGCATAGACTTGCAGAGCGGGCAGCCGCGTTACACCATGGGCGTGCCGGAACTGCAGGACGGCGTCGGCTTCATCGTGGTCGTCGTCGGCCTGTTCGCGGTCGCCGAAGTGTTCAGCGGCATGGAGGCATATTTCAAGGGCGAGTCGGAGATCATACGCATCAAGGGCAAGCTATGGCTCACGGGCGAGGAATGGTCGCGCTCGTGGAAGCCCATCATCCGCGGCTCGCTCATCGGCTTCTTCAAGGGCGTGCTGCCGGGCGCGGGCGCGACGATAGCGACGATACTGTCTTACAGCGTCGAGCGCTCGCTGCATCCGGAGAAGCATAAGTTCGGCACGGGCATGATCGAAGGTGTCGCGGGGCCGGAAGCTGCGAACAATGCTTCCACCGGCGGCGCGATGGTGCCGCTGCTCACGCTCGGCGTCCCCGGCTCCGGCTCGACCGCCGTGCTGATGGGCGCGTTCATCATGTACGGCATACAGCCCGGTCCGCTGCTGCTGCAGAACCGTCCGGACCTCGTGTGGGGGCTGGTGGACAGCATGTACATCGGCAACATCATGCTGCTCATCCTGAATCTCCCGCTGATCGGGCTTTTCGTGCGGCTGCTCTACATTCCGACCGGCATATTGCTGCCGCTCATCATCTCGATCTCGACCATCGGTATCTACGCCGGCAACGGCAACGTACTGGAACTGTATCTCGCGCTGTTTTTCGGCGTGCTGGGTTACATCTTCCGCAAGGTGGATATTCCGGCAGCGCCCCTCGTGCTTTCGCTCGTGCTGGGCGGGGTGATGGAGCAATCGTTCCGCCAGGCCATGACGATATCGGGCGGCAACACGTCCATATTCGTGAGCAGCGGCATATGCATCACGCTGCTGGCCCTCACCGCTGTCGCCATCTCATTGCCGTTCATGCTGCCGAAGATCCGCCAATGGAAGGAAGGCGAGGATCCGCAAACGTAACGGCTGCTTCCTGAAGGAACCATTTCAACGTGCAAACGATTACTCTGATTCCGGGCGACGGCATCGGCCCGGAAGTGGTGGGCTCCGCCCGCGCGATCATCGAAGCCGCAGGTGCAGAGGTCGCATTCGAAGAAGTCGTCGCCGGCATGAAGGCCGAGCAGCAGTACGGCACGCCACTGCCGCGCGCGATTTTCGACTCCATTGCGACGAACAAGATAGTATTGAAGGGGCCGACGCAAACGCCGTTCGGCGGCACGTATCGTGTGCCTATCGAGCGCACGGGACCGGACGGCAAGCCGGTGAAGCGCACGCATCCGAGTGTTGCCATCGCGCTGCGCAAGGAGCTCGACCTCTTCATCAACGTGCGTCCGATCAAGAACTATCCCGGTGTCGCGAGCCGCTACCAGAACGTCGATCTCGTGATCTTCCGAGAGAACAGCGAGGATCTCTACACCGGCAACGAGCGCATGGTCGATGCGGATACCGCCGAGGCGATCAAGACCATCACCCGCGGCGCGTCCGAGCGCGCGGCACGCTTCGCGTTCGACTACTGCCGCCGCATGTCGCGCCGTCGCCTCACCATCGGTCACAAGGCCAACGTGCTCAAGATGACCGACGGGCTGTTCCTCAAGACGGCGCAGGATCTCGCACATCTCTATCCCGAGATCCAGACCGATGCCCGCGTCGTCGACGCCTTGTGCATGGAGCTCGTCATCAAGCCGGAGACGTTCGACGGGCTGCTGCTTGCGAACCTGTACGGCGACATCATCTCGGATCTCTGTGCCGGCCTGGTAGGTGGTCTGGGTGTCGCGCCGGGCGCGAACATCGGCGCCGATCACGCCATGTTCGAGGCGGTGCACGGCAGTGCGCCCGACATCGCCGGGCAGGACATCGCCAATCCGATGGCCATGATACTTTCCGCCGTGATGATGCTGCGCTACATCGGTCAGCCGAAAGTCGCCGATCGCATCGAGCAGGCGCTGATCGAAGTGCTGAAGGAAAAAAGCGCCGTCACGCGCGATCTCGGCGGCACTGGGGGCACGAAAGCAATGACTGCGGCTATCGTCGCGGCGCTGCGATAGCCGGTCAGGTGCGACGAGTCAGGGGGTAGG
>JBLNBW010000207.1:0-3834 GCA_050260255.1 Rhodospirillaceae bacterium | reverse complement strand
GGCGATCATGATCATCCCGAGCGTGCGCAAGAAGCGCGACGAAGCGACCGCAGAACCGGCCGAGGCGCTGTAACGAACGAGGCAACCCCGAAAGCCGCCGCGCTCACCGCGGCGGCTCACGCCGCTTACACGCATGCCGCGGTCGTGCTCGACGCAACGAACCGTGGCACCGCGGCTCGGTGCCTAGGGCTCGCGCAGGATCGATCGGCTGGTAGTCGCGCCAGCGACCCGGTGGCCGCGCGGACGTGCGCGCGGCGTGGACAGCGTCAGCGCAGACCGAAAAACGACAGGATCGCCAGTATGACGACGATCAGGCCGATGATGTAGATGAGGCTGTTCATGGGGTACTCCGGTTTTCCTAGCTCACCTTTTCGGTGCAAGTAGAGTGCCGTAGCGTTTTCTCGCTTTGTTGAGGTGCGGTCCACGGTATGGGACGCGGCTTACCGCCGCGTCGCCCGGTGTGTGACAATTCCGCCATGGCCAGCCCCCAATCCGGGCTCTATCCCCATCGCCGAACAGAGGAACGAGAAATGGCGTATCAATGTTTGCTGTATGACGTCAAAAACCGTATTGCCACGCTCACGCTGAACCGGCCCGAGCGCCTCAACGCGCTAGGCGACACGCTGCGCGAGGACTTGCTGGATGCCGTGAAGCGCGCCGGCGCTGACCCGGACGTCGGCGTGCTCGTCATCACCGGCGCGGGCCGCGGCTTTTGCTCCGGCGGCGACGTGAAGTCGATGAGCGAGCGCAATGAAGCCGGTCAGGTGGCGGCGGCGAGCGAGCGCTTCGCGCCGCTGCGCGATCGTGTCGTGCTCGCGATGCGCGATTGTCCGAAACCGATCATTGCGGCCGTCAACGGCGCGGCTGCTGGCGCCGGTATGAATCTCGCGCTCGCGTGTGACATGCGGATTGCATCGAGCGCGGCGAAATTCTCGCAGGCATTCGTCAAGCGCGGGCTCGCGCCGGACTGGGGCGGCTCGTGGCTGTTGCCGCGTGTGGTGGGAACTGCGAAGGCGTGCGAGCTCATCTTCACCGGCGATACGATAGATGCTGCACAGGCGCTCGCACTTGGTGTGGTGAATGCCGTCGTCGCGCCGGAAGCGCTGATGGATGAGACGTACAAGCTTGCGCGCAAGATCGCGGATGCCGCCCCGGTGGCGGTGCAGTTGAGCAAACGCGCGATCTATCACAACGAGGACGTCGATTTGCGCGCGGGGCTGGAGTTCGAGTCGTTCGCGCAAAACATCTGCAAGGACACCGAAGACTACCGGGAAGGCGTGAAAGCCTTCATGGAGAAGCGCGCGCCGGTGTTCAAGGGCCGTTAGCAGACCAAGCCATCACGGCGCGTGCGAAGGGCACGAGGGCGCACGATACACGGCGCCCTCTGCCCGTCGGATCTTGGGCGCTCCTGCGGCATTCCCGTCGTGCACCGCGGAGGGTGCCGGCCGCACTACTTCTTCACCAGCGTGCTGCCGTACAGGCCGGTCGGCCTCACCAGCAGGATGAGCAGCATGATCGCAAACGGCGCCATCTGGGCGAGCGGCGCGTAGACGAGCGAGCCCAAGGACACCACCTGACCGACCAGGATGGCTGACACCGCCGTGCCCTTGATGCTGCCCAGGCCGCCGATGATCACGACCATGAACACGAACGCCAGCACTTCCAGCCCCATCTGCGGATCCACCATGATGAGCGGCGCATGCAGACCGCCCGCCAGCCCGGACAGCGTCCCGGCAATGATGAAAGTGAGCGTAAACAGCCGAGACACGTTGATGCCGAGACCTTCGACGTGCTGCACGTCTTCGATGCCGGCGCGGATCGCCTTGCCGATGATGGTGCGGTTGAGGAACAGCCAGATGCCCACATACACCAGCACCGCGAGCACGATGACGATCAGCCGGTAGACCGGGACATCGGTGCCGACGACACTGACCTGGGCGAGCGTCGGCACCTGTACCGGTCGCGGGACCACACCCCATATCGATTTGATGATGCCGATGCCGCCGATCAGTATGCCGAACGACGTGATCATGCTGAACGTGAGCTCGCGCTCGTAGACGCGCAGGAACACGAGGCGCTCCACCAGCAGCGCTGCGACGCCCGCAGTCCCGGCGCCGGCGGCGATGCCGAGCCAGATGCTGCCGGTGGAAAGGCTCACCGCGTAGGTGAGATAAGCCCCTATCGAGTAATACAGCAGCTGATCGAGACTGATGATCCGCATGAGGCCGAAGCACAACGACAGGCCGATGGCCATCAGGAAAAAGATGCTGCCTATGCTGAGGCCGAAGATGACGCCGGAAACGAAAAGCTCGGTGCTCATCGCGCCGTCCCCGTCGTCTGCGCCGCGACCGCTTGCTGCGCGCGCTTGCGGCGCGAGAACAGCCGTTCGAGGTACGGCTGGAGACTGCCCCAGATCCCTTTCTCGCCGGCGAGCATGATGAAGACGAGCAGAAAGCCGATGAAAAGCTCCCAGTTGCCGATCAGCTTGCTGATGACGTCTTTCATGCCGGTGTAGGCAATGGCGCCGACCAGCGGGCCGAACAACGTCCCGGTGCCCCCGAGTATCGTGACGACCACGGGATCGGCCGCGCGCGCCGGGCTCGTGATCTCAGGGCTCACGAAACCGAGATAGACGGCGTAGAGCGCGCCGGCGAAGGCGGTCGTCGTATTCGCGATGATGAACGCGAGCAGCCGCACGCTGTAGTTGCTGTAGCCCAGGAACAGCAGCTTGTCCTCGTTGACCTTGGTCGCAAGACAGCAGGCGCCGTAGATCGAGTCGTCGATGTACTTGTAGAAACCCCACACCAGCACGGCGCAAATCAGCGCAAAGGCGAGAAAGTGCGTGCGCTTCGAGATGTCGAGCACCGGCGTGGACGCGATGTTGGTCAGATACCAGAGCCCATTGTCGCCCTTGGTGAAGTCCACCAGCACTTTCTGCATGAGGTAGAACATGATGACCGCAAGCGCGAGGTTCACCAGCGCGAAGTAGTCGCTGCGAAGCCTCACGAAGAGCGGGCCGACGATCGCAGACAGCCCGAGGCCGGAGAGCACGCCGATCAGCAGCCCGATGTACGGATTGGTGCCGAAGTAAAACATGTAGAACGCCGTGCCGTACGCGCCTGCCGCGAGGTACGCGGGCTGGCCGAACGAGATGAATCCGACGCGACCGAGCAGGAAATTGCAGCCCATCGTGTAGATGGAGAAGATCACCACTTCGATGATGAACGGCAGCGGCAGAAAAACCGTCGAGGCTGCGACCACTCCCCACGCGAGCAGTATTCCGCCCCACCATCGTAATGCGTTCATTGCGCTCGCTTTCCGTATCGCTAGAGATAAGGCTCACATGCTTCAGGTGTGATCGATGCGCGCTCGGTGATCTCCGCCACCATGCGCCCTTCCTTGAGCGCGTAGATGCGGTTCGCAATCGCGCACACAAGCGGCAAGTTCTGCTCCACCAGCACGAGAGCGGTGGTGGCGCTGAGCTCGGTGAAGACTGCCCGCAAATGGGAGACAATGCTCGGCGCAAGACCTTCGGTCGGCTCGTCGACCAGCAGCACCTTGGGGCGGCCAAGCAGCGCTCGCGCGATCATCAGCATCTGCCGCTCGCCCCCGGAGAGGTAGCCCGCCTTGCGATCCATCAGGATTTTGAGCTTGGGAAAGTAATCGGTGACGCGGCCCCAGTCATAATCGCGCGTGGCGTAGCTGCCGAGCTCGAGGTTCTCGCGGACCGTGAGATCGGAGAACACCTTTTTGTCCTGCGGGACGTATTTCACGCCGAACTTCGCGACGTCGTACGGGGCGTGACCCACGAGGCTCACGTCGCCGCAACGCACA
>JBLNBW010000206.1:0-17471 GCA_050260255.1 Rhodospirillaceae bacterium | reverse complement strand
TGCGGCAGGCGCATGGCGCCGCACAAGCCAAGCAGAAGATCACGCTCACGCGCCGCCAGACGACCGAGATCAAGAAGGCGGACAGCACCGGAAAGTCGCGCACCATACAGGTGGAAGTGCGCAAGAAACGCGTTCTGGTGAAACGCGAAGCGCCGGAAGCGGAAGCCCCGGAAGCACCGTCCAAGCCCATCGTGGACGCCGAACAGGCCGCGCTGCGCGAAGCAGAGGCGCGTCAGCAGGCCGAGCTTGCCGCGCGACAGGCCGAAGACGCGCAAAAAGCGCAGGAGCGCCGCAAGAAAGCCGCAGAGGCGGAAGCCGAAGCCGCGAGGGCCGCCGAAGCTGCCGCAGCGGCTGCCGCTGCCACAGCCTCTGTGGCAGAAGCCACGTCCGCGCCGGAAGCTGCGCCTGCCGCACCCGTCGCGGGTGCAGCGCCTGGTACGCCCGGTGGCGCTCCGGTGGAAGGCACGCTGCACAAGCCTGCCGCCAAACCGGCCGACAAGGACAAAAAAGCGGTCAAGAAGGCCAAGCCCAGCGTTTGGCGCGATGAGGCCGCGAAGCGCCGCACGATCAAGACACGCGGCGATGCGGGCGGCGGGCTGGGCTGGCGCGACCGCAGGGGCGGCCGTCACGGTCACCGTGATGACGCCGAGCAGCAACACGGATTCGCTGCGCCCACCGAGCCGTTGGTGCGCGAAGTGACGATACCCGAGACGATCACCGTCGCCGATCTCGCGCACAAGATGTCGGTGAAGGCTGCGGAGGTTATCAAGGCGCTGATGAAGCTCGGGATGATGGTCACCATCAACCAGGTCATCGATCAGGACACGGCGATGATCGTGGTGGAAGAGATGGGGCATAAGGCTGTGCGCGCCAAGCTCGACGATCCGGACGCATTCCTGGCGGAAGCGGAGCAGGCGCACGCAGAGATCACCCTGGAGCCTCGTGCGCCGGTGGTTACGGTGATGGGCCACGTCGACCACGGGAAGACGTCGCTGCTCGACTACATCCGCCGCACACGGGTCGCGAGCGGCGAGGCGGGCGGCATCACCCAGCACATCGGCGCCTACCACGTCGAAACGCCGCGTGGCGTGATCACTTTCCTCGATACGCCGGGACACGAAGCGTTCACCGCCATGCGCGCCCGCGGGGCAAAAGTGACCGATATCGTCGTGCTGGTCGTTGCGGCCGATGACGGCGTGATGCCGCAGACGATCGAGGCGATACACCACGCGAAAGCCGGCAAGGCCCCGATCGTGGTTGCGCTCAACAAGATAGACAAGCCCGAAGCGAATCCCGAGCGTGTGAAGCAGGAGCTCGCGACGCATGAGGTCGTTCCGGAAGAGTGGGGCGGCGATACGATGTTCGTGGAAGTTTCGGCGAAGACCGGCAAAGGTATCGATCAGCTGCTCGAAGGCATACTGCTGCAGGCGGAAGTTCTCGAGCTCAAAGCGCCCACGGAGACGTTCGCCAAAGGCATCGTGATCGAAGCCCGACTCGACAAGGGTCGTGGGCCGGTCGCGACGGTGCTCGTGCAGTCGGGAACCCTCAAGCGGGGTGACGTGCTGCTCGCCGGAGCGGTGTTCGGCCGCGTACGGGCGATGCTCGACGAGGCGGGACGCACGATCGACAAGGGCGGGCCTTCGATTCCGG
This sequence comes from Rhodospirillaceae bacterium, assembly GCA_050260255.1. Lineage (GTDB taxonomy): Bacteria > Pseudomonadota > Gammaproteobacteria > Burkholderiales > SG8-41 > JAQGMV01. The sequence goes on along the minus strand of JBLNBW010000206.1, from coordinate 15,821 downwards.
TCGAGGTGCTCGGTCTTTCGGACGTGCCGGTCGCAGGCTCGGAAGTCATCGCGCTCGGCGACGAACGCAAGGCGCGCGAGATTGCGCTCTTCCGCCAAGGCAAGTTCCGCGACGTGAAGCTCGCCAAGCAGCAGTCGGCCAAGCTCGAGAACATGTTCGACCAGATCGGCGAGGGCGAGAAGAAGACGCTCACGCTCATCATCAAGGCGGACGTGCAGGGTTCGTACGAAGGGCTGGCGCATGCGCTGTCGCGCCTTTCGACCGACGAGGTGAAGGTGAACATCGTGCACTCGGCGGTGGGCGGCATCACCGAGTCGGATGTGAACCTCGCGCTCGCGTCCAAGGCGGTGATCATCGGCTTCAATACGCGTGCGGACGCGGCGGCGCGCAAGCTCGCAGAGAGCAGCGGCGTCGACATTCGCTACTACAACATCATCTACGAAGCGGTCGATGACGTGAAAGCGGCGCTCTCCGGCATGCTGTCGCCCGAGCGCAAGGAGAACATCATCGGGCTCGTCGAGATCCGACAGGTGTTCAAGATCTCCCGTATCGGAACCGTTGCCGGCTGTTTCGTGGTCGATGGCACCGTGAAGCGCGGGGCGAAGATCCGCGTGCTGCGCGATAACGTTGTGATACACGACGGCGAGCTCGACTCGCTGAAGCGCTTCAAGGACGACGTGCGCGAAGTGAAGGCTGGGTTCGAGTGCGGTCTGTCGGTGAAGAACTTCAACGATCTCAAGGTCGGCGACCAGGTCGAGGTGTACGAGATCGTCGAAGTCGCACGAACGCTGCAGTAGCAGCGGTGTCGCATCCCGGAGGGGCGGGCCGATCCGTCCCTCCACGAGGTTTCACGCATGCCCAAGGATTTTCCCCGCAGCCGCCGCGTCGCGGATCAGGTTCAGCGCGAGCTCGCCGACATCGTGCGACTCGAGTTGAAAGACCCGCGCGTCGGCATGATCACCATCACCGACGTGGAAGTCACCCCGGATTACGCTCACGCCAAGGTGTTCTTCACGTTGCTGGGCGACGCGGCCCGCGCCGAGGAGGCCACCCAGGGCCTGCGCCGCGCCGCGGGCTTCCTGCGCACGCAGCTTGCGCACCGATTGAAGCTTCGCACGGTGCCTCAGCTGCAGTTCGTCTACGACAGTTCCGTCGAGCGCGGCATGAATTTAAGCCGTCTGATCGATGAAGCGGTGGGCGGGCACAAGCCGCCGCCCGAGGAGTGAGACAGCGTCGCGCCCGCGGCAAGCCGGTCGACGGCGTGTTGCTGCTCGACAAGCCGCGCGGGATCACCTCGCAAACTGCGGTCTCCCGGGTGAAGCGTCTCTTCGAGGCAGCAAAGGCCGGGCACACGGGGACGCTGGATCCGCTTGCCGACGGGTTGCTGCCAGTCTGTCTCGGCGAGGCAACCAAGTTCGCGCAGGGACTGCTGGACGCCGACAAGAGCTATCGCGCAGTGATTCGCCTCGGCGTGAAGACCGCCACGGGCGACCTCGAAGGCGAAGTTCTGGCGCAGTGCGCGCCGGTCGGTGATCGGGAGACGATCGTAGCGGTGCTGCATCGGTTTCGGGGCGACATACGCCAGGTGCCGCCGATGTACAGCGCGCTCAAGCGCGATGGAAAGCCGCTCTATGCATACGCGCGTGCCGGACATGAGGTGCCGCGGGAAGCTCGGGCGGTACATATCGGCGGCTTGGTTCTGGAGGCCCTAGAGGGGGCGGACGTCACCGTGTCGGTGAGTTGCAGCAAGGGAACGTATATCCGTGTGCTGGCCGAGGATATCGGAGCGGCGCTGGGATGCGGGGCATGCCTTGCCAGCCTGACTCGAACGGCCGTCGGTGGCCTCAAACTCGATGAGGCTGTGTCCCTGGCGGCATTGGAAAACCTGACGTTGGACGAGCGGCTCGCCGCTTTGAGACCGGTCGATACCCTGGTTTCGGAGCTGCCACGGCTGGACCTGGATGCGCGAGAAGCGGATAGTCTACGGGTAGGACGGCCGTCGACTCGGGCGGGCGTCCGGGCGACGGGACTGGTCCGAGCGTACGGCCCGAGTGGCGAATTCATGGGGCTCGTGTGCGTCGAAGCCGAGGGTCGCATTGTGGCGAAGCGTCTGGTATCCTCCGCCCCCGTCCCCGCGGCGGCTACCCTCCCTCAAGATGGCGGCAAAGCTTGAGAAAACGCGGGCTTACCGAGTAAAATAGCGGACTTTTCAGCCGGAGTAGTAAAACTATGGCGGTTACGACCGTACAAAAAGCGCAGCTGGTGAACGACTACCAGCGCGCGAAGGGCGACACGGGCTCACCGGAAGTGCAGATCGCGCTCCTCACGGCGCGGATCACGGATCTCACGGAGCACTTCAAGACCCACGTCAAGGACCATCACTCGCGTCGTGGGCTGCTGCGCATGGTGAGCCGTCGGCGCAAGCTGCTCGACTATCTGCGTAGAACCGACGCCGACAAATACAAAGCAACCATCGAGCGGCTCGGTCTGCGCAAGTAAGGCAGCGCCCGAATGGGCGACAGCGCTCATCCTTACTCCGGCTTTCCGACACGTCGCCACGTTCGCGGCTGCGCGCGCGTCGCGCAAGCGCATGCCTGTCGTTTAATACAAGACCGCTGCAGCCAGCGGTCTTTTTTGTTTGTGGAAAAGGGCACATCTTGACTCCAATAAGGAAAACACTCACCTGGGGACGTCATCAGCTGACGCTGGAAACCGGGGAGATTGCGCGGCAGGCCACTGGCGCCGTGCTGGTGAACATGGAGGACACTATCGTCCTGGTGACCGTCGTCGGCAACAAGAAGGCCGACGCAGGCAAGGATTTCCTGCCGCTCACGGTCGACTACCAGGAGCGCACGTATGCTGCCGGCAAGATTCCCGGCGGCTTCTTCAAGCGCGAAGGGCGTCCTTCCGAGAAGGAAATTCTCACGTCTCGGCTCATCGATCGCCCGATACGGCCGCTGTTTCCGGACGGCTTTTACAACGAAGTCCAGGTCATTGCGACCGTCATGTCGTCGAACAGCGAGATCGATTCCGATATTCCCGCGATGATCGGCGCCTCTGCTGCGCTCGCCATCTCCGGAATCCCGTTCGGCGGGCCCATCGGCGCCGCGCGCGTGGGCTACATCGACGGCCAGTACGTATTGAACCCGACGGCCACCGAGCTCAAATCCACGAAGCTCGACCTCGTCGTGGCCGGCACGCAGCAAGCGGTGTTGATGGTGGAATCCGAGGCGAACGAGCTTCCCGAAGACGTGATGCTGGGGGCGGTCGTCTACGGCCATCAGCAGATGCAGGCGGTGATCGATATCATCAACGAGCTCGCCGACGAAGCCGGCAAGCCGCTGTGGGATTGGGCGCCTCCCGCGAAGAACGAAGAGCTCATCGACCGTCTGCACGAAATCGCCGAAAACGATCTGCGCGAGGCCTATCGCATCAAGCAGAAGCGTGCACGCAGCGAGCGCGTGGACGAAATTCGCAGCCGCGTGCTCGAGCAACTCGTACCGCAAGGCTCCACGACCGAGTTCGAAAACCAGGTCAAGAGCGAGTTCAGCAACCTCGAAGCGCGCATCGTCCGCCTTCAGATCCTCGACGGCGAGCCGCGCATAGACGGTCGTGACACGCGTACGGTACGCCCGATCACCATACGCACAGGCGTTCTGCCCCGCGCGCATGGCACGGCGCTCTTCACGCGGGGCGAGACGCAAGCGCTGGTCACCGCCACGCTGGGCACCTCGCGCGACGAGCAGATCATCGATGCGCTGCAGGGCGAGTATCGCGAGCGCTTCATGCTGCATTACAACTTCCCGCCGTACTCCACTGGCGAGACCGGACGCGTCGGCTCTCCGAAGCGTCGCGAGATCGGCCATGGGCGCCTTGCAAAGCGCGCGCTGCTTGCCGTGCTGCCCACGCCTGAGGAATTCGGCTATTCGCTGCGCGTCGTATCGGAGATCACCGAGTCCAACGGCTCGAGCTCCATGGCGTCCGTGTGCGGCGGCTGCCTCGCGCTGATGGATGCAGGCGTTCCGTTGAAAGCTCACGTCGCGGGTATCGCCATGGGCCTCATCAAGGAAGGCAACCGCTTTGCGGTGCTGACCGACATCCTGGGCGACGAGGATCACCTCGGCGACATGGATTTCAAAGTGGCTGGCACGGAGCGCGGCGTGACGGCGCTGCAGATGGACATCAAGATCAACGGCATCACGAAAGAGATCATGCATGCAGCGCTGCAGCAGGCGCGTGAAGGTCGCATGCACATCCTCGAAAAGATGAAGGGCGCCATCCAATCGCCGCGCGCCGAGCTCTCTGCGTTCGCGCCCCGCATGATCACCATGAAGATCAAGCCCGAGAAGATCCGCGACGTAATCGGCAAGGGCGGTGCTGTGATCCGGGCGATCACGGAGGAAACCGGCACGACGATCGACATCCAGGACGACGGCACCGTGACGATCGCATCGGTTTCGTCCGAAGGCGGAGAAGCTGCGCGCCGGCGCATCGAAGAGCTCACCGCGGACGTCGAAGTGGGCAAGATCTACGAAGGCACGGTGCTCAAGCTGCTCGACTTCGGCGCGATCGTGAGCGTGCTGCCCGGCCGGGACGGCCTGCTGCATATTTCGCAAATCGCGAACGAGCGCGTGAACGCGGTGGCCGACTATCTCAAGGAAGGCCAGACGGTGCGGGTCAAAGTCCTCGAAGCGGACGAAAAAGGCCGGCTGCGTCTTTCCATGAAGGCCGCGGCGGCGGATAGCGCTCAGCCGCAGACGCAGACCGTGCAGTAACGCCGCACGGCTTCATAAAAAGCGAAAGGGCAGCCGCAAGGGCTGCCCTTTCTGCTTCATGGCCCCGGGTTTATTTGGCGACTTGCCGCTCGCGTAGCTCGTCCAGCGTCTTGCAATCGATGCACAGCGTCGCCGTCGGCCGTGCTTCGAGGCGCTTTAATCCGATCTCGACGCCGCAGGAGTCGCAGTAGCCGTAATCACCGGCGTCTATGCGACCTATCGTCTCCTCGATCTTCTTGATGAGCTTGCGCTCGCGGTCGCGGTTGCGCAGCTCGAGCGACATATCCGATTCCTGGCTCGCGCGGTCGTTGGGATCGGCAAAGATCGTCGCCTCGTCCTGCATCGTGTGCACGGTGCGATCGATATCCTGCGACAGCTCGCGCTTCATTTCCTCGAGCATCCCGCGGAAGTACGCGAGCTGCCGAGGGTTCATATATTCTTCCTTCCCCTTGGGCTTGTAAGGGGGGATAGCCTTGTTCAAATCCGAGGCCATGAGGGCGTCTATCCCTTAAAAAAATCGCTTTAATAACAGAAATTCAGGGGCGTCGCAAGCAAGCGCCGCGTCAGCTAATGCAAGTCCCGTTCCAATTGACCCATGCATGCGTGGGGGAGTATATTACGCGCCTTCTTGGGGCGTCGCACATACCCGTTGCCGCCGTAAGTCGGTTGCTCGAGAGCGCCCGTAGCTCAACCGGATAGAGCACCGGCCTTCTAAGCCGGGGGTTGTGGGTTCGAGTCCCGCCGGGCGCGCCACGAGCGCGCTCAAGTATCACTTCAATGGTGGCTGTAGCTCAGCTGGTAGAGTCCCGGATTGTGATTCCGGTTGTCGTGGGTTCGAGTCCCATCAGCCACCCCAGTTTCCCGCCCATCCTTCTTGGACAATTTCCGCCGCTGCGCGTTGTCTCTGACGTCGGTTTTTCGCGTGCATTCCAAAGCGGCGTCTCGCCGCTTTGGAGACGTCACGTAATACGTCGCTCTTTTCCGTGGCGCGTAGGCTTCGGCCGCGCTGCTTAACTTTTCATCAACTGGTGAAAAGTTAGCCTCCGCCGTAAACTCGCCCGCTAAACCTTTGTCCTTAAGAGGCGCTGCTGTTCGCGTTGCCAGTCGCGCTCTCTTTCGGTGGCTCGTTTATCATGCTGCTTTTTGCCTTTCGCCAGACCGATTTCGACCTTGATGCGGCCGCGTGAATAGTGGAGGTCCAGCGGCACCAGCGTGTATCCCGCGCGCTCGACGCTCCCGATGAGTCGGTTGATCTCTGACGCGTTGAGGAGCAGCTTGCGGGTGCGCGTGGGATCGGGGCTAACGTGCGTAGAGGCGGTCGCGAGTGGTGTGATGTGGCAGCCAGTAAGCCAGATTTCGGAGTTGTGCACGATCACGTACGCTTCCTTGATTTGCACCCGACCGGCCCGTATTGCTTTCACTTCCCAGCCCTCGAGCGCAATGCCGGCTTCATAGCGTTCCTCGATGAAATAATCGTGGAAGGCTTTCTTGTTCTGAACGATGCTCATGGGTGGGAGGCCGAAAAAGTGTCTTATTGTACCAGTGCGGGCGCCCGCACCATGACCGGGATGATGACGTGGCGGAAGTCAAAAAATCGGTGCTGATCGCGTATTCGGCCGACCAGATGTTCGAACTGGTGGACGCCGTTCAGCGCTATCCGGAGTTTCTTCCGTGGTGCGGGGCTGCAAGCGTCATACCAGTCGACGATCGCAAAGTGAGAGCGAGCGTCACAATCAGTTACCACGGTGTGCGGCAGAGCTTCACCACCGAGAACATCCGCACGCCGCCGCGCGAAATATCGATGCGCTTGGTGGAGGGGCCGTTCCGCACGCTAGACGGCTGCTGGAAGTTCACGGCGCTCAACGAGCACGCATGCAAGATCGAATTCAGCTTGCACTATGAGTTCTCGAGCAAGCTTCTGGAAAAGCTCGTGGGCCCCGTATTCGGTTACATAGCGAACAGCCTCGTCGAGGCTTTCCTTCGTCGCGCCGAGCATGTCTATGGACAAGGCTGAGCCGGACATTGTCGTGGAGGTGGTGTATGCAACGCCCGACGGTCAGCGGTTGTACCGGCTCCATGTCCCGTCAGGCACGACAGTGCGCGCAGTGATCGAGCGGTGCGGAATAAAGCGCGATCATCCGGAGCTCGACGTCGATGCCTGTCCGCTCGGCATATTCGGCGAGCGTGTCGCCCCTACGGCGGAAGTCGAAGCAGGCGACCGCATCGAGCTTTATCGCCCGCTCATTGCGGATCCCAAGGAGACGCGGCGCCGCCGGGCCGCGAAGGTCGCCAAGGGCTGAGGGGGTACTACTTGCAGTTCTCGTCTACGGCGCGCTGCACTCGCGCCGTCTCGCGCGCGTAATCGGCCTCTTCGAAAAAGACTCGCTCACCGGTTTTCGGATCGGTGCGGACCATGCGCGTTCCGGACTGCAGGGACTTCAGATAAGAACGTGCGTTCTCGCAGGCTGTTGCACGCGCTTGCTGATCGGCTGCCGTCTTATCGGCCTTCGCCTGCGCTTCCTGTTTTTCCATCTGGCGTTTACGGAAATCCGCTTCCTGCTCTGCGATGGTCTTCGGGCCCGAAGGATTCGCGGCCGATGATGAAGATTTGCCCCCCGCGCCAGGCGCCGCAGCGGTGGGGGCATTGCGTATGTTCGTCGCTTCGGAGCGGGTGCCCGCAGGACATTCGGAGCCGTAGCCGACGACCTTGCCGCTGGTGTCGAGACATTTGTTGACTTGCGCGAGTGCGCCCGGTGTAGCGAGCAGCGCGGCAAGCGTCAGCACAGCGCTGCAGAAGATGCCCCGAAAGCGATGGGGGATGCACGCGGAGATTGTCGTTTTCATGACGGGCACCATAGTGATTTTGCCTTGTACAGTCAATCGATTAACGCACAGTTCGGGTTGGCGGTTTGCGACCACTTGCGTATAATGCCGGCTTTGCGAAGGATGAAAACATGCGAGTGGTGCATAAAGGCCTAACCTTCGACGACGTACTTCTCATACCCGCCCGTTCTTCCGTCCTCCCCCGCGATGTAGCTCTCCACACCCAGCTCACGCGGCAGATCACTCTGAACATTCCTGTCGTATCGGCCGCCATGGATACGGTGACCGAATCGCGCCTCGCGATCGCGATCGCACAGGAAGGCGGTATGGGGATCATTCACAAGAACATGTCGCCGAAAGCGCAGGCCGCCGAGGTCGCGAAAGTCAAGCGGTTCGAAAGCGGAATCGTCAAAGACCCGATCACGATCACCGCCGACATGCTGGTGCGCGACGTTCTCAAGCTCACGCAGTTGCACCACATCTCCGGCCTGCCCGTCGTCGACGGCAGCGGCAAGGTGCAGGGCATAGTCACCAACCGCGATTTGCGCTTCGAGACGAATCTCGATCAGCCGGTGAAGAACATCATGACGCCGCGCGAGCGTCTCGTGACGGTCCGCGAAGGCGCGCCGCGCGAGGAGGCGATGACGCTCATGCACAAGCATCGTCTCGAGCGCGTGCTCGTCGTCAACAAGAGTTTCGAGCTGCGTGGCCTCGTGACGGTGAAGGATATTCTGAAGTCGACGGAGCATCCCAACGCATCGAAAGACAAGCTGGGCAGCCTGCGCGTAGGCGCGGCAGTCGGCGTAGGCGAGGGGACCGAAGAGCGCGTCGAGACGCTGGTAGAAGCAGGCGTCGATGTCATCGTGGTGGACACGGCGCACGGCCACTCGGAGGGCGTGTTAAAGCGCGTGCGCTGGATCAAGCGCAAGTATCCGAAGACGCAAGTGATCGGCGGCAACATCGCGACCGCCGCCGCAGCGAAAGCCCTCGTGGATCATGGGGCGGATGCAGTGAAAGTCGGCATAGGCCCGGGCTCCATCTGCACGACTCGTATCGTCGCCGGTGTCGGCGTGCCGCAGATCACCGCGATCGACAACGTCGCTCGCGCGCTTGCGAAAAGCGACGTTCCCCTCATCGCCGACGGTGGCATTCGGTACTCCGGCGACATCGCGAAGGCGCTTGCGGCCGGCGCGTATTGCGTGATGATCGGCGGCTTGTTTGCCGGGACCGAGGAATCACCGGGCGAGACCGAGTTGTATCAGGGCCGTTCTTACAAGGCCTATCGCGGCATGGGTTCGCTCGGCGCGATGCAGCAGGGCTCGGCCGATCGCTATTTCCAGGAAGAGGACGAGCTCGATACCGAGAAGCTCGTGCCGGAAGGCGTCGAAGGGCGTGTGCCGTACAAGGGCGGCATCGTCCCGCTCATCCAGCAGCTCATGGGCGGCGTGCGCGCAAGCATGGGTTACATCGGCTGCAACACCATCGAGGAAGTGCGTCGCAAAGCGGAGTTCGTTGAAATCACGAGTGCCGGGATACGCGAGTCGCACGTCCACGACGTGCAGATCACCAAGGAAGCGCCCAATTACAGAGTCGAGTGAGGAGTCGGGAGTGAAGGGTGAGGAGCAACGGCGCGATGCGCCTTCGCTTTCTCGCCTCTCGCCTCCCGCCTCCCGCCTCCCGCCTCACAGCCATGCATCACGAAAAAATTCTCATCCTCGATTTCGGCTCGCAATATACGCAGCTCATCGCACGCCGCGTACGTGAGCTGCACGTCTATTGCGAAATCCATCCCTACGACGTGAGCGACGATTGGGTGCGCAGCTACCAGCCGCGCGGCGTCATCCTGTCCGGCGGACCCGCTTCGGTCTGGGAAGGCGGCTCTCCCCAGGCGCCGAAGGCGGTCTTCGAGCTGGGCGTGCCGGTCCTCGGCATCTGCTATGGGATGCAGACCATGGCAGAGCAGCTGGGCGGCAAGGTCGAGAGCGGCCACATTCGCGAATTCGGCTACGCCGAAGTGCGGGCACGCGGGCATTCGACGCTGCTTAAGGATATCCAGGATCGTGCGAACGCCGAAGGCCACGGTCTGCTCGACGTGTGGATGAGCCATGGCGACAAAGTGACTGCAATGCCGCCGGACTTCGTCGTGATCGCGAGCAACGCGGCATGCCCGATTGCGGGCATCGGCGACGAGAAGCGACGCTTCTACGGTTTGCAGTTCCATCCTGAAGTCATGCACACCTTGAAGGGCAAGGCGATACTCGAGCGCTTCGTGCTCGACATCTGCGCCGTTTCCGGCGACTGGACGATGCCGGCATACGTCGACGAAGCAGTAGGCCATATCCGCTCGCAGGTCGGAACCGACGAGGTCGTCCTCGGACTCTCGGGCGGCGTCGACTCCTCAGTGGCTGCAGCGCTCATCCACAGGGCGATCGGCCAGCAGCTCACATGCGTTTTCGTGGACAACGGGCTCTTACGCCTCAACGAGGCGGAGCAGGTCATGGAAACGTTCGCGCGCAACCTCGGCGTGCGCGTGATCCATGTCGATGCGCGCGATCAGTTTCTCGGCCACCTGAAAGGCGTCACCGATCCGGAGCAGAAGCGCCGCATCATCGGCCGCGAGTTCGTCGAGGTTTTCCAGCGCGAGGCCGCCAAGCTGCCGAAAGTGAAATGGCTTGCGCAAGGCACGATTTATCCCGACGTCATCGAGTCGGCAGGCGCGAAGACCAAGAAAGCGCATACGATCAAGTCGCATCACAATGTCGGCGGATTGCCCGATACGCTGCATCTCAAGCTGCTCGAGCCGTTGCGCGAGCTGTTCAAGGATGAAGTGCGCGAGCTCGGCCTGGAGCTCGGTCTGCCGCACGACATGGTGTTCCGGCACCCGTTCCCGGGCCCGGGGCTCGGGGTGCGCATATTGGGCGAGGTGAAGGCCGAATATGCTGATCTCCTGCGCCGCGCCGACGCAATTTTCATCGACGAGCTGCGCGAAGCTGGGTGGTACGAGAAAACGGCGCAAGCCTTTGCCGTATTTCTGCCGGTGCGCTCCGTGGGCGTCATGGGCGATGGCCGGACCTACGAATACGTCGTCGCTCTGCGCGCCGTGCAGACGACCGATTTCATGACGGCGCAATGGGCCGAGCTGCCGCATACGCTGCTCTCGCGGGTTTCCAATCGCATCATCAACGAAGTCCGCGGCATCAACCGCGTCGTCTACGACATTTCCAGCAAGCCGCCCGCGACCATCGAGTGGGAATAGCAGGAAAGGAACGGCTCGCGTGACGATTACCATGTACGGCATCAAGAACTGCGACACGGTGAAGAAGGCCCGTGCGTGGCTCGACGCACGCGGCGTTGACTATCGCTTCCATGACTACAAGACTGCGGGTGTCGACCGCAACGAGCTGGAGCGCTGGTGCGAGGAAGTAGGCTGGGAACGACTGGTCAACCGTTCCGGCATGACTTTCCGCAAGTTGCCCGAGAAGCAGAAGCAGTCGCTGAGCCGCGACACTGCCCTGGCGTTGATGGTCGCCCAGCCTTCGGTCATCAAGCGGCCCGTGCTCGTAACGGGCGGTCCGCTGCTGGTCGGGTTCAGCGCGGAGGCCTACGAGTCTTTGAGCGGCCGGCGGTAGCCCGTCTCCTTTCCGTGATACCCGTATCGGACGAGCAGTACATGCGCGAAGCGCTCGCCCTTGCCCGTAAGGCCGAAGCCGAGGGCGAGGTGCCAGTCGGCGCGATCGTTGTCTGCAACGGGGAAATTGCCGGGCGAGGCCATAATCACCCCATAGGCGCACACGACCCGACCGCCCACGCCGAGATCGCTGCATTGCGGGATGCCGCGGCGCGGCTCGGCAATTATCGATTGGGCGGATGCACCCTGTACGTGACGCTGGAGCCGTGCATGATGTGCGTGGGCGCCATCATTCATGCACGGATCGCGCGCGTCGTATACGGTGCGGCCGATCCGAAAACCGGGGCTTGCGGGAGCGTGGTGAACCTGTTTGCGGAAACCCGGCTCAACCATCACGCGACGGTCGAGGGAGGCGTGCTCGCTGCCGAGTGCGGCGACATGTTGCGCCACTTCTTTGTCTCGAGACGCTCGAAATCACTTGAGAACCGTGACCCAGCACCCTGATAAGAAAGAAGTGATCTGCTCGCGGGCGTACGCCGCGCTGGATTGTACTGCTTTCCCACTTTCTGTAATGTTGCTGCGCCGGTAGCGCGCTCACAACACGAGCGCGGCTTGTGCTGCTACCCGCAACATGTAGCGCTGGTTTCCCATGTCTACCCCAGCTAAATGTAGGCGTTTTTCTGTTGTGCATTGCCATAGATTCGATTAAATTGTGCGGCGCAACTTACGGGCACATTATTTGGATGGGGGAAGGGCATGAAGTTACAGGACAAGGTTGCGATCATCACCGGCGCCGGCCGCGGCATAGGACAGGCCACGGCGGTGAAATTCGCTCAAGAAGGCGCAAAGGTCGTCGCCTGCGACCTTACCCCCGAAGCGGTGGAGGAGACCGTACGTCTGTGCAAGGAAACGCGCGGGGACGCGTTCGGCTACGCCGCCGACGTCCGCGACATGAACGCGCTGGAGGCGATGGTTGAAGTTACGGTCGCCAAGTGGGGACGGGTCGACATCCTCGTGAACAACGCCGGCATCGTAGCCGACGCTCAGTTCAAAAACATGGAGGAAGAGCAGTTCGACCGGGTCATCGAGATCAACTTAAAGGGCGTCTACAACTGCACCAAGGCGGTGGTGAACACGATGCTCGCGCAGCAGTCGGGCGTCATATTGAACGCCTCGTCCATCGTCGGCCTGTACGGCAATTTCGGCCAGACGAATTATGCGGCGAGCAAGTTCGGGGTCATCGGCATGGTGAAGACCTGGGCACGGGAGCTTGGACGCAAAGGCATACGCGCGAACGCGGTGTGTCCCGGTTTCGTCGCGACGAACATTCTCAGCACTATCCCCGACAAGGTGCTGAAGGCGCTGGAAGAGAAAGTGCCGCTGGGTCGGCTGGCCCGCCCTGAAGAAATCGCAAACACCTTTGCGTTCCTCGCCTCGGACGAGGCAAGCTACATCAACGGCGCCGTGATCGAAGTGAGCGGCGGCCTTACCATCTGACAGCGCCTGGAGCGCTGGCGCGTTCGATGCGCGCTCTATCCCGCGATTACGTCGTGCACCGCGTCACGTGGCAGGAGCGCCGGGAGGCGCTCTCCTCCGTGCGCCGTGAAGTATTCATCGTAGAGCAGGGCGTTCCGGAAGAGCTCGAATGGGATGAGGATGACGTCCGCTCCGTGCATGTACTGGCGGCAAGTACGGCGGCCGTGCCTATAGGCACCGGACGTCTGCTGCCCGATGGGCGCATAGGGCGGATGGCTGTTCTGCGCTCATGGCGCAGGCGAGGCGTAGGCAGCGCGATCTTGCGTGCTTTGCTGGACGCCGCGCGCGAACTGGGTCACGAGGAAGTGAGACTGCACGCGCAGACGCACGCCTTGGCGTTCTATGCGAAGCATGGGTTCGTCGCCATCGGCGAGCAGTTCATGGAAGCCGGGATACCTCACCGTGAAATGGTGTTGCGCTGCCGGCCGCAGCGCTGAGCCCTCGGATGCGAAAGCGCACCGTCTTGTCGTACAGGTAAGCGCCCCGCGTACCGAAAGCGCGCTCGCCGAAGTAGACGTCGCCATCTGCGCAAACGATGATCACCGAGGACGTACGAGTGCCATAGCGCTCGTCTGCGATGAAAGCAGCCGACAACTGCCGCTCGCGTTGCGCATCCACACCGGTGGAAGGCAGCAGATGATCGGGCGCTATGGTCCGGTCGCCGAGATATTCGTAAAGACGCGCCGCGAGAGGCTCGACATCGAGCGCGAGCCACGATTCCAGAGCGGCGACACCATTAACGACCTTCGGCCATGGCTCGTCGAGCAGATGATTGCTCAAGCCGTGTATGCCCGGGGAAACGCGCTGTAAGCCATTGCCGCGGTTCGAATAGAAATAAAGGTCCTGCGCATCGCCGGCGAGCATGCTGAAGCCGTTGTACTCGCTCGCCCGCTGTCGCACGTTGTCGAGGTACGCCCCCGGCATGGTAGTGCCGCACAAATAGTCAGCCACGAGCTCGCCGCGACTGCGCAATCCCGGATCGCGCACGCCTCCCTGGCGAAAATTCGTCAGCGCCGCGTAGCGTCCGGTTTCCGACACGGCCAGCCAGGCACCGCCGGCCTGGAGATCGCGTCCACCGTAAACCGAAGGGCAGTCGCTCCAGCGATCCGCGGGGAGTGCGGGCCGCGAGTACGCCTCGTCCCGGTTCGCGGCTATGACCAGCGGATATTGCGCGCTCGCCCGATACGAAATGAGTATGAGGCACATCGACGGTCTAGTTCTCGAAGCACTCGACGCGCCGGGTGGCATCCCCCTGCAGGTAGTCCTGGAGCTTGAGGCGCGTCACAGCAGTCGCCAGCTCCGACTCGAACTTCGCATCATCGCGGACGTTCTCGTACACCTCCATCCACAGCAAAGGCTCGGTGCGCTTCTTGAGGAGCCGCCCCGCGATGCCGGTGGCCTGCTTGAGCGCGTCGAGCAGCTGCAGCACCGCCTTCTCTGCCGCCGCGCTGCGGTCGCGGTCGACGCGGTAGTACACGTAATACGAATAAGCCATGACGATCTCCAAAGGCAGTCCCGCGCGGCCGGATGGGTGCGTAGCGGTCCGCATTTCCCTGTACAGACCTCGTTGCTCCTATACTAACGCAAGTCGGGGAGCGCACGCGGCAAGGAGCGACACTATGGTGATGAACGTGCAGTTGAAGCCGTCGTACCGGCTCGCGTGTCTGCTTATCACGGCACATGTCGCGACTGCTGCCGGAGTGTTCATGCTCGACCTGCCGTTCGAGCTGCGCATGGCGCTCGCGTGCGTGGTTCTCCTGAGCCTGGTTGCAACCGTCCAGCGTTCCGCGCTGCTGCGGACACGCGATGCCATCGTGGCGTTGGAATGGAACGAAGACCGCGCGGTGAACTTCCAGACCCGGGACGGGCTTTGGCACGCGGCACGGCTGTTGCCGACGACTTTCGTCACGCCGTTTCTCACCGTCATCGACCTTCGCACGCAGGGCACGCCTCGCATCCGCCACGTCGTCATGATGACGGACAGCGCCGCCCCCGACGAATATCGCCGGCTGCGCGTGCGCCTGCAATGGGACAATAGCGGATACGCGTGATGGCGGTTCGCGTGCGTTCCGCCAATCCGACTTTGCCATGGCCTCGCTTCAGCATCGTTGCTCTTCGACAACGACAACGAGGCCGGCGTAGCCGCGAGTCCGACCTCATGGACTCGACGAATCGATGGCAATGAAAAGCGCTGTAACCCGCCTGGCAACTGTCATGGGGCTGCTTGCGATCCTCATCATGTTCGCCGGATGGTATTCGCCCGCCGCGGCGCAGGGCTTTCCTGCGCATGCGGTAAAGATCGTCGTGCCGTATCCCGTGAGCGGCCCGACCGACATACGCGGCACGTCGCGGCTCACGAAGACCTACAAGCTCATTGCGCAGAACGCGCCCCCTGCGATCTCGGACACACTCGCGCGCATGACGGCCGACGCCATACGACAGCGCACACGTCATCCGGTAAGACTCGAGCGTCAGCCGGGTGGGGCGACGACGGTCGGCGCCGCGAAGGTGGCGCACGGCGCGGCAGACGGACACACCCTGTTGCTCGGAAGCAATGCCACGATGCTGATCGCTCCGCACTATTACCTCAACGTGAAATACGACGGAGTGGGCGATTTCGTCCTCGTTGCACCGCTCGTCACGATGCCGTTCGTGCTGATGGTCAACTCGACCTTGCCGGTAGACGATTTGCGATCGCTCATCGCCTGGCTGAAGGTGCGGCCGGGCGAAATCAACTATGGCTCATCGGGAGACGGCAGCACGGGACACCTCGCAGGGGACCGCTTCCTGCGCATGGCGGGTCTGAATGCCGTGCATGTTTCGTACAACGGCGGCATTTCGGCGCTCAACGCGGTGGCGACGCATCATGTCTCCTACATGTTCGCCGCGTTGCCGCTCGCGCTGCCGTACTTATCTAATCAATATCTTCGTCCGCTTGCGGTGACGACTGCGCAGCGGCTGCCTGAATTACCAAGGATGCCCACGATCGGCGAGGCCGGATTGCCCGGCTACGAGATCGAAGGGTGGTTCGGCGTCTTCGCCGCAGCACGCACTCCGCC
>JBLNBW010000205.1:0-5169 GCA_050260255.1 Rhodospirillaceae bacterium | reverse complement strand
CACAAGACGTTCATCACGCCGCTCGACCGCGAGGAGATACACCAGCTGCTCACGCGCATGGACGACATCCTCGACATCATCGAAGACACCGCGCAGCTATTGTTCGTATACGACGTGAAGGAAGCCACCGCCGAAACCCGTCAGCTCGCCGACATCAACCACGCGTGCACGCAGAAAGTCCAATCGGTCGTCGCCATGCTCTCCGACATGAAGAACGCCGCGGCCATGCTCGCGGCATGCGACGAAATCGATCGCTACGAATCCGAAGCCGATCACGTCATGCGCGCCGCGATCGCGAAGCTCTTCCGCGACGAGGCCGACGTTCGGCAGCTCATCAAGATGCGCTCGGTGTACGAGCATCTGGAAGCCGTCACGGACGCCTGCGAAGACGTCGCGAACATCATCGAAGGCATCGTGCTCGAGAATTCCTGAGCGCCCGCCCGCATGGCGAGACATTCATGACACGCCATGCCTTGCGCGCAAGACGATGAACCGCTTTATCAACCGGTTCGTGCTCGCGGTCACGGCGCTCCTCGTCGCCGCTTACGCGTATGTGGCATGGCGCATCGCAGGCACATATGCGACACGGCTCGCGCTCGCCGTTCCGTTTCTGCTGGTATGGATGGTCCCGGTGCTGTACTGGGGCACCGACAAGGAACGCCATGGCCGGCTCGATCATGCACTGCATGTGGGCAGCTACGTGTCGATGGGATGGACCAGCTTCGCCGTGCTGCTCGCGCTGGTGCGCGATGCGCTGATCGCGTTGTCCGCGCTCGTCGCCCTCCTCTTCGACATGCCCGACGCACGGGTCGATCCGGGAGCCGATTCGGTTGTCATCGGGTCGTTCGTAGCGCTCGGCGCGGGCATGCTCGCCGCTTTCCGCGGTCCGCGCGTGCGCCGGGTCGATGTCCCCATCAGCCGATTGCCACCGGCGCTGCACGGCTACCGCATCGCCCAGATCACCGACCTTCACGTTGGCCTTACCATACGCGGCCGCTACGTCCGGCGGGTAGTCGACATGGTGCGCGGCCTCGCGCCGGATCTCATCGCGCTGACGGGCGACATCGTCGACGGCCCGGTGTCGCGCATCGCTTCGGAGATCACGGCTCTCGCCGAACTGCCCGGCGTCGCGCCGACTTTCTACGTGTGGGGCAATCACGAGTATTACTCGGGCATCACGGCGTGGGCCCGCCATTTCGCGGAGATCGGGCTGCCGGTGCTCGCGAATGCCAGCGCGATCGTGCCGAGGAACGGTGCGCGCATCCTCGTCGCCGGCGTCACGGATCCAGCGGCACGGCATTTCGATCCGCCGCGCCCTGACATCGCCTCAGGTCGCGAGCCGGCCGATTTCCGTCTTCTACTCGCCCACAACCCCAAGCTCGCCGTAGCGGCCGAACAGGCGGGGTACGACCTTCAGCTCTCCGGACATACCCATGCGGGACAATTCTTTCCGTGGACTCTGGCGGTAAGACTCGTCCACGCACCGCACGTTGCCGGCCTCTCGCGCCAGGGCCGCATGTGGGTGTACGTGAGCGCCGGCACCGGCACATGGGGCCCGCCCGTGCGGTTCGGCACGACGCCGGAGCTCACGATATTGCGGCTCGTGGCCGCTGCCTGACACATCGGACGGGAACACCTCTTGCACACGACGTGAGGGTATACCGACGCCAATGAGGACGCCCCATGAACTCGCTGCTGAGCAAGATGGCCCCGAGTGCGACGAGCATGCTCCGCATGGACCATACGCACGTGCTGGCAACGTTTCATCAGTACGAGATGGACAGCTCGCTGCGCGCTAAAAAAGCGCTTGCGGACACCATCTGTCTGTCGCTCGAGATTCACGCGCAAATCGAGGAAGAGATTTTCTATCCCGCGATGCGCTCGACCGATCCGCAGCAGATCGACAAGAGCTACCCCGAGCACGCCGAGATGAAGCGCCTTATTACCCAGCTGCGGACGATGGACGCAGCAAGCGCGGAGTTCGACGACATCTTCATGCAGCTCATGCGAAGCGTGATCCACCACGTGGCCGACGAGGAAACGATCCTCTTTCCCGACGCTGAGCGGCTCTTGGGCAGTGAACGGCTGGGCGAGCTGGGCGCGCAGATGACGAAACGGCGCCTGGAGCTCTCCGCGCCGCGCGCGGGCGAAATGGCGATGAATACGGTGCGCGGAATGCCGGCCAGCACCATGATCATGGCGGCCGGGGCGCTGCTAGCCGGCACCTATCTCGTCACCCACGCCGTAAGGCGTCCGGGCTGGGCAGGCAGCAAGCCGCGGTACATGGGCTGAGCGGCAAAGCCGTGTCTTCCCGAGCGAGGCGTGAGCCTCGCTTTTTGTATGCCTTCACGCGCCGTCATGCAGGCGTCGGTCGTAAAGCAGCCCGATGGCCCGACTGGCGCCTTCGCCGACCGAGCAGGGCGCACGCTTAATGTTCGCTCGCAAAGCCCGGCACGCCGGATGCTTGGACACGTGATATCCGAACCATTTCGGGCCGCTTCGGCGCACTGCCGGCGTGCCCAGCCGAGAGGAGACACCATGCCCGTCGACACCAGCACCACGGATTTCGCAACTCGCGCCGTGTCCACCGCCAAAGAGCGCTCGCAGCAGATACTCGACGCAGCGCAACAGCGTTCGCGCGAGCTTGCCGACAGCGCACAGCGCTACATGCAGGAAAACCCCGTGCGCGCCGTTTCGTACACGTCGGCCGCGCTTTTCGGGCTCGGCATCATCATAGGACGGTTGCTCGCGCCCGACCGCAGCGAGCCGTCGGAAATGGCCGCCAGCGCGCAGCGCGCGGCGCAGGAATGGACGCGCGTCGGCCAGAACCAGACGCAACAGTGGCTGGATACAGCCAAAGAGAAGTCGCAGCAGCTGATGAGCGCCGCGCAGCAGCGCTCGCGGGAGCTCGTCGACACGACCCAGGAATTCGTGCAGGAGAATCCGGTGCGCGCGGCGACGTACGCCGGCGTCGCGCTGCTCGCGCTCGCTGCGATCATCGGCTACATGGCTTCCGGCAGCGGCGACAAGATGGAAAGCTGACGCGCTTCGAGGCCACACGAAGACCGGCACCGCGGTGCCGGTTTTTTTTTTGGCGAGGTGGCAGGCGCTCTGTGGAAATTTTCCTGAGAGCCGGCGGCGGAAGGTCAAATAATTCGGGCCACACTGAACAAGGAGCGGCTCATGCAATACATGTTTTACACTTGGCGCGCACGCACTCCGGGCTCCTCGGTGTGGCAGGAGTTGGGCTGGCGGATGACGGAAGAAGACGCCCGGCGCTGGGCCGAGCAGCACGGCCGTGAGGTGGAGCGCGTCGGCGGCTCGGGCGATCAGGAAGTGAGAGCTTTCGGCGGCGCGCTCGGCTAGCACTTCGCGCATGGCGCTCGTGGAGGCACCGCCTCCTCGAGCATCAACAACATTCCTGCAGTTCCTCTCGCTCCGGCACGCTCGCACACCGGCATCCACTGCGCCCGCGCATGCACGTCGCGCCGCTTTCCCGGCCGGTGCGCCCGGTGCAAGTCCGATCGGTGAACGGACCGTACGCGGCATTTGCAGCGCAGCGCAACGCCCGGTTATGCTTCGGCCTCGGCGCAGCGCATCGGATGCTGCGCACGCGCCGTCATCGCCAACCACCTGGAGAGGATTCATGGAACTTCAACCCGGAAGCGCCGCGCCCGACTTCACGCTCGCGTCGCACACCGACCAGAAAATCTCACTGGCCGCGTATCGCGGGCGGCGAACCGTGGTCTCGTTTCTTCCCTTCGCCTTCACCGGCGGGTGAAAGAACCAAGTCAACGGGTTCCGTGAGAACTACGAAGAATTCAAGAAGCTGAACGTCGAGATCCTGCAGATCAGCGCCGATACCGTTCCCAGTCTCAAGGTATGGGCCGAGCAGTTCGGTGGCGTGCCGTTTCCCCTGCTGTCCGACTACTGGCCGCACGGTGCGGTCGGCAAGGCCTACGGCGTGTTCAACGACGAACGCGGCATGGACAAGCGCTCTGCGTTCCTGCTGGACGCGCAAGGCATCATCCGCTGGTCGAAAGTGTACGAGCCGGGCACCATCCCGGAGAGCAAGGATCTGCTGGAGCGGTTGCGGCAGATTTGAGCGCCATCCCCGCCGGTGGGCCGAGAGGCTCGCCGGCTGTGTCCTCCCACCCACATCCGAACAACAACAATGAAAGACGCCATGCCGCAAATCGCGCCCGTGCTCGTCGCGGCAGCCATCGCCATCACACTCTTGGGGGCCGCTCGCGCACAGGATTTCCCACCCCGCCAGATGAGCCTCGTCGCCGGATTTCCGGCGGGCGGCGGCACGGACCTCTTCGCACGGCTCTTCGCCCAGAAACTCGCCCCGGCGCTAGGCACGACCGTCATCGTCGAGAACAGGCCCGGCGCAGCCGGGACTACCGCGACCGCAGGCGTGGCGCGCGCAGCGCCCAACGGGCAGATGATTCTCTTCACGCCCTCGAATCTCGCCATGACGCAGGCGTTGTACAAGACATTGCCTTTCGACTCGCGCAGAGATCTCGCGCCAATCACTCTGGTCGCTCGCGCGCCTTTCGTGCTGACCGTGCACCCCGCCTTGCCGGCACGCAGTGTCAAGGACCTCCTTGCGCTCGCGAAAGCGAAACCGGGCTCGCTCGATTACGGCTCCAGCGGCGCGGGTTCGCCGCCTTTCTTTGCCATGGAACTGTTGAAAGCGCGCACCGGCGTCGACATCAACCACGTGCCGTACAAAGGCGCGGGCCAGATCCTCACCGCGCTGCTGAGCGGCGAGGTGCAGTCGTCGTTTCTCATTCCACCGGTCGCGCTGCAGTACATGCAGTCCGGCAAGATGCGCGGCCTCGCGGTCACCACACGCGTGCGCTCGTCGGTACTGCCCGGCTTACCGACGCTCGCGGAATCCGGCGTGCGCGATTACGAAGTGACGCAATGGTACGGCGTGCTCGCACCGGCGAAAACGCCGGCCGCTATCGTGAACCGGCTCAATCGGGAAATCGTCGCCGCCCTCGCGGCACCGGATATCCGGCAACGCCTCGCTGCCGAAGGCGCCGAGCCGGTAGGCAGCACACCTGCGGAGCTCGCGGCCTTCCTCGCCTCCGAAATCAAGCTCTATTCGGACCTCGTCCAGCGACTGGATCTGAAAGTCGATTGAGCCTCAGGCGCCGG
>JBLNBW010000204.1:0-7385 GCA_050260255.1 Rhodospirillaceae bacterium | reverse complement strand
GCGGGGCTACGGTACATCGCCATCACGGATCACAGTCAGCGTCTCAAGGTCGCGCGAGGACTCGACGCTGTCCGCCTGGGCAGGCAGCTCGATGAAATCGACCGTCTGAACGCCCGCTTGCGCGGCCTGGTCGTATTGAAAGGCATAGAGGTCGATATACTGGAGGACGGCACGCTCGATCTGCCCGATGCTGTCCTCGGTCGTCTGGACATCGTGGTTGCGGCGCTGCATAGCAAGCTCGATCTTCCGCGTGGCCGCCAGACCGAGCGGGTTCTGCGCGCAATGCGCTCGCCGCATTTTTCGATTCTCGCGCATCCCGGCGGCCGTCTCCTTGGCGAGCGCGAGTCTTCGGACATCGATATGCTGGCCATCATGCGTGCAGCGAAGGAGCGCGGCTGCTTTCTGGAAGTCAACGCGCAGCCCGACCGCCTCGATTTGCAGGATATCTATTGCCAGATGGCGCGCGACGAGGGCGTCATGGTGGCGGTAAGCACGGATGCGCACAGCGTGTACGAGTATGCGTATCTCGATTACGGCGTGGCGCATGCGCGGCGCGGCTGGCTTTCGGCGGGCGACGTGATCAACACGCGCCCGCTGGCGGCATTGCGCCGGCTGCTCAAGCGAACCGTGTGAGGAGGTCCTGTGATGTATGGGCATGAATGGTGGCATGGCCTGTGGTGGTTCATGTGGGTCGCTCCGGTCGTCGTTCTGGTGATCTTCGCCGTGGTGCTGCTGCGCGACAGCCCACGTTGGTGGATAGAGCGCACGCGGGAGAAGCTGCACCATCATGAGACAGCGCGCGAGATTCTCGACCGGCGCTACGCGAGCGGAGAGATCACGCGCGAACAGTACGAGGAGATGCGGCGCGTGCTGCAGAGTTGAGCGTTCCGCGTATTTATCGCGGCTGATTCAGCAGCTGTATGACGGCTTCGTCTTCCACCTGGTCGAAACGCGCATACCACTGACCTACCGCCCGGAAATCGAGCGGCATCTCCAGGCACACCACTTCGTCCGCATACGGACGCACCAGCTCGACGCTGTCCGGTGCAGCGACAGGCACGGCACACACGAGCCGCTCTGGTTCTTTGGCGCGTGTCGCGTGCAAAGCCGTTATCATGGTGGCGCCGGTGGCGAGGCCGTCATCGATGACGATCGCTATTCTTCCGCGAGGATCTATAGGCGCGCGGGTCGGCGTGTAGAGCGCCCGGCGCCTGCGCATGACCTCGAGCTGACGCTGCTGTTCACGTGCAAGATACCCGGCATCCGCGCCGGCGCTCGCGGCATGGTCGGCGATGTACGACCAGCCGCTTTCGTCGACGGCACCCACGGCGAATTCCGGATTGCCCGGAGCACCCAGCTTGCGCACCAGAACGACATCGAGCTCGCCTTCGAGCTCGTCGGCGAGCACACGCCCCATTTCAACTGCGCCGCGTGGTATGGCGAGTACCAGCGGATTGCGGCCAGCGTAGTGGGGCAGCGACGCCGCGAGACGTCGCGCTGCATCGGCTCGCGAGGCGAAGATAGTCATGCCTACCGTCCATTCCCTTGTGCCGTGCCGTATCACGTCAAACGCGCTGCCGACTGTCTCCCGCCGCAAGGCCACCGGCGATGAGGTGGGCGGTGCGGAGCGGCTCGGGCACGGCGCTGTGCGTCGCAAAGCGCCGGATCAAAGTGAGCGTCTCCGACGGCGTTATGCCGGCCCGCTGCACCCACACACCGGCGATCGCCTCCATCGGGCCCGCCCGTTCGATCAACTGCCACTTGCGTGCTCCGCCGGGCACGTGTGCCAGCAACGCACGGCGTATCGCGGCGAGATCCGGCCGTTTCCGGCTCACGACGACGACCGGAAGCCCGAGCGCTTCGTGCAGACCGATAAGATCTATGACATTGAAGCCGGCGAGCGCGATCCCTTGGAGCAAGACCACTTGCAAATGCTCGCGGAAGCGCGATCGCTGCACGAGGTCGAGGAGCACGCGCGTCGCATTTGCGCCGTCGCGCCGCACCGTGCCGCGCAGCACGCCGTCTAGACGCGCTCCTGCGTACACCGCTCCGATGACTGGAACGTCGCCGCGATGAGTGCGGTCGAAAGGCGCGTCGTCGAAGCCGACGGCGTGGGACAGACGTCTCAAGCGGCACTCTTCGTGGCTGGCTGTGCTCTTGCCCCTGGCGGCTCATCTCAACGGATGCGTCTTATCCGTGGCAGGATCTGTGCCGACGTCCCTGGCTCAAGCCTCGGCTGGAGCGCTCGAAGCGCGGCAGTCCAGGGCAGCGCTACCGGATACCGTGCCGCGCTCCGCGTACCGTCGCAGCCGCGTGCGGTGCGAGATAGCAGGCCTTACGCCCGGATCGCCGAGCTCGCACGCGATGGTGTCCTGCGTTACTGTACGTCCATGGCCGCCTCCGATCCATGCCTTTTCGCTCTTGCCGAGAGCCGCCTCTACGGCGAGAAGGTTGGCGAGCTGCTGGGCGTGCCATTGAGTTCCGTCGAAGAAAGGCGGTTCGAAGACGGCGAGCACAAGACGCGTCCGCTGGTAAGCGTCCGGGAGCGCGACGTTTACGTCATCTATTCGCTCTACGGGGAACCGGGTGCCAGCTCGAACGACAAGCTGTGCAGGCTGCTGTTCTTCACCGGCGCGCTGAAGGACGCGTCGGCGCGGCGTGTGACGGCGGTGGTTCCCTACCTGTGCTATTCGCGCAAGGATCGTAAGACCAAGACTCGCGATCCCGTCATTACGCGTTATGTAGCCTCGCTGTTCGAGGCGGTCGGCACCGATCGCGTGGTGACGCTCGACGTGCACAATCTCGCGGCGTTCGATAACGCCTTTCGTTGCCGCACCGATCATCTCGAAGCGAAGAAGCTGTTCGTCGACTTTTTTGTGCCGCGCCTGAATCGCGAACACGTCGTCGTGGTTTCGCCCGACATCGGCGGAGCGAAACGGGCGGAGCAATTGCGGCTGGCGCTCGCGCAGCGACTGGGGCGAGATGCGGGAAGCGCGTTTGTCGAAAAATATCGCAGCGCAGGCAAGGTGACCGGCGAAGCAGTCGTCGGCGATGTCGCAGGCAAGGTCGCCATCATCGTCGACGACATGATCAGTACCGGAGGCACGATCGCGCGCGCGGCCGCTGCGTGCCGGGCGCATGGCGCGAAGCATGTCTACGCCGCCGCCACACACGGCGTATTCGCCGGTCCCGCAGCCCAGGCGCTGGAGAGCGCACATCTGGATCGGCTGGTGGTTACGGATTCGATACCACCCTTCCGGCTGCCGGCCGAATTCCTCGCCGAGAACGTGACGGTGCTGGAGACTGCGCCGCTTATAGCCGAAGCCGTGCGTCGCATGCATGACGGTGGCTCCATCGTGGAGCTGCTCGAGGTTTAGCAGGCATAACCATTGCGGTCTACCGGAACTGGCACATGAGGATCTCTCCATGTCCGTCACCATCGAGCCGCATGATGCGCTGCTGGTCGTCGACGTCCAACGCGATTTTCTGCCGGGCGGAAAATTGGGCGTGCCCGACGGCGACCGAGTCATCCCCGCGCTCAATCGTTATATCGCGCTAGCCCGGCAGCATGGAATACCGGTAGTCGCCACGCGCGATTGGCATCCATCCGACCATTGCTCGTTCGCGGCGCGCGGCGGTCCGTGGCCGGAGCATTGCGTCGCCAACACGGCGGGCGCGGAGTTCGCTCCGGCGCTGCAATTGCCGAAGGATGCCATCATCGTGAGCAAGGCAACGCGTCCCGACGAAGAAGCCTATTCCGCGTTTCAGGGTACCGGGCTTGCGCAGCGGTTGCATGACGCGAGCGTGAAGCGCCTGCTGATCGGCGGACTGGCGACCGATTACTGCGTGCGCCATTCCGTGAAAGATGCGCTGGCGGCGGGGTTCGAAGTCCTCGTGCTCGAAGACGCCATGCGCGCGGTGGACGTGCAACCTGAAGACGGCGCGCGTGCAGTGGCCGAAATGAAAGCTGGCGGTGCGGTGGGCGTGCGCATCGAGGACCTCGAATGAGCATCAAATCGTCGGCGCTGCTCACCGACCTGTACCAGCTCACCATGCTCAATGCATACCATGCAAAGCGCATGGAAGAGATTGCGGTGTTCGAGCTGTTCGTGCGCCGGTTGCCGCCTCACCGGAATTTCATGATGGCGGCAGGGCTGGAACAGGCCATCGATTATCTCGAGGCATTGCATTTCGGGACCGACGACATTGCATGGGTGGAGCAGACCGGCATGTTTCCAGGGAGCTTCGCGCGCTATCTGGAGACACTGCGGTTCACGGGCGATGTCGATGCAATGCCGGAAGGGACCATTTTCTTTCCGCACGAGCCGATACTGCGGGTGGCCGCACCGATGCCGCAAGCGCAGCTCGTCGAGTCGCGACTCATCAATCTCGTCAATTTCCAGACGATGGTCGCGACGAAAGCTGCGCGCAGCGTGCTGGCCGCGCCCGGCAAGCAGCTCGTGGAGTTCGGCTTTCGTCGCGCGCATGGTGCCGAAGCCGGCTTGCTCGCGGCGCGCGCAAGCTACATTGCCGGTTTTGCCGGCACTTCGGTCGTCGCTGCCGCACAGCGCTTCGGCATACCGGTATTTGGCACCATGGCGCACTCGTTCGTCGAGGCGCACGACACCGAGCTTGCGGCCTTCGAGTCGTTCGCGAGTCTCTATCCGAAGGGCACGACGCTGCTCATCGACACCTACGACACGGAGGCCGCGGCCCGCAAGCTGGCATCGCGGGCGCTGCAATGGCGCGAGCGCGGCCTTGCGTTTCGCGGCGTACGGCTGGACAGCGGCGATCTCGTCGCGCTCTCGAAGAGTGTGCGGCGCACCCTCGACGACGCCGGTCTGTCGGACGTCACCATATTCGCGAGCGGCAATCTGGACGAATATCGCGTGGCCCAGCTGCTCGGTGAGGGCGCGAGGCTGGACGGCTTCGGCATAGGGACGAGCCTGGTGACATCGTCCGATGCGCCGTCTCTCGACGCCGTGTACAAGCTTCAGGAATACGCCGGGAAGCCGCGTCGCAAGCGTTCCGCGGGCAAAGCGACATGGCCGGGCCGCAAGCAGGTGCTGCGCAGCTACGATGGCGAAGGGAAGCTTGCGCGCGACGTCATTGTGCCGGAGGCCGAGGCGTGCGGCGAAGGACTGCTCGTGCCTGTCATGCGGGGAGGGAAGCGCGTACGCATGCACGAAAGCGTTCAGTCCTTGCGCGAGCGCGCCTCGAGCGAGCTGCGTCGCCTTCCCGAGGCCTTGAAAGCTCTCGACACGGCCGGCGTTTCCTATTCCGTGGACATTTCCGATGAATTGCGGCGTCTTGCCGCTGCGGTAGACACAGCGAACACTGCGCCGGGTTGATCGACATCGTCGAATCCGACACGCGAGGCTCGGCGCACGAGCGGCGGTCCCATTGCTCGATGCGATCCACCGACCTCGATGCATGTCGACGCGAAAGGCGGGGAAGCTGCGTTGAGAGTATGCTTGGCGTTATATAGGCTGCGACGCCGCCGGCCGCCGCGCCGGCCAGCCTGATGATCGGCGGGAAAGGACGCGGCGCGCTGCCGCGAGCCGCTTCACCGCGCAGCCTTGGATGAGTGAGGCGATCATGACTATCACAGTGCCCGATGTGCCCGTCCCGTCGGTGGACGGGCGATACACGTATTTCGACGGCGAGCACGGCATCGGTGTGGTGGGTTACGGGACCACGTTGGAGAGCGCCTTCGAAGGGGCCGCCGAAGCGACGTTCGCGTTGCTGGCCGATTTGTCGCACGTGCGCGCGCAGCGCACGTTGCCCGTGAGCTTTATCGAGGCGGACGATGCGCATGCGCTGATGCGGTGGCTCGATCTGCTGATCGAGGCCGCGCGGCAGCACCAGCTCGTATTCTCCGAATTCCATCTGCAGCGCGAGGTGGGACGCTGGTGGGGCTGCGCGACCGGTCAGCGGCGGCACGGCGCGCTTGCCGGCGAGCTCGAACTGAAGCGCGCGGTGCGCGGGCACACGGCCGTTACACGAACCGACCGCGGATGGGAGGCGTCGTGCGTGGTCGAGTGCGCCAAACGTCCGCATGCCGCTCATCGCGGCAGTGCTCGCCCGCTTTCGCTCGATTGAGCTGCCCCTCTCGCGGCGCGCCCGCTGCCCGAGCAGCCGTTGAAGCTGCGCGCCGTGGCGGTTAGAGTCGGGGAATGGCCGGCGGCCTGGCGCAGGAACGGTTAGTGCTGCGCGTAACGGCCGGCATGGCTATCCGTGGAAAGTTATGGCACAAAAACTTGATACCGATGCGAGCCGCATCGCTCCGGTGACGCGCCCCGGACGTTTCGTCAGTCAGCTCACGCGGGAGACCTTCGCGCTCGTTCTCGCCGGCGGGAGAGGAAGCCGCCTCGGGCCGCTTACCGACTGGCGGGCGAAACCGGCCGTACCTTTCGGGGGCAAATTCCGCATCATAGATTTCACGCTGTCGAACTGCGTCAACTCCGGGATACGCCGCATCGGCCTCGCGACGCAGTACAAATCTCAAAGCCTCATACGCCACATCCAGCGCGGATGGAATTTCCTGGATGGCCGTTTCGACGAGTTCATACAGCTGCTGCCTGCACAGCAGCAGATTTCCGAAGCATGGTACGTCGGTACGGCCGACGCGGTGTACCAGAACATGGGCGTGCTGCGCCGCCACGCGCCGCGCTTCGTCCTGGTGCTCGCCGGCGACCACGTGTACAAAATGGACTACGGTCGCATGCTGGCGGCGCACGTGCAGACCAATGCGGAAGCGACGGTCGGATGCGTGGAGGTGCCGGTTGAAGAGGCGGCAGGGGCGCTCGGCGTCATGGCGGTGGACGACAGGCAGGGCGTGGTCGCTTTCGAAGAGAAGCCGGCGCAACCTTCACCCATGCCGAACCGGCCGACGCACGCGCTCGCGAGCATGGGTATTTATCTGTTCGATGCGGCTTTTCTGTACGACCGGCTGTGCGAGGACGCCGACACCCCGGGGAGCACGCGCGATTTCGGGCGCGACATCATCCCGAAGATCATCAAGGCGGGCCGCCGGATCTACGCGCATCGCCTGGCCGAAAGCAGCGTCGGGCTCGAGCCGAGCGGCGCGCCGTACTGGCGCGACGTCGGAACGATAGACGCTTACTGGGATGCCAACATGGATCTCACCAAGGTCAATCCGTCCCTCAATCTCTACGACCGGGAGTGGCCCATCTGGACGTACCAGGCGCAGATGCCGCCCGCGAAGTTCGTGCTCGACGAAGAGGACAGGCGCGGCATGGCGGTCGACTCGCTCGTTTCCGGCGGCTGTATCGTGAGCGGGTCCACCGTACGGCGCTCGCTGCTCTTTTCCGATGTGCGCGTCGATTGCCACAGCCTCGTCGAGGACACGGTGGTGCTGCCGC
>JBLNBW010000203.1:0-11712 GCA_050260255.1 Rhodospirillaceae bacterium | reverse complement strand
TACGGAGCCAGAATTGCTGGTCACCACGAGCGGCGGAACGCCGTACGGGGCAAGCCATACGGCCGGCGCAGCGAGTGATCGCGCAGTCACCGACACCGAGAAGAAGCTCTGCATGGCGCTCGGTCGCCGCCTTGCCACGGTGGCGTGGAAGCTCACCGCATGAGCCTCGCACTCGACGCGCGCCGGCTCTTTCGCGCTCAGCAACACGCCACCCTGGGAACGCTCTCCACTGCGCTTTCCGGGTACCCTTATTGTTCGATCGTGCCTTACGTGGTCGATTACCGAGCATGCCCCATCATCCTCGCGAGCCGGCTCGCCGAGCACACTCACAACATCAGCGCGGATCCGCGTGTGTGCCTGTTCGTACATGATGGCATGTCCGACGTGCAGGCCGGCAGCCGCGCGACGCTAATGGGCAATGCGCATCGCATCGAGGGCGATGACCCGGCGACAGAGCGTTACGCACGCTATTTTCCGCAGGCGCGCGAGTACGCATCGAATCTCGATTTCGCGTACTACCGCATAGAACCGGTGTCTTTGCGTGTCGTCGCGGGCTTTGCAAAAGCGCACTGGATTAGCCGTGAAGCGTATACGCCCCCTGCGGGTGATTACGCTACGCGAGAAGCGGCGGTGGTGGGCGAACTCAATCAACGCCACGCCGCGGCCGTGCGCGAGTACTGCGCACATCAGCTTGATTTCGACGCGACGCACAGTGCGATCGTAGGGATCGATTGCGACGGCTTCGATCTTGCGGCGGACGGCCGACGCTTGCGCGTGCCTTTTCCAGCCGCCGCACCGGAAACGATGACAGCCGCCGTCTTCGTCGAGCAGGCGCTACGCGTGTGCACGCAATGACTCGCGCGGCGCATACACTCGCCGGCATGAGCCTTATCGGGCTCATTTTTCTTTGCCTGGGGTGGGAATTGTGGGGGGCGCCGATGCGCCCGGGAGGCAGCTGGCTCGTGCTCAAGACGCTGCCGTTGCTCGTTCCTCTAAAAGGTGTGCTCCACGGCCGGCGCTATACATTCAAGTGGTCTATGATGCTTGCGCTAGCGTACTTCATCGAAGGCGCCACGCGCGCGTTCGCCGATGCTGCGCCATGGAGCCGCTACGCCGCCGCAGAAGTCGCGCTGTCTATCCTCTTCTTCGCGAGCGCCGCGCTGTACTTACGGCTTACCCGTGCAACCGCTACCGCCTGAAAATCCATAGTATGAGCGAGATCACCAGCGAGACGATGATGCTGGTGGTGACAGGAAAGTAGAAGTGGAACCCTTTCCGCTCGACGTGGATATCGCCCGGGAGATGTCCGAGGCCGAGCTTCGCGATCAGCGGCCACAACACGCCGAGCACCACCAGAATGACGCCCAGCGTGATGAGCCACTTCGCCATAATCGTGTCTGCGCTTTATAACTGCGGGTTGAGCTTCTCCAGGCCCGAGTAGAGCTTGTTCAGCGCGTTGATATAGGCCTTCGCTGAAGCCACTACGATGTCCGTGTCCGCGCCCTGCCCGTTCACGATGCGTCCGCCCTTGGCAAGCCGCACGGTCACCTCGCCTTGCGCATCCGTGCCGCTGGTAATGTTGTTCACCGAGTAGAGCAACAGGTCAGCGCCGCTCTTCACCACGCCTTCTATCGCTTTGAAAGAGGCATCCACCGGGCCGCTGCCATTTGCTTCGGACTTCTTCTCGTGACCATTTTCGGAAAGCACGACCTTCGCGTAGGGCGATTCGCCGGTCTCCGAATGCGCCGCGAGCGAGACCAGTTTGAAATGCTCGTTTACCACGTGCTCCAGATTCTCTTCGGTGACGAGAGCCTGGAGATCTTCGTCGAAGATCTCGTGCTTCTTGTCCGCGAGATCCTTGAAGCGCTTGAACGCGGCGTTGAGCGCTTCTTCCGAGTCGATGACGATGCCGAGCTCGGTCAGGCGGCTCTTGAACGCGTTGCGCCCGCTGTGCTTGCCGAGCACCAGCTTGTTTGCGTTCCAGCCCACGCTCTGCGCGCTCATGATCTCGTATGTATCGCGGCTCTTCAGCACGCCGTCCTGATGTATGCCCGACTCGTGCGCAAACGCGTTCGCACCGACGATCGCCTTGTTGGGCTGCACCGGAAAGCCGGTGATGCCGGACACGAGGCGGCTCGCCGGAACGATTTGCGTGGTATCGATGCGCGTTTCGCACGGGAAGACGTCGCGACGCGTCTGCACTGCCATCACGATCTCTTCGAGGGCCGCGTTGCCGGCACGCTCGCCCAGTCCGTTGATCGTGCACTCCACCTGGCGCGCGCCGTTGAGCACGGCGGAGAGGGAGTTCGCCACCGCGAGACCGAGATCGTTGTGGCAATGCACCGACCAGACGACCTGGTCCGAATTCGGAACGCGCTCGCGCAGCGTGCGTATGAGGTTGCCGAAAGCGTCGGGCAGCGTATAGCCGACGGTGTCCGGCACGTTGATCGTGCGCGCGCCGGCCTTGATCACCTGCTCGATGATGCGGCAGAGGAAGTCGATGTCTGAGCGGCCTGCGTCTTCGGCGGAGAACTCGATGTTGTCGGTGTACTGCCGGGCCCACTTAACCGCCTTCACCGCCTGATCGATCACCTGCGAAGGCTCCATGCGCAGCTTCTTCTCCATGTGGATAGGCGACGTCGCGATAAAGGTGTGGACACGCGGCCTTGCCGCAACGCGCACCGCCTCGCCGCAGCGGCGTATGTCGTTTTCATTGGCGCGCGCCAGGCCGCACACGGTGCTGTCCTTCACGATCTTCGCCACGGCCTGCACTGCTTCGAAATCGCCATCGCTCGCTGCCGGAAAACCTGCCTCTATCACGTCCACGCGCATGCGCTCGAGCTGTCTCGCTATGCGTATCTTCTCTTCGCGTGTCATGGAAGCGCCGGGACTTTGCTCGCCGTCGCGCATCGTCGTGTCGAATATGATGAGTTGTTCTTTTGCCATGGTGTTCTCCGCTTGAGGATCGGGCTGGCCGCCGCGTATAACGTGCACCCCGGCGATGTTGCCTGCCGGGCCGTAACAACTGGGATGTGGGGTAAGTGTCAGCGCGCGCGAACGCGCAGCAGCAGGCCGGCCAGCGGAAGGCTGGCAAGGAGGGGCAGGGCCTGAAGACGGGTACACATGGCTTGGAAATATAGTGGCTTTTGCGACCGTGCGCAAGAGCGGATCAGCCCGGCGTCGTGGGCGGCGGCTCCCTGCGCACCTTGCCGAGCACCCACAGCACGTAACCGGACAGCGCATAGGCGCTGAAGAGCAGGAACAGCATTTCGGGCAGCGTGCTCGAGAACGTGATGAGCAACACCAGGCCCATCGCGATGCCGACGACCACGGAAAAGGAGACGCTCTTGCGCAGATTGATGTCCTTGCCGCTGTAGAACTTGAGATTGCTCACCATCGACAGGCCGGCGAACATCGTGCAGCCCCACGCCAGCCAGCGCACGTCCGCGCCGCGCACCTGGTACTCATTCATGGCCCATACCAAGCCAGCGATGAGACACGCCGCGGCGGGGCTCGGCAAGCCCTGGAAGAATCGCTTGTCGACTACGTCGAGCGTCGTGTTAAAGCGCGCGAGCCGCAGCGCCGCACAGGCGCAATAGACGAAGGCCGCTATCCAACCGAGCTTCGCGGAAAGCCACGGTCCCAGCATGCTGATGCTTTTGATGGCCGCAAAGTCCTGCAGCGCCCAGACGTAGACCACCAGCGCCGGCGCCACACCGAAAGAGACCATATCGGAAAGGCTATCGAGCTCGGCGCCGAACGCACTTTGCGTGCGCGTGAGCCGCGCGATTCGACCGTCCATGCCATCGAATACCATCGCGACGAAAATCGCGATCGCAGCCTGCTCGAAGCGACCGCTCATCGCCTGAACGATGGCATAAAAGCCCGAGAACAGCGCGATGATGGTGAATAGATTCGGCAGCCAATAGATGCCCCGGCGGGCGAAACGCGATTTTATGAAAAGCTTGTTGTCTCTCGGTTCCAGCATGGCGTCATGGCAATATCGCAAGCACGGTAGCCGTAGCGTACACCTTATCGCCGACGGCCGCCTTGGGAACCGCATCGAGTGGAAGATACACGTCCACTCGGGAGCCGAAGCGGATGAAGCCGAAGCGCTCGCCTTTGCTCATGCGCTGCCCGGACTTCGCATAACAGAAAATGCGGCGCGCGATGAGGCCCGCCACCTGGACCACCGTCACATCACGACCATTCGGCGTCTTGATCCACAGCGCCGCGCGCTCGTTCTCGAGCGAAGCCTTCGATAGCGCCGCATTGATGAATCGCCCCGCGTAATACCACGTCTTCACGACATCGCCGTCGACGGGACTGCGGTTGGAATGCGCATTGAAGACGTTCATAAAGACGCTGATGCGCAGCGCGTCGCGCTCGAGATATGGATCGGCGGTGCGCTCCACCGCAACGATGCGGCCGTCCGCAGGCGCCAGCACCGCGCCAACGTCCGCTGGTATGACGCGTGGCGGGTCCCGGAAGAACTGGAGCACGAAGATCGCGAAGATCCAGACCGGAAGCGCCCACCAGAATCCCGCATAGGCGTGCACGGCGACAGCCGCCGCGACGGAGAGCGCGAGATATGCCCAGCCTTCGCGGGCGATGAGAGGATGAGGATATGTATTCATGCGCGGTTAGAGTCCCTGACACAATGAGATGCGTGCCTTCGGGTTGACCGAAATCGCGCCTGCTCTTGTCGGCCGGCTTGGTCATATTCGCCATATGACCTGCGCCGTCCGTCGCCAGCGCACCGTAGCGCGGAGCAAGGACCGGCGCAACGTGGAGCAGGGACCTGCTGCTTACGGGATGCGACGGTGCAGCTGGTCGTAAAGCACGTCGTGTTGATGCCGATCATGCGCGCGACTACGGTGAAGGTGCGCGTCGGTCCCGCGAGCCGGTACGCTTCACGTCCCGCTCCGGGGTAGCATTCAAGCATGAAGCGCTTGGAACCTGCTGCTCCACCCTATGCGGAACCCACAATTTTGGCTCACCACGCACACTGCCTCGTTATGCTAGGGACTCTGAGGAGGGGCAGCATTCGTGCCCGCATGCCGCCCGCCATTCGATCCGCGCCGTTTGCGCTTAGTTCTTCGACTGATCGACAAGCCGGTTCTTCTTGATCCACGGCATCATGTCGCGCAGCTTCGCGCCCACGGTCTCCACCGAATGCTCAGCGCCTATCCGGCGCATCGCCTTCAGCGTCGGCGCGCCTGCCTTGTTCTCCAGGATGAATTCCCTGGCAAACTGGCCTTCCTGGATTTCCCTGAGGATCTTCTTCATTTCGGCGCGCGTCTGCTCGTTCACTATGCGCGGGCCGCGGGTGAAGTCGCCGTACTCGGCGGTATTCGATACAGAGTAGCGCATGTTCGCGATGCCGCCTTCGTAGATCAGGTCGACGATCAGCTTCACTTCGTGGAGGCACTCGAAGTACGCCATTTCAGGCGCATAGCCCGCTTCCACCAGCGTGTCGTAACCCGCCTGGATCAGCGCGGAGAGGCCGCCGCACAGCACCACTTGCTCGCCAAACAAATCGGTCTCGCACTCTTCGCGGAAGGTCGTCTCGATGACGCCGGCGCGTGCCGCACCGATTGCTGCAGCGTAGGACAGCGCGACATCGCGGGCCTTTTTCGACGGGTTTTGCGCCACAGCGATGAGCGCGGGCACGCCGTTGCCCTGCGTGTAGGTCGAACGCACGAGATGGCCGGGCCCTTTGGGGGCGATCATGACGACGTCGAGATCCTCGCGGGGCTCGATCTGCTTGAAGTGAATGTTGAAGCCGTGGGCGAACGCGAGGGTTGCGCCCTTCTTGAGGTTAGGCTCGATGTCCTGCTTGTAGATGTCGGCGTGATGCTCGTCCGGCAGCAGGATCATGACGAAATCGGCGCCTTTCACCGCTTCGCCAACTTCCTTCACCGGAATGCCGGCATTCTTCGCCTTGTTCCACGAAGCGCCGCCCTTGCGCAGCCCTACGGTCACCTTGACGCCGGAGTCCTTGAGATTGTTCGCGTGGGCATGGCCTTGGGAGCCGTAGCCGATGATGGCGACCTGCTTGCGCTTGATGAGCGACAGGTCGGCGTCTTTGTCGTAATAGATCTTCATAGATTCCCCTTGGGTAAATGCGTTGCCGCCGACGAAAAAGCCGGCACGAGAAAAGCAAACTTTCCGGCTATACGCGCAGGACGCGGTCGCCCCGGCCTATGCCGGATGCGCCTGTGCGCACCGTCTCCAGTATCGCGGCCCGGTCTATCGCTTTGAGGAAAGCGTCGAGCTTGGAACCGGTGCCCGTCAGCTCTATGGTGTAGTCCTTGTCGGTCACGTCGATGATGCGCCCGCGGAAAATGTCGGCCATGCGCTTCATTTCTTCGCGCTCGCGTCCTACCGCGCGCACCTTGACGAGCATGAGCTCGCGCTCGATGTGATCGCCTTCGCTCAAATCGACGACTTTCACGACGTCGACGAGCTTGTTGAGCTGCTTGGTGATCTGCTCGATCACTTCGTCCGAGCCGCTCGTCACTATCGTCATGCGCGAGAGCGTATCGTCCTCGGTGGGCGCGACCGTGAGCGACTCGATGTTATAGCCGCGCGCGGAGAACAAGCCAGACACGCGGGAGAGCGCGCCGGCCTCGTTCTCGAGCAATACGGATATGATGTGTCTCATTGTTGTTATACAAGTATCATTTCGGACAGCCCCTTGCCGCCCGGCACCATCGGAAAGACGTTTTCCGTCTGATCCGTCACGAAATCCATGAATACCAGGTCGTTCTTGCGGGACAGCGCATCCTTCAGCGCGCCTTCCACGTCGCCCGGCTTCTCGATGCGCATACCGACATGCCCATACGACTCCGCGAGCTTCACGAAGTCGGGAAGCGCATCCATGTACGACTCGGCGTAGCGGTTGCCGTGGAAGAACTCCTGCCACTGACGCACCATGCCCATGTACTTATTGTTGAGGCTGATGATCTTGAGCGGCAGGCGATATTGCTTGCAGGTCGAAAGCTCCTGTATGCACATCTGTATGCTCGCTTCGCCGGTGATCGTCACTACGGTCGCGCCGGGATTGCCAAGCTGTACACCAATAGCCGACGGCAAGCCGAAGCCCATCGTACCGAGGCCCCCCGAATTGATCCAGCGCCGCGGCTTGTTGAACTTGTAGAACTGCGCGGCCCACATCTGGTGCTGGCCGACGTCCGAGGTGACGAACGCATCGCCCTTAGTGAGTGCGTGCAGCGTTTCGATCACGTACTGCGGCTTGATGAGCGGGCTTGCGCGGTCGTATTTGAGACAGTCGCGGCTGCGCCATGTCTCGATCTGGTCCCACCATGCAGCCAATGCATCGGCGCTCGGCCGGTTGCGCGACGCTTCCACCTGCTTCAGCAGCTCGGAGAGCACTTCCCGAACATTGCCGACGATAGGTACATCTACCTTGACACGCTTCGAGATCGAGGACGGGTCGATGTCGATGTGGATGATCGTGCGCGGCTGCTCGAAGAAGTGCTTGGGATTGCCTATGACGCGATCGTCGAAGCGCGCACCTATGGCGAGCAGCACATCGCAGTGCTGCATGGCCATGTTCGCTTCGTACGTACCGTGCATGCCCAGCATGCCGAGGAATTGACGGTCCGATGCGGGGAAGCCGCCGAGCCCCATCAGCGTGTTCGTGCAGGGCAGATTAAGCTGCTTGACGAGGCTGGCGAGCTCGGCCGCCGCATCCCCGAGAATCACGCCGCCGCCGGTGTAAACCATGGGCCGCTTCGCCTCCATGAGAAGCTGGACGGCTTTTTTGATTTGCCCCGTGTGGCCTTTGTTCACCGGGTTGTAGGACCGCATCGTCACTTCGTGCGGATACTGGAACGTCGCCTTCTGCGCGGTGATGTCCTTCGGTATGTCCACGACTACCGGCCCCGGCCGCCCGGTGGATGCAATGTAGAAGGCTTTCTTGATCGTGACCGCGAGATCGTTGATGTCCTTCACCAGGAAATTGTGCTTCACGCATGGTCGTGTGATGCCGACCGTATCGCACTCCTGGAAGGCGTCCTGTCCGATGGCATGCGTCGGAACCTGACCGGTGATTACGACGAGCGGAATCGAGTCCATGTACGCCGTTGCGATGCCGGTCACGGCGTTCGTCACGCCGGGCCCGGACGTGACCAGCGCCACGCCGACCTTCTGCGTCGAGCGCGAATAGCCATCGGCAGCGTGCAGCGCAGCCTGTTCGTGGCGCACGAGCACGTGTTTGACCTTGGTTTGCTTGAAGAGCTCGTCGTAGAGATGCAATACCGCGCCGCCGGGGTAGCCGAACACATATTCGACTCCTTCCTCTTGCAAACAGCGGATGACGATCTCGGCCCCGGTTACTTGCATTGCATTGTGTTCCTTGATTTATGCCGTTTTTGACGGGAAACGTGGAACATTACCGTTTGGAGCGCCGTGGGTCAAGCAAAATGGTCCATTAAACAGCAGGATAGCGCTGCCCCAACGCACCCGGCGGCGCACGCGCTTGCGCCTCGCGGTCGTTTTGCTAAGATGCGCTCGCCCTATTGTCCCGCGCTCTGCATCGCCTGCGGACGCGCAGGAAAACAACAAACTACTAGGCAGACGCACTGGCTACCTACAAGGAACTGTCCGACTTCCTCACCGAGGTCGAACGACGCGCTTACAAGCAAGCGTTGTTCGCCGTGCGGGAAGAACAGGCTGCACTGGACATCGTGCAGGACGCGATGCTCAAGCTCTCGGAGAAGTATGGCGAGCGCCCTGCAGGCGAGCTGCCGCTTCTCTTCCAGCGCATCCTGCAAAACACGATACGGGACTACTACCGCCGCCAGAAAGTGAGGGCGCTGTGGACCATGCCAGTCTCCTCGCTGCTGGGCGGCGACAACGACGAAGATCACGACCCTCTGGAAACTCTCGAGGTCGCCCAGGAATCCAAGGGGATGCAACCGCCCGCCGAACAGCTGGAGCGCGCACAACTCCTTGAGTTGATTGAGAAGGCGCTCGAAAAGCTGCCGCTCCGTCAACGCGAAGCCTTTCTACTGCGTTACTGGGAAGAAATGGACGTCGCGGAAGCGGCGAAGATCATGGGTTGCTCGGAGGGGAGTGTGAAAACGCACTGCTCCAGGGCAACTCATGCGCTTGCTGCGGCGCTGAAGAAACAGGGGATAGTGTTATGAAGCAGACAGAAGACGAACTGGCGAGCCGAATCGCGAGCCTGCTCGATGAGGGCGCCGGCGATTTGCCGCCGCGCACGGCGGAGCGCCTTGCCGCCGCACGCAAGCAGGCGCTTGCACGCCACCAGGCGGGGCAGGCATCCGCGTGGGGCTGGATCCTAGCCACGAGCGGCGGTCCGCACTCCGGCAACGATGCGCGCCGTAATAATCGGCGCGTGGTGCTGTTCGCCGCTGCGTTGATATCAGCCATCGCCCTTGCCTTGACGTGGCATTCTGGAAACACGGGCCCGGACATCGCGGAAATCGACGCCGCGCTGCTGACAGACGAATTGCCGATCAACGCGTTTCTGGACCAAGGCTTCGACTCATGGCTAAAGCGCGGATCGCGTTGATGCTGTGGTTGTGCCTGCTCGTTTTTCCGGCATTTGCTGCATCTGCACCGTCGGCGCCGAAAAAACCGGCCCGACCGGCATGGACTGAGCTCACGCCAGCACAGCAGCAAGTGCTCGCGCCCTTGGCAGACGACTGGGAGCAGCTCGATACGACCCGCCGCAGGAAGTGGGTGGCGATCGCCAACCGCTACCCGAAGATGAAGCCGCAAGAGCAGCAGCGGCTGCAGCAGCGCATGACCGACTGGGCCAAGCTCACGCCCGAGGAAAGGCGGACCGCGCGCGAGCGCTATCAGACGCTGAAGAAGCTCCCCCCCGAGCAGCGCCAGCAAGTTCGGCGCAAGTGGACGGAGTATCAGCAAAGTCTCGCTGCGCCGCCGGAAACCGAACAGTCCGGCACCGCCAGCGAAGCCGCTGTACCGGCGAACTGAAAGCCGCCTGAGTGGCCCACCAGTCGGGCGGCGCGACCGCCGAGCGTCTACCTACCGCAGGCTTCGCGCGGCGCGTGTTGTGCCTCTTTTACGAAACATTCCTCCTGATTGCAGTCGCGTTCGGCGCCACGCTTGCCCTGCTCCTGTTATTCCATCTTAGTGACGCACATGCGCCTCGCGCCGCAGTGCAGGCGTATCTTCTCTTGGTTTGCGCCTGCTATTTCGTACCGCAGTGGCGTGCCGGCCAGACGCTGCCCATGAAGACGTGGCGCATCCGCGTCGTGACGTCAGCCGGCGAACCGTTGACCACCCAGCGCGCGCTGGTGCGCTACGTCTGCTCGATCGTCACTTGGGTTCTCGTGGGCACCGGCTTCTTGTGGGCGCTCATCGACCGCGACGGCCAATTCCTGCACGACCGTCTCGCCGGCACGAGATTGATCGCCGTGCCGCGGTGAAATTATCGCCTTTCCTGCAGATACAAGAGCGACAACGCAATTGTCAGGAATGTGATCGTCGGCATGACGGCGCTCAAGAACGGCGGCCAGTCGTAAAGCAATCCCAAATGTCCGAACAGCCGGTTCGTGAAGTGAAACGCGAGCCCCAGCATGATGCCGGTGAAAAGCTTGGCCCCTACGCCGCCCTGGCGCCGCTGAAAATGCGCGAACGGCAGCGCGAGCAACATCATCACCGGCACGGCAAACGGATAGATCAGCTTGGTCCATAGCGCGATCTCATAACGCAACGCCTTCTGCCGGTTTTCCTTGAGATGTTGCGAGAAGGAATACAGGCGCCACGCCGACATCTGGTCGGGCTGGACGAGCAGCACGCCGAGCAAGGCCGGGTCGAGCACCGAATGCCACTCCAGGTTCGGTATGCGGCTCACCTTCGCCTCCGCCCCTTCGAACGTGGTGCGCACGACATCCTGAAGACGCCAGTAACGGTCCTTCTCGTAGTGCCCGTGTCCCGCAACACTGATTGCCCGCAGCCGGTAATCCGCGTCGAAATCGTAAATCCGCACGCCGCGCAGGCTGAAGTCCGTCGCCACTTCCAGGACGTTGATGAAGCTCTTGTCGTCCTTCAGCCAGAGTCCGGAGCGGAATTCCTGCGCCACGATACCGGTCACCGCCTGCGACTTGATCCTGTGCGCGAACTGCTCTGCTGGCGGACCGAGAAATTCGCCGAACACGAAGGTCACCACAGCGAACATGAATCCCACCGAAACGAGATTAACCGCGAGACGGCCGACGGACACGCCGGCCGCACGCATCACCGTGTATTCGGACGATGCGACGAGCTGCGCAAGCGCGAAGAGCGTGCCTATGAGCGCCGCGATCGGAAACACTTCGTAGACGTGGTTGGGTATCGACAGCGCTACATTGGCTGCGATGAGCGGCATCCGATAAGCGCCCCTACCGAGGTCTTTCAGCTGCTCGATCAGGTCAAAAAACGCAAACAGCATCAGGAGCGCGGCAGCCACCAGCGCAGTGGCGTTGATGATTTCCGAACGCAGGTAACGGCGCAGAGTCCTCATCGCAGCCGCCTCCACAGCGATCCGACCACCAGGCGCCGGTAGAACAGAACCGACAACACCAGCACCATCAGGCCGTGCACGCCCCACAGGCCTGCCGCCAAGCCGATCTTCGACTGTGCGATATAGGCCTGTGCGATGGAAAGCAGGTTGCTGTAAGTCATGTAGATCAGCAGCGCGAGCACGAGATT
>JBLNBW010000202.1:0-10870 GCA_050260255.1 Rhodospirillaceae bacterium | reverse complement strand
ACACTTCATCCGTTTATCCGACGCCGCAGCCCACGATCGAGCCGTTCCGCGAAAATTGTCCGCCGGGTTACAAGCCGGCGACACATGCGAACGGGGTGCCAATGACTGCGCCCGCGGGGGGATACTGTGTCAAGGACCCGGGCAGTCGCGCTACGGGCAGCGAATCAACTGCAAACCGCCAGGGCAACGGCAGCACGGTAGCCAATGCCGGGCAGAACCCCACGCAGGGGGCGGACGGCAAAGGATCGTCCCGCCCGACGCCCGTGCCGACGACATCATCCACGTCGCCCACCTTGCCGAAGACGCCGGACTCCTCGTCGAACAAGAACGATCCGACGAACGGCCAGCAGCAGACCGGCGAGGACGCCATGCAATGCATCACAGTCACCAACACCAAAGAAGGTGATGTGCGCATCACCAACAACTGCAGCGAGAGGATCTACTACTTCTACTGCGGTGACCTCAAGTACAGCCGCGACCGCTGCGGGGACGGCGGCAAGACGAATGGCCGGAGCGGCTTCTACACCCACAGCAACAATCTGGACCCGGGCGCCTCGGGCACCATTTATGTCACTCCCAACGGTGTGTACCGATACGGCGCCTGCAAAGGCAGGATCGGCTTCACCGTGGATGGGCACTTCCGGGATGGCGTTGACGGTCAGTACGCGTGCCTGAAGCGGTGAGGTGAGCGTCGCGTTTCGGTGCGTCCGTGAACGCCGGCTAGTCTCCTAGGCTCTCACCGCCGCTTCCAGATGCCGGCAGAACCAGTCGGTCGCCAACGAGGCCACTTCACCGGCTGCGCTGCTGTCTTTCGACCCGTGCAGCGCGCCCGGCACGACCACGAGGCGTTTCGTGCAGTGCAATCGCTCGTATGCACGCTCGTTGACTTCCAGCATGGCGCGATCGGCGCCGCTCACGACGAACAGCGTGGCCGCCGTGATGCGCTCGAGATGCGCGCTGGCGAAATCGGGGCGGCCTCCGCGGGTGACCACGGACGCGATCTTTTCGCCCAAGCCTCCGGCAGCTGCGAGTGCGGCTGCACTGGCCGCGCCGGCTGCGAAGTAACCGACGCGCAGCCCGCGGAGCGCCTCTTCGGCGCACACCCATCGCGTCGCATGCACCAGATGCTCAACGAGTCCGGGGATGTCGAAGCGATCGAGCCGCGTCCGCTGCTCCGAGGGAAGGGCGTCGAACACGAGCGTACCTAATCCGGCGGCCTGCACGGCGCCCGCCACATGGACGTACTGCCAGCTGTCGGCGCGGGTGCCGGGCGCGAATATCACGATGCCGGTTGCGCCGGCCGGCAAGACCAGCGCGGCGTCCATCTTCACGTCTCCGGACGCGATATGCACCGGGCGACTCGTATCGAGCGCAGTAATCTGCATGTTCCATCCCAGGTAGCGCGGCAAAAAAGCACGATGCGATGGAACGCGCCTTTGCCGCGAAGTGCGTCGACGGAGCAAGTAACGCGCCGACGTGTGCGCTCGCTAAGCCTGCGGCGGATGCGTGACGATCGACTTGAGCGCCGGCAGCGGCTTGTCGAGCGCCTGCAGGTCGGGGCGGGGGCGCCGCAACGCCGCGATGGACCAAAAAGCCTGTTCCATCGCATGGGCGATGCCGAGGAGCTCGCGATCGCCCCGAAAGCGGCCGACAATCTGCAGGCCGAACGGCATGCCGGCGTGATCCAGCCCGCATGGCAGTGCGATGGCGGGATTGCTGACGAGCGTGATCACATAGGTCAGCGCGAGCCAGTGGTAATAGTTGCGCAGCGGCTTGCCGTCCATTTCCGGCAGATAGAGCTGAGACCATGGGAAGGGCGAGACGGGTGTGGTCGGCGCGAGCACGATATCGTAGTCGCGGAACGTCGCCTGGAAACGGCGGAAGATGCGCGTCTGCTCCATGTGCGCCCATGCCATGTCGGCGAGCGTCATTTTGGCGCCCAGCTCGTAGTTGGCACGCACGTTCGGTCCCAGCGACGCTGGATCTTGCTCGTACGCGTCGCGATAGCGGGCGACGTAGTTGGCGGCACGGATGACGTCGAAGCACCGATCCGCCTCGCCGAAGTCGAGCGCCACTTCGTCGCATGACTTGAACAGATGGCGCATCGCATCGACCTTGTCGCGGAAGACGCGGCGTATCGACCTATCCACCGGGCAGACGCCAAAATCCTCGGTGTAGGCGACGCGCAGCGTGGCGAGGTCGCGCGGCTCGGGCACTGCAAACGAATGCGGATCGACCGGGTAGGACAGGGGATCGCAGTCGTCCATTGCCGCCTGCGCCGCCATGAGCAGGCATGCATCGGCGACCGTGCGTCCCATGGGCCCTACGACGGAGATCGGCGTCCAGCCGAGCGAGCGCCGTTCCACGGGCACGAGCCCTGGCGACGGACGAAAACCGACGACACCGCAGATGGCGCCGGGTATGCGCAGCGAGCCGCCGGTGTCGGAGCCCGTGCATACCGGCAGCATGTCGGTCGCCAGCGCCGCGGCCGATCCACCGGAGGAGCCGCCGGCGTTGAGCAGTGGATTGAAAGGATTGCCGGTCGCGCCCCATACCACGTTACGCGTGTTGGCGCCGGCGCCGAATTCCGGAACGTTGGTCTTGCCCACCACCACGGCGCCCGCCGCCCGCACGCGGGCCACCATCGCGTTGTCGCGCTCCGGGATGTGGCTGCGATACAGCGGTGAGCCGTACGTCGTCAGAACGCCGGCCGTGTCGTCGAGATCCTTGATGCCCGTCGGCAGGCCGTGGAGCAGCCCCAGCACGTCGCCGCGCATTACCGCCTGCTCGGCTCCCTTCGCTTCCGCTCGTGCACGTTCGTAGCACGTCGCCGCGATGGCGTTGATTGCCGGATTGAGCCGCTCGATGCGGGCAATGCACGCTTCCAGCAACTCGACGGGGGAGACTTCCTTCGTGGCTATGCGGCGGCGCAGCTCTACGGCGCTCAGCACGAGAAGATCATC
Organism: Rhodospirillaceae bacterium; assembly: GCA_050260255.1. Classification (GTDB taxonomy): domain Bacteria; phylum Pseudomonadota; class Gammaproteobacteria; order Burkholderiales; family SG8-41; genus JAQGMV01. The sequence goes on along the minus strand of JBLNBW010000202.1, from coordinate 7,907 downwards.
GGTGGACATTGTTGATCTCGGTGCTCGCGGTAGAACTCATCTCAAAAATGCCCCAAAACCATAGAAACATAGAAACGCTCGACGTTCTTATCTTGCTAATCCTGTCCATTTTGTTTTTGAGACTGTGTGTAGGCCCTCGGCCGCTCAATCCGTCCTGATCCCGAGCGGCTTGATGACCTTTTCCCATTTCGCGATGTCGGCGAGGATGCGTCGCCCGAACTGCTCGGATGACATATCGGCCGCTTCCACGCCGGAAGCCAGCAGCTTTTCGCGCGTCGCTTCCGGCCGCGTTGCGGCCTGCACCGCCTCGTGCAGCTTGGCGATGACGGGTGCCGGCGTTTTCGCCGGCGCGGCGAGACCGTACCAGCCGCTCGCTTCGTAGCCGGGCAAACCCGCTTCCGCAATGGTCGGCACGGAAGGCAGCGCCATCGTGCGCTTTGCGGTTGTCACGCCGAGCGCCTTGATGCGGCCCGCCTGGATATGAGGCCTCGCAACCGCGACCGTCGAGAAGAACAATCCGACGCGTCCGCCGAGCAGGTCCGTCATGGCCGGGCCGCCGCCCTTGTACGGAACATGCAGCATCTTTACGCCGGCAAGCGATGAGAACAGCTCGGCAGCAAGGTGGGTGAGGTTTCCGGTACTCGAGGACGCATAGGTGATCTCGCCGGGCTTGGCTTTCGCGAGCGAAATCAGCTCGGCGGCGGAGGCGACGCCGAGCGTCGGATGCGCGACGAGCACGTAAGCGCCGTCGCCGATGAGCGCGACCGGCGCGAAGTCGCGCGCGGTGTCGTACGGCAGCTTGGGATAGAGGCTGGGGTTTGCGGCGTGCCCGGCGGCTATGATGAGTATCGTGTAGCCGTCGGGCGCGGCCTTCGCGACGATTTCCGAGCCTATGATTGTTGCGCCGCCGCCGCGATTGTCGACGATGAAGTTCGCGCCGAGATGCTCGGACATCGTCGGCGTGATGAGACGGGCAACGATGTCGTTCGCGCCGCCCGGCGGATAGGGAACCACGAGGCGCACGGGGCGCGACGGGAATTGCTGTGCCTGTGCCGGGACTGCGACGCAAGCCGCGAGTACGGCGAAGATGGCGGCGATCCGCTTGCGCATTTACGGCGCCCTCCTCCTTGTGTGTGTCCGCCGATTGAATCACCGCCGACGATCGAAAGCAATCGCGCGACTGCGGCGAGCCGCGATCGTCAGTCCACGCGTGCGCCGGATTCCTTGATCACCTTCGCCCACTTCTCCACTTCGATCTTGATGTAGGCCGTGAACTGCTCCGGCGTATTGTCGATAGGATCGAAGCCCAGTGTTGCCAGCCGCTCCTTCGTGTCCGGCATCCTGAGCGCTGCCCCGATCTGTCGGTTGAGCTCGGCGACGATCGCTCTCGGCGTGCCCATCGGCGCGAAGAAGCCTATCCAGGTGTAGTCCTCGTAGCCCGGGAACCCTTGCTCGGCAACGGTTGCGACGTCGGGCAGCGATGGCATGCGCGCCGGGCTCGTCACCGCGATGCCGCGGATTTTCCCGCTCTTGATGAACGGCACGGTGGGCGGCATGGCGATGGAGCCCACGGGGACCTGACCGGCCGCGACGGCGAGCATGGCGGGGGCGGCGCTGCTGTACGGAACGTGGGTGACGTCGAGGCCTGCCATCAGTTTCAGCACCCGCTCTCCCGTGAGATGCGGTGTGCTGCCCGTGCCGGCAGAGCCGTACGAGAGCTTCTTCGTTCTGCCGAGTGCGATCAGCTCCTGCAGGGTGTTCGCCGGGACGGAAGGATGTACGAACAGCATGTTCGGACTCACGCCCGCGTTGATGATGGGGCGGAAGTCCCTGAACGGATCGTAGCCCGGGTTTCTGTAGAGGCTAGGCGCGACGACGTACTGGCTGCTGTTGCAAAGCAGCGTGTAGCCGTCCGGCGTTCCTTGGGCCGCGATGCGCGAGGCGAGCGTGCCCCCTGCGCCGCCGCGGTTGTCGATGACGACGGTCTGGCCGAGCTGGTCGGAGAGCTTTTGCGCGACGATGCGTCCCATGATGTCGATGGGGCCGCCGGCCGCGCCGCCGGCGAGAACACGAATCGGCTTGGTGGGGTACTTGTCCGCGGCTTGCGCGGCACCTAAGACCGTCAAGACAGCAGCAGACAGCATGGCGACGTGGCGATGGGGCATGGCTCCTCCCTTGGTCACCTGTGAGCGCAGTATGCCACCGGACGGGGGCGTGCGCGCAAAGGCATGGACATCGTTACCTGAGGAACGAATTCGCCTGATCGAGCGACGGTGCTCACGCTGCGGTTCGCCTATCGGCGCGACGGTCGCGCCTGCGCATACGGCGTGCTTCCCACCTCGGCATACCGTGTATACAATCTCGGTTCACTCGATAACAAGCGGTCCGGAGGAGGATCGATGTGCACCACTCATCGCACACGCGGCGGACGTTCGCTCGCGTGGGCCATCGCGGCGGGCAGTCTGCTCGTGTCGTTCACGTGTTTTGCGCAAGGCGCTGCCACGGGCGCTTTCCCGTCCCGGCCGGTTCGCTGGATCGTGCCATTCCCGGTAGGCGGCAGCGTCGACCTCGTCGCGCGCGTCCTCGGTCAAAAGCTGTACGAGGAGTGGCGCGAGCAGCTCGTCGTCGACAACAGGCCTGGCGCCGGAGGACGGCTCGGCACGCAGCTCGCCGTGACTGCGACGCCCGACGGATACACGCAACTGCTCACCTTGAACACCAATCTCACGGTGGATCGCAGCCTGTTCAAGAATCTCGCATATGACCCGGAGAAAGCCTTCGTGCCGGTCACCATTACTGCGTCGACGTCGCAGCTCCTGGTGGTGAATTTGAGCTTTCCGGCGAAGAGCGTTTCGGAGCTCATTGCCGCATGCAAGGCGAAGCCCGGCCAGATCAATTATGGTTCGTCAGGCGTCGGCGGGTCGCTGCATCTCGCGATGGAGCTGTTCAAGTCGCGCGCAGGCATCGACGTTGTCCACGTTGCCTACAAGGGCGGACCGCCTGCTGCGACCGATCTCATCGCGGGGCAGATCAGCATGATGTTCTTCAATACGCCGGCGGCGCTGCCGTTCGTGCGGACAGGCAAACTACGGGCGCTCGGCGTGAGTACCGCGAAGCGGTCGCCGCTGCTCCCGGACGTGCCGGCGATAGCGGAAGCCGGGTTGCCGGGGTTCGATACCGAGGTATGGTACGGCCTGGTTGCGCCGGCCGGCACGGCGAGCGATGTGGTGGACTACACGTACCGTTCCGTTGCAAAGGTGCTCGCTGCGTCCGACGTCCGCAAGGCGCTGCAGGATCTCGGTGCCGAGCCCAATGGCCTGCCGCCGAAGGAATTCGCGAAGCGCATGCGCGGCGAAACCCAGCAATGGGCGAGCATCATCCGCAGCGCGCACATCCGTTTCGATTAATCGCTCACGGGGGAAGGATGAACGAATCTGCCGAAACCGTATTTCCCATGCTGGAGGTGATGCGCACACCCGCCAAGCCGCGCAATCGCGCCATGCTGCTCATGTCCGAGGTCGGCATTCCGCTGCGCGAGGCGGAGGACATCATAGAGATCGCCGCGCCCATCATCGATTACGCCAAGATCACCGATCACGCCGGCCTTGCGTACCGGCTTACCGCCGACTGGCTGAAGAAAAAGATCCGGCTCTACAACAGCAACGGCATCGAGGTCGTGCCGGGCGGCATCCCGTTTCAGCTTGCGGTCATGCAGAACAAAGTCATCGAGTATTTCCAGCGCGTGCGTGACTTGGGCTTCGCCGGCGTCGAAATGAGCGAGGACGTGATGGAGCCTATGGAGCGCGGCTATCGCGAGGAGCTCATCGCGCGCGCACGCGAGATGGGCCTCAAGGTGATGACGGAAATGGGCCGCAAGAATCTCGACGTCGCGTTCGACGTCGACGAGATCTGCGAGCAGATCCTGGCCGACATCAAGCTCGGCGTGTCGAAGATCTATCTGGAGAGCAGCGAGATCCAGGCGTTGTTCGAAGCGGATCCTTCGGCGCTCGATCGCATCGCCTCGCTCGGCAAGAATGAGTACCTGCTGTTCGAGCTGGGCCTCAACCAGCCGCAGGAAAAGGCCGCCTGGCTGGTCGAGCGCTACGGTCCCGACATCAATTTCGCGAGCGTGAGTCCGGCCGACGTCATCGCCATCGACGGCATCCGACGCGGGCTTCATCGCAAGGCGCATTTCAGCTACATGACGAAGCAGCGCGGGAAGGCGCATTAGATGCGTATTCTCGAAGGCAAAGTGGTGGTCGTCACGGGCGGCAGCCGGGGCATTGGGCGCGCTACGGCGGAACTGTGCGCGGCAGCCGGCGCGTCGCTCGCGCTGTGCGGCCGCACCGAAAGCACGCTCAAGGCCGCTGCCGATGCGATAGGCAGTCAGTACGGCGTGCAGGTGGTCACGCGCACCGCCGATATCCTGAGCACCGAGTCCGTCCAGCGTTTCATCGAGGTCGTCGGGGACCGCTACGGGCGCATCGACGTGCTCGTCAACAACGCGGGCGAGTCGTCACAGCGCGAAGTCGACGGCGTGCACTGGCCAGTGAATGCGGTCGATGCGGTCGCGCAGCCGCTGCCGAAAGGACGCTTCGAAGCGATCGGCGACGACGAATGGCGCGGCGCGCTCGAGCAGAAGCTGCTCGGCATGGTGCGCGTCACGCGCGCGGCGCTGCCGCTCATGCGCCGCGCCGGCGCGGGCAGCATCGTCAACATCACGTCGATCAAGGGCAAGCAGCCGCCGCCGCGGGTGGTGACCTCCGGCGTCGCCTGGGCGGCCGCGATGAATCTCAGCAAGGCGTTGTCGCTGGAGCTTGCCGCGGACGGCATACGCGTCAACGTGGTGAGCGTGGGCGGGATCATGACCGAGCAGATGGAGGCGGGCCGCCGCAAATGGGCGCCCGACAAGTCGCTGGAAGCGTTTCTGTCGCCGCGCGTAGCGAACATTCCACTCAAGCGGCTTGGGACCGTGGAGGAAGTGGCCCAGGCGATCTTCTATTTAGCGAGCCCGCTCTCGTCGTACGTCACCGGACAATGCCTCGCGGTGGACGGCGGCGGGCTGCGCTCGATCTAGCGCGAGACCAAGCAGGAGGGTTCAAAATGAGCTCAGTGTCATCGGAAGTGCGGGCGGGCGGCGCGGCAAGTGCAGTGAACGCGCCAGAGAACGTCGAAGTCGTGCCGACCGGCAAAGCGCTCGGCGCCGAAATTCGCGGCGTCGATCTGTCGAAACCGGTGCCCGAGGAAACGCGCAGGATCATGCGGAAGGCGTGGGCCGATCACCTGGTGCTGCTGTGGCGCGATCAGAACCTGCCCGACATATCGTTTCTCGAGGCGGCCGCGATCTTCGGCACGCCCAAGGAGCCTGCGGCACGGAAATACCAGCTGGCGGGAGGATACAAGGTCGGCGGCAGGATCGTGCCGCTGCATCCCCACGTGACTCTCATCAGCAACCTCGATGAAGAGGGCCACCCCACGATGCACAATGGCGCTCTGGGGAGCTACGAAGTCGTATGGCACACGGACAACTCGTACGTCGAAGTGCCGCCAGCGGGCAGCATGCTGTATGCGGTTCTCATTCCGGAGAACGGCGGCGGCGACACCTACTTCAACAACCAGTATCTTGCGTACGAGGAGCTGCCCGAGGATCTGAAGCGCGCAATCGCCGGCCGCTCGCAGCTTCACGACGCGAGCCGCAACAGCGCGGGCGTATTGCGACCCACCGTCAAATTGCCGACCAAGCCCGAAGAAGTGCCCGGTCCGGTACACCCGCTCGTGCGTCGGCATCCCGTCACCGGCAAGCCTGCGCTTTATCTCGGGCGGCGGCGCGACTGGCCGTCGAGCTATATCGTCGGCATGCCGAACGACGAAAGCGAGCGGCTGCTCGACCGACTCTGGGCGCATGCGACCCAGAAGAAATACGAGTGGGGCCACAAATGGCGTGTCGGCGACCTGGTGCTGTGGGACAATCGCTGCTGCATGCACTACCGCTCCGAAGTGGACCCGACGCAGGCACGCGTGCTCTACAGGACGGTGATCAAAGGCGATCCGGTCATACCGGCCTGATGGCGCATGCGCAATCATGGCGATAGAAGGGCGAATTGGTCAGGCAATCCACGAAAGGGCGCGATCAACGCCTGTTGAGCAAGAGCGAGCAGGCACTCGTCAGGCTCGTCCGCAACAAGCGGGTGGCGCCTGCCGAATCGCGATCGTTGAGTCACAAAGCGTATGCCGCGCTGAGGCAGGCGATACAGGAAGGCGTGCTGGAAGCGAGCACGCATCTTACCGAGGTGGACGTCGCGCAGTGGCTGGGCATGAGCCGCACGCCGGTGCGCGAGGCGATGCGGCGCCTCGAAAGCGAAGGGCTGTTGCAGAACGAGCCGTTTCGCGGTGCGGTCATCGTCACGCTTGGCGAAGCGGACATCAAGGAACTGTACGCCGTACGCGAGCTGCTGGAAGTGGAAGCGGCCGGCGCCTGTGCGGAGCGTGCGCAGCCGACGCAGATTGCCGCGATGCGGGCGCTCGTGGAGGACGAAGCAAACCGGCTCGATGATCCGCGAGCGCTGATCGACATCAACCGGCGCTTTCATCAGGCGATCTGCGACGGCGCGCACAACCGGTTCCTGCAGAAAGCGCTCGCGACGATTCAGAGCTCCTTCGCCTTGCTCGGAAAATCCAACCTGCTGAGCCCGGAACGCGCGCGCGCCTCACACCGTCAGCACGTGGCGCTCCTCAACGCGATAGCGGCGCGCGACAGGAAGGCCGCCGAAGAGGCAGCGCGGACTCACGTCAGGAACTCGCGCGACTACCGAGTGAGAGAGGCGCGGGCGCGCAAAACGCCTGAGGGAGCGGGCGCCGCATAGCTGCATGTCGAGCGCGCGTGCTCATCGCGCAACCAGCCCCGCCTCGCGTCCGACTTTCACCCACTTGTCGCGCTCGCTCTTCGCATAGGCGGCGAGCTCGGCGGGCGTGCTGCCGTACGCGACCGCGCCCTGCGAGGCGAGCTTCTCCCGGATATCGGGCATTTTGGCGATGGCCGCCGCAGCGCCGGCGAGCTTTTCCACGATCGCGCGCGGCGATCGCGGCGGGGCGAACATGCCGTACCAGATCTGTACGTCGACGCCGGGCAGACCGGATTCGGCGAAGGTCGGCACCTCGGGTACGGTGTTCGATCGAGACTTGCTCGTCACCGCAAGCCCGCGCAGCTTTCCGGCCTTCACGTGCGGCACGATGGGCGGCATGCTGGTGAGCGTCATCTGCACCTGGCCGCCGAGGAGGTCCACGATGCCGGGACCCGAGCCCTTGTACGGCACGTGCACGAGCTTCACGCTCGCTTCGCGCTCGAACAGCACGGTGGAGAAATGTTGCACGCCGCCCTGACCGCCGGAGGCGTACAGGATCTTTCCGGGCTGCGACTTTGCGAGCTTGACGAACTCCGCCAGGTTCTTCGCCGGCACCGAAGGATGGACGGCGAGTATGCTGGGCGTGGAGCCAAGCTCGGTGACGGGCGAGTACACGCGGTTCATGTCGTAGCTCGCATCGCGCGTCAGCGCGGACATGAGATGTCCTACGTTCATTACGAGCAGCGTGTAACCGTCGGGTGCGGCATTCGCGACGATGTCCATGCCGATCAGGCCCGTCGCACCGCCGCGATTGTCGATCACGAACGTCTGCCCGAAGCGATCGGTGAGCCTTTGCGCGAAGATGCGCGCGACGGCATCCGTGCCTCCGCTTGCCGACGTGCTGACGATCACGCGAACGGGTTTGGTGGGGTAATCCTCGGCCGCTGTGAGGCCGCATGACATCAGGGCTGCCGCGCACAGCAGCCGGAATGCACTCTTCATATGAAATCCTCCTCGGTGCGCCGATTGTAAGATAAATCGCGCCGCCGATTTCATCGGTGTCGC
>JBLNBW010000201.1:0-3069 GCA_050260255.1 Rhodospirillaceae bacterium | reverse complement strand
CGCCTCGTGCACCACCCGGTCTATCGAGACTGTTTCCCGGCGCAGCTCCAGATGTCCGCATGCGGCGCGAGCGACGTCGAGCAGGTCGTCGACGAGGCGCACGAGTTGAGTGACCTGCCGTTCTATGACCTCACGCGCCCAGCGTATGCCGTTGCGGTCCGTCGTCGTGCTGCCGAGGATGTCCACCGCGCTGCGTATGGGGGCGAGCGGGTTGCGTAACTCGTGCGCGAGCGTCGCGATGAATTCGTCCTTCTGGCGGTCGGCGAGCTCCAGGCGCTGCTCGTGAAGCTTGCTCTCGGTGATGTCCGTACACGTGCCGATATAGCCGGAGAACGCGCCGCCGTCGCGATACAACGGCGTCGCCCTGTTCACCATCCAGCGAAAGCCGCCATCGGCGGCGCGCAGACGCAGCTCGACGGTGAAAGGCTCGCGCCGCTCGAACGCAGCGCCGAACTCGGCTTTCACGCGCTCGCCGTCCGAGGGGTGCACGCAGTCGATCCAGTTGCTCGCGTCCATGTCCGACGCGTCGCGGCCGGTGAACTCCCGCCAAGCCTTGTTGAAATAAGTCGGGGTACCGTCGCGGTCCGCAACCCAGATCATCACCGGCACGTTGTCGGCGAGGATGCGGAAGCGCTGCTCGCTTTCGCGCAGCGCGTCTTCGTGGCGCCTGCGCTCCGTGACGTCGATGAACGCAGCAACCGAGCCGCGCGTTCTGCCGTTCTTGTCGAACAGCGGCTTGGCGTAACCATAGATGTATTTGCTGTGGCCGTCCTCGAAACGGATCTCGTATTCTTCGCCGTCTGTAGGAATGCCCTGACCTGCGGCGCGCTGTATCGGCATCTCATGCGGGCCGAGCTCGCGCCCATCGTGGAACACACGATGGGGGTACGGGGTGTAGCGGTCGCTGTCCGACGCGAGCAGCGTCTCGGCTGCGCGATTGCTCGTGACCGCAGTGCAGTTCGCGTCATGCGCGAGATAGATCGCGACCGGGATGACGTTCATGAGCGCGGCGACTTCCTCTGCGCGCTCGCGTATGCCGGTGCCGAGAGCATCGATTGCGAGCTCGATCTCCGGCGCAGAGAGGTCGAATTCGGGGTCGATGCGTGGCGTGCGCTGCCTGCGCTCTCCCGCGCTCAATACCGTCACCGCGCCGAGATGGCGGCCGGCGCCATCGCGTATCGGCGTCGACATGGCGTGCGTGATGTGAACCGCGCCATCGCGCGCCCGCACCACGTACCGACCCTCGGGCGGCGCAGCGACTGCTCCGGGCGCGCCCAGCACTGTGGCGAGCGCGCATCCCGTCGCATTGGCCGCGCGCCAGCCGGTCAGGGATTCCGCGGCACGATTGAGCGCCGTGATGCGCAGCTCGGCATCCGTGACGATCACTGCATCGTCGGACAGCGACACCACGGGCGGTGCGGCGTCGCTTGCCATTTCGCGAGTCAGGTCCACTGTGGTCATTACGCGATCGTCTCCACGCAATGCTTCACATCCGGCGCGCCGGACGGTGCTTGCGCTGCACGGTCGTGATGCGGGTTCTTATCAAGCAACGCTCGGCGGTGTTATGAGAGCGGCGTATCTCCGGTTGCCGTCGGAAAAAGCAGCCGGAGGGCGACGTGCCGAGGAGGTGTAACGGCGTCTAGCCGGAATGTCTCCCTTGCGATGCGACAAGTATACGGAGGCCTGCGGCGCCCCCGCAACGGCTGTGGAGGAATGCCGCGTCAGAATACGATGCCGGAGCAATGGAGTGCAAAATTTGCACTCTTTACTTCAACTGCGTCACGCAGCGTCAGCCGCCGTGGAGCGATGCCAGAGCTCGCGGAACATCGGCGAGCGCTTCAGCAACTCCTCCACGCGTCCGGCGTCGACGATCTGTCCCTCGGCCATGAGTACAACGCGGTCGAAGCGTGGCAGCAGATGGAGGCGATGCACCGACGACACGATGCATGCATCGGGGAATGCGGTCTTAAGGCCGGTGAAGATGCGTGCCTCCGTCACGGGGTCGAGACTGCTGGTCGGCTCGTCGAGAAACAGCAGCGAACTGCGGCTGGCGGCCAGTATGCCGCGCGCGAGCGCCATGCGTTGCTTCTGCCCGCCGGAGAGGTTGAGGCCGCGCTCGGAGATCACGGTGTCCAGGCCTTGCGGCAGCGAGGCGATGACGGGCTCGAATCCGGCGATGCAGATCGCTTCGCGCAAGGTGTCCGGAGGATAGTCGAGGCCGAAGGTGATGTTGTCCCGCACGCTGCCTTCGAATACCTCGGCATCCTGCGGTATCAGCGTCGCGATGTCACCGAGATGACGCAGCTCCGGACGCGCCATGCCATCGATGCGGAATACGCCGGTGTCGGCGTCGTAGAGACCGGCGAGCACGCGCATGAGCGTGCTTTTTCCCGATCCGCTCGCGCCCACGAGCGCGACGCGCTCGCCGCGGTTGAGGGTGAGTGATACGTCGCGCAGGGACGGTGTGTCTCCCCGCACGCGCGCATAGCGGAATCCAAGCGATTCCACATCGATGCTTCGCCATTCGTGCGACACGCCGCTTTCCGTGCGCAGACGCTCGTTCGCGCGCCAGATGGGATCCGCGCTGGCATAGTCCGTCTGCATGCGGGAGAAGTTCTGGTAGTGGGCCGCGATGGAGACGACCACGCCTCCCGCCTGCTGGGCGTAGGTGTAGACCATGAAGACATTGCCGAGCAGGAGCGTGCCATTGTCCTGCGCGAGCCAGGCATAGCTGCCGACCAGAGACCACGTGAGTCCGATGGTGAGGAGGTCCACCATGCACCACTTCGCCTCGTTGATCACGATGTTGCGCTTGAGCGGTACGAAGACCTGCGCGAGGCGCTCGCGGAGCAGACGGCCAGTCGCGCCTTGCAGGCGCAGGCTCAGCACGGTCGAGATGTTGCCCAGGCAATCGACCATCGCCGCCGAGTACCGCCGTTCCGCGCTGTTCTGCTTCTCGACGAGCCGCATGAGCACGCGATCGAAACGCACGATGACGTAGCCGATCAGCAGATAGCCGCCCAGCGCCAGCATGCCGGTTACGCCGGACAGCAACCATAGCGCGACAAC
>JBLNBW010000200.1:0-2598 GCA_050260255.1 Rhodospirillaceae bacterium | reverse complement strand
AAGGTCAGTAGCTTCAAAACGTTGCTCCTCGCACTGTAAAGATCCGCCGCGAGCCGCACCGGGCGGCCCCTCATGTAAAGCAAGCGACGCCGCGAGACCGGCGCCGGGTACTGCCTGGGCGAAGGCCCGCTCGCCGTGATTGGAATCGACGCGCCCCGTACAGGCCGTATACGGAAAAACGGACTTGCACCGGAACGCGCCGCTACAGCAGTGCTACGGCCCACACTTCCACTACCGGTCAGCGGCCCGAAACGCGTTTGCCATTCGACTCGCGGACGTGGCGCCCCGCAGAGTCGGCGCATTGTACCAAAAGCCGTGGGGCGTCACATCGACGTGCGCCGAGCGAAGCCGGTGTGGCGGCGGTCCGTTACCGTCGCGCACGGTAGCGTCGTCGGCAGTGCATAGCACGTAACGACAGCGACGGAGAAACACGGACGGAGGAGCGAATGGACCGGCTCTATTTTCTCGTTCCCTGATACCAGTCCAGGATCTCTTCACCGGTCCAGAACAGCACGCCGGGCTGCTTGCTGAGCTCGTTGAACACGCGCTGGAAATACTTGATCCGGTGCGGCACCCCCGAGATGTAAGGGTGGACGGCAATGGCCATCACCTTGGCGCGCGTCTTTCCTTCCTCGTACAGGCGCTCGAACTGATCAATGCTGCGGCGGTAGAACTCTTCCGAGCTGTGATGCTGGACCATCATCATGGGGATGTCGTTCAGCTCGACGCTGTAGGGCATCGCGAGCACCGGCCCGTGCGTCGTCTGAATCTCGCATGGCTCGTCGTCGATCACCCAGTCGGCGATGTATCGTATGCCGGCTTCGGCGAGCAGGTCCGGGGTCTCGAGCGTTTCGGTAAGTCCCGGTCCGAGCCAGCCGACCGGCTGCTTGCCCGTATAGTCCTTCAATATGCGCACCGTCTTCTGGATCATTTCGCGCTGGTCGAGCTCCTGATGCGTCGGGCGCTGATCGTAGCCGTGGCCGACGAACTCCCAGCCCGCGTCGCGCGCCGCCCGCGCGACCGGCTCGTAGTCCGTGCACACGCGGCCGTTGATGAACAGCGAAGCCTTGATGTTGAGGCTGTCCCACACTTCCTTGATGCGCCAGAAGCCTACGCGCATGCCGTACTCATGCCATGCCCAGTGCGCGAAGTCGGGCACCTGTGTCACGTGCGTCGGCGGAGGCAGCACCTGGCGCGGCATCGCACGCATGATGTCCCACACTTCGACGTTGACGATCGGCCATACCACGAGGCGGGCGTCGCCGGGCAGCTTGAGCGGCGGACGGCCGGCGATGGGCGTAAAAGGCAGGCGCTTGGACGGAATCATGAAGAACTCCCTTTCATGTGCGTGTGCCGCGCCCCGCAGCAGCGGACGGCAGCGTAATGAGCGGCGAACGGCAGATTGAGATTATAAGATGCCGACGGCGCGGCGCGGATCAAAGCCCGCGCACGTTGTCCGGAGTGGCAGGAATTTCGCCGCGTTCCACGCGCTTCACGATTTCGTTGATCTGCGCATGCGTGGGCGCCGGCACGCCGATCTCCTGCCCTTTGGCGGCGACATAACCGTTGATGAAGTCGGTCTCCGTGCGGCGGCCTTTCGCGATGTCCTGAGCCATCGACGGCCGCTGCTCGTCGGAGCGCTTCTTCGCACCTTCGGCGAGGATATCGGTGATTTCCTGCAGCGCGTCCTGGTGTCCCTCGCCCGCGAGCGCAAGCGTGTCGGCTTCCATGCCGAGCATCTTCTCGAGGCGATAGCCGAGCGCATGTCCCACACGCACAGCCTCCGAGCCCAGCCTTATCGACAGCAAGCGCGTATCCTCGCGCCCATCGCGTTGGTTGCCCGTCATTCCAGTGGCGGCCGACAAGCCGTTGCGCATGCTGTTGATGACGAGCTTCGACCACCGCTCGCCCCACAGATTGTCCGTGACCTTGGAGCTGTCGGCCGATGCGAGCAGCTCGGCAACAAGCTGCGCGCGCGGCGTAATGCGTCCGTGTATTTCGCCGACGCGATAAACCGTGTGCTGCTTGCCGCCGAGGGGCACGGTGCGCTTGACGTGGCCGGGCGCGTACAGTTCCGCCGCGACCAGGCTCGCGATGCAGCCGAGCGTCTTGCCCCATCCGACGATCGCCGCGATGCGTTCCTCGTTGATGCAGTTCTGCAGCGACACGAAAAAGCCGTCGGGCGCCATGTACGGCCTGACGAGGTGCACAGCCCACTCGGTGTCGTACGACTTCACGCAGATGAACGCGATGTCGAACGGCTTTTCCTTGCAGAATTGCTGGACGTCGCAGACGTGCAGCGCGCGCACCGGTATGGATTGCTTCTCCGCGGCCGTCATGCCGGACAGCTGTATGCCGTGTCTGCGCATGTATTCGACATGCTCGGGCCAGCCGTCGATCAACGTCACGTCATGACCCGCGCGGGTCATGTGTCCTCCGGCGTACCCGCCGATCGCGCCGGCGCCTACGACGACTATTCGTTTTTTCATTCGCTATCGCTCATGACATTGAGGAGTTAGGAGTCGGGAGTGAGGCGTGCGGGCGAAAGCTGTCGGCGGCATCTGTCGCCGATAGCCACTCCTACCCCCTGACTCGTCG
>JBLNBW010000199.1:0-4169 GCA_050260255.1 Rhodospirillaceae bacterium | reverse complement strand
TCACGCCACGCAGCCGTACGGGCATTCCAGAATACACGGACATCGGCCGACTGACGGGGGAGGCGGTCGGACGCATCAACGGCGCCTTCGGCGAGCCTTCATGGACGCCGCTACGCTATGTGAACAAAGCTTACAGCCGTACGGCGCTCGCCGGTCTTTACCGCGCTGCGCGCGCGGCACTTGTGACCCCCTTGCGCGACGGCATGAATCTGGTCGCCAAGGAATTCGTCGCGGCGCAGAACCCGGAAGATCCCGGCGTGCTGATCCTCTCGCGTTTTGCGGGAGCCTCGCAGGAATGTGCCGAAGCGCTGCTGGTCAATCCCTACGATCCGGAAGGTGTTGCGAATACGATCCACCGCGCGCTGTCGATGCCGATCGAGGAACGTCGCCGCCGTTACTCGCGCATGTTCACGACTTTATCTCACAATGACCTGACGCATTGGGCGCAGCGTTTCGCCGCCGCCCTTCAGGACTCGGCCGAGGGCGTCTCCAGTCGTCCGCGCATGGCGTTTTCGGGTTAATTCTGCAATCGCCTAACAGCCATGCGACACTGCTCCGGCCCGATGGCTGGTATTAAGTCATCGACGCTTGCGCGCGGCCCATGCCTCAGGCTGCGGACACCCTGAACCAGGCGGAATCGAAGCTCACCGGCAGCCGGTCCGATAAGATCAAGTTGCGGCGAGTTGTTGCATCCGCCGTACGTCGGGAGGCACTGCTTCGTCCGCAATCATCTTCAGGGCGGCGTCGAGTGCCATAACCTCCTGCTTCTCGTGGCCCAGACGGCGGATGGAGACGGTCCGGTCGGCCGCTTCCTTTCTGCCGACCACGAGCAGGAGAGGGACCTTGGCGAGGGAATGCTCGCGCACCTTGTAATTGATCTTCTCATTGCGCAAATCGCTGTCGACCCGGAGCCCCATGCGCCGCGCCATCTCGATCGCCTCGCGCGCGTAATCGTCAGCATCCGAGGTAATGGTGGCAATTACTGCCTGCAGCGGTGACAACCACAGCGGCAAGTGACCGGCGTAATGCTCGATCAGTATTCCGGTGAACCGTTCGAGCGAGCCGAACATCGCGCGGTGGAGCATCACCGGCGTTACCTTGTTCGAATGCTCGTCGATGTAGAACGCGCCAAGCCGTCCCGGCATGTTGAGATCGACTTGCACGGTGCCGCATTGCCAATCGCGGCCGATGGCGTCGCGCAATACATACTCGAGTTTCGGCCCGTAGAACGCGCCTTCGCCTTTGTTAACCGTCCAGGGGCGCCCCGAAGTCTCGAGCGCCCGCATTAGCGCTGCCTCAGCCTTGTCCCACACGGCATCATCGCCGATGCGCTTCTCGGGGCGATCGGAAAACTTTATCGTCACGTCGGAAAAGCCGAAGTCCTCGTAGATCGACAAAATCTGATTGTTGACCTTGAGCGACTCCTCCGCGATTTGATCCTCGGTGATGAAAATATGCGCGTCATCCTGCGTGAAGGCGCGCACGCGCATCAGCCCATGCAGCGCGCCCGATGGTTCGAAGCGATGCACCTTTCCGAACTCGGCGAGCTTGAAGGGCAGGTCGCGATACGACTTGAGCCCGTTCTTGAAAATCTGGATATGGCCGGGGCAGTTCATCGGCTTGACGACGAACACGCGCTCGTCGTCCTCGCGTGGCTGCGTGAGAAACATGTTCTCGCGGAACGTCGCCATGTGGCCTGACTGCACCCACAGCGATGAATCCATGAGCTGCGGCGCGTTCACTTCGGCGAAGCCGAATTCCTGCGTCTGGCGGCGACGGATATAGCCTTCGAGCTGCTGAAACAGCGTCCAGCCTTTCGGATGCCAGAAAACCGAGCCCGGCGCTTCCTCCTGGAAGTGGAAGAGGTCCATTTCGCGGCCGAGCCGGCGATGGTCGCGCTTCTCGGCTTCCTCGATCTGCTTGAGATAAGCGTCCAGCTCTTCCTGCTTCGCAAAGGCGGTGCCGTAGATGCGCGTGAGCATCGGGTTGTTGGAATCGCCTCGCCAGTAGGCACCGGCGACTTTCATCAGCTTGAATGCGTTGCCGATCTTGCCCGTCGAGGTCATGTGGGGACCTCGACACAGATCGAACCAATCGCCCTGCTTGTAGATCTTGATTTGCTGATCGGCGGGGATCGCATCGACGAGCTCGACCTTGAACTGCTCGCCCATCTCCTTGAACGTTTTCTTCGCCTGCTCGCGCGACCACACTTCCTTGGTGAACGGTTTGTCGCGCGCGATGATCTCCTTCATCTTCTTTTCGATGACAGGCAGGTCTTCCGGCGTGAACGGCTGGTTACGGAAGAAGTCGTAATAGAACCCGTTCTCGATGACCGGGCCGATGGTCACCTGCGTACCGGGCCATAGCGATTGCACGGCTTCGGCAAGCACGTGGGCGGCGTCGTGCCGGATGAGCTCGAGCGAGCGCGGGTCATCGCGGGTCAGAAATTCGATTTTTGCGTCGTGCTCGATCGGGTCGCTCAAATCGGTGAGCACGCCATCGAGCGCCATCGCGACGGTGCGCTTCGCTAGCGAGGGCGAAATGCTCTTGGCGATCTCGAGCCCGGTTGTGCCTTGGGGATAGTCCCGATGTGCGCCGTCGGGGAAGGTCAGCGCGACCGTTTGCGCCATCTTTGATCTCCTTTGCTCACTCCTGCGAACGGGCGCAGGTAAGCGTGACGTTGGCGCCGGTATAGCAGTCGGTTCCGTCTATGCAACTCTGTCGTTCGTCCCCCGCCAGCGCCCGTAGCGCCAGGGCAGATACCAGCATGCGCCTTCAGGTGGAACGGGCGGCACAAAGTCCAACCCTGACGTGCCAAATGAATGACATCGCATCAGCCGTGCCAACGCCATCCACCCACCGGCCCACAGGCCAAACCGGCTTATCGCTTCGTCGGCATATTCCGAACACGTCGGCAAATGCCGGCAGCGGGGGCCAATCACGGGAGACAGAGCAAAGCGGTACACTCTCACCAGCGCGCGGCCGAAAATACGCGGCACGTGCCCTAACGCCGATGGAACCTGACAAGAAGGTTTGCGCATTCAGATGCTTGAAAATGGAACTGTGATGGACAAAGCTTGACCACAAAAAGATAAGGAACAGCGACGTTTTTGCACTAGACCCGACTCTGGCTGCTGACTAGAAGAACGAGCGGGGGACGCACGTCAACTTAACCTGAGAACGTGGAACAATAACCGCGCGACACGTGGGACCCACCCACGCAATCCGGGTACGCGACGGGAGGGGTAAGGACGAACATGCTCCGCTCATCCGGTGTCGTGCTGGCGTTCAGCGCGCTGTGCGCTTTTGCATCGGCTCAAGCACGAGCCAGCGATCGCACGCTGCCGATGCAGTTCGAACTCCGCCATCAATCTCCCGCAGCGACATGCGGCGAACACTGCCTTAGCTGGATTTCGGCATCCGGCGCGATTACCGCCGATACACCGCACGTGTTCAAAAAATTTGCGCAAGGGCGTGATCTGCGCGGCATGACGCTGGCGCTCGATTCCGACGGCGGCTCGGTTCTCGGCGCAATTGCACTGGGCCGTGAAATCCGCAAGCTCGGCCTTACCACCACGGTTGGCCGTACGGTCGAAAGCGAGGAGCACGGCATCACGCAAGTGTCGCTGTCGCCGGACGCCGATTGCGAATCGATGTGCCCGTTCGTGCTGCTCGCCGGCGTACATCGCACGGTGCCGAAAGACGCGCGCGTGATGGTCCATCAAATCTGGCTCGGCGACCGCCGTGACGATCCGACCGCTGCGAGCTATTCTGCCGAGGACCTCGTGCTCGTGCAGCGTGATATCGGGCGGCTTGCGCAATACACGGCCGAAATGGGTGCGAACGGCGAACTGCTCAATCTGGCGTTACGCATTCCGCCCTGGGAGCCGATGCATTTGCTGACGCCGGAGGAAATGCGGCGTACAGGGCTGGAGAATAGCGACTCCGTTCCCGCCCAGGAGCCGCTGCTGACGATGGCTTCGACGGCAACGGCGGCTTCCGACGATAGTCTGCCTTCCGCCGCACAAATTTCCGAGAACGGCTGGGCGGTGGTCGACAATTCAGGCGTAGCCTCGTTGGCGCGTCGGCATCCATTGACCGTGCAAGGCGACGAGATCGGGAACTTTGATCTCTACGTGGCTTGCGGGACTAACGATGCATTTAACGTG
>JBLNBW010000198.1:0-14181 GCA_050260255.1 Rhodospirillaceae bacterium | reverse complement strand
AGGGGCGGCGGCGGCCAGGTGATTCCGCCCTCCTTGATGACGGTCAGGCCGCGGATGGCGTCGTCGTCCATATTGACGTTGATGACCCCGTCCTTGGTCTTGCACAACTCCTCGGCGAGGCGCAGCAGGTTGGTCGAGTACAAAGTCGAGGACTGCTTGGCCAGACGGCTGGCCAGGTCGGTGTAGCCGATGATCGTGACGCCGTGCTTCACGACTGCCTTGTTGGGTTCGGTCAGTTCGCAGTTCCCGCCCTGTTCGGCCGCCATGTCGACGATGACGCTGCCCGGCTTCATGCTCTTCACCATGTCGGCAGTGATGAGCTTCGGCGCGGGCTTGCCGGGAATCAGGGCCGTCGTGATGATGATGTCCGCTTCCTTGGCCTGCTTGGCGTACATCTCGCGCTGGGCCTGCTGGAAGCCCTCGCTCATCACCCTGGCGTAGCCGCCGCCGCCGGAGCCTTCTTCCCCGTAATCGACTTTCACGAATTCGCCGCCCAGGGACTTCACCTGGTCGGCCACTTCGGCGCGGGTGTCGTTGGCGCGCACGATGGCGCCCAGGTTCGCGGCGGTGCCGATTGCGGCGAGGCCGGCCACGCCGGCGCCCGCGACGAACACCTTGGCCGGCGGAATCTTGCCGGCAGCGGTCACCTGGCCGTTGAAGAAGCGGCCGAACGCGTTGGCGGCCTCGATGACGGCGCGGTAGCCGCTGATGCCGGCCATGGAGGTCAACGCGTCCATCTTCTGCGCGCGGGAGAGCTGGCGCGGCAGCGCGTCGATCGCGAGCACCGTGGCTTTCTTCGCCGCCAGCTGCTGCATGAGCTCCGGGTTCTGCGCCGGCCAGATGAAGGACACGAGGGTCTGTCCCTCGCGCATCATGCCGACTTCTTCGGGACTCGGCCCGCGCACCTTGAACACGATGTCCGCTTTCGCCCAGAGCTGCGCAGCGTCGGGCACGACCTCGGCGCCGGCGGCGCGGTACGTCTCGTCGCTGAAGTTCGCCGCATCGCCTGCCCCCGATTGCACGGCGACCTTGAAGCCGAGCTTGATCAGCTTCTCGACGACTTCGGGTACGGTAGCGACGCGTTTCTCACCCGCCGCAGTCTCTTTTGGCACCCCTATGAGTTGAGGCATGAATTCCCCTTCTATATTTCTACTCGATGGTTACGATCGAATATCACACGCTCGCCGCCCTGGCTCGTGCCCGTCCCTGATCCAGCTTTCACTGCGTGCAGGTCTTTGAAGATGGGATGCGAGGCTGGCAACACTATTGAACAAACTGAAGGTTGGAGGCCGGGGCGTGTAGTGCTCCCAGGCTTGCTGCTGGAGTTCGTGTGTCCGGGACGAGCGTTGCGCCGCCGATCTTCATTAGTAGCTTCTCCGCGTCGTTCGCTGCGGCCCACACAGCACGACGTGACGCATTATAAGGGCAAACCCCCTCGCGCTTTATTGGTGTCCGGTAAGCCGGCCAAAACCCCGATCGCGTATCGCGCGCATGCTGAAGGCATCTGCGCTGGCACGCAGCCTCCGGCGCTTTCCCACGACGCTGATTCTCATGCGGAAATTGCGGACTGCCGCAACGCCGTCGCGCGGCGGGGCCGGTATAATGCCTCATGCCGATCATCAAAGTCCTGCCCGATCTGCTGATCAACCAGATCGCTGCCGGCGAAGTGGTGGAACGCCCCGCTTCCGCGCTCAAGGAACTGCTCGAAAACGCCATAGACGCGCAGGCGAACCGCGTCGCCGTCGACCTTACCGCCGGCGGCACGCGGCTCATCAAAGTGACCGATGATGGGGGCGGTATCGCTCGCGAAGACCTGCCTCTTGCCGTCGCGCGCCACGCGACCAGCAAGATCGCGAAGCTCGACGACCTCGAGCGCGTCGCGAGCCTCGGATTCCGCGGCGAAGCGCTTGCCAGCATCGCCTCGGTCGCGCAGCTCACGGTGACCAGCAGGCGCGCCGGCGATCCGCATGCATGGACGCTCACCGCAAGCGGCGGGGAAGTGAGCGAGCCGTCCCCCGCCGCCCTCACCGCCGGCACGGCAGTCGAGGTGCTCGAGCTTTATTTCAATACTCCGGCACGCCGCAAGTTCCTGAAGTCCGAAGCGACCGAGTACGCCCATTGCGAGGAAGCGGTGCGCCGGGCGGCGCTTTCCCGAAACGACGTCGCATTTTCGCTGTCGCACAACGGGCGCGCGAGCTTCCATCTCAAAAGCCAGCCGCAGACGGCACGCATCGCGTCCGTGCTGGGCGACGATTTTCGCGCCGCCTCCATAGAGCTCGACGAGCGCGCGGGACAGACACGGCTCTACGGCTGCATTGCGGCCCCCACCTATGCACGCACCACCCGCGAATCGCAGTACATCTTCGTGAACGGCCGTTACGTACGCGACAAGCTGCTGTCGCACGCGATCCGTCAGGCGTATCAGGATGTGCTGCATCATGAGCGGCACCCTGCGTACGTGCTGTTCCTGGAGATCGATCCGGCCGCGGTGGATGTGAACGTGCATCCCACGAAAATCGAAGTGCGGTTTCGCGATTCGCGCACGGTGCATCAGCTGGTGTTTCACGCGCTCAGCAAAGCACTGTCGCGATCTGCGGGCAGCGCAGCCGCCCCACGCGAGGATTACGCAGGCCCCGTCACGCCGCCGCCAGCCGTCAACACGTCGTATGCATATCGACCGCAGCAGGCAGCGATGCCGCTACAGGCGGCCCAGTCCGGCGGGTTTTACGAGCAGCTGTTTGGCCGGCCGAGCGAGACTGCCGCACCAGAGCCTGCCGCGGAGCATCCGCTCGGATATGCGCTCGCTCAGCTCGGCGGCGTGTACGTGCTCGCGCAGAACGCGCATGGACTCATCATCGTGGACATGCATGCGGCGCACGAGCGCATCATGTACGAAAAGCTCAAGCAGGCGCTCGATGTGCAGGACGTGCCGATGCAGCCGCTGCTGGTGCCCATGCACTTCGCCGCCGACACGCTCGACGTCGTCGCAGCCGAAGAGCACAAGGACGTGCTGGCGCGCATGGGCTTCGACATGGCCCCCGGCTCACCGACGACGCTCGTCGTCCGCGGGGTGCCGGCCCTGTTGCAGCACGCCGACGTGCGGCAGCTCGCGCGCGACGTGCTGCGCGACGTGCGGGAGTACGGCGCGAGCCGGGTCTTGACCGAACAGCGCAACGAGCTGCTCGGGACGCTCGCCTGCCACGCGGCCGTACGCGCCAATCGCAAGCTCGAGATCGCCGAAATGAACGCATTGCTGCGCGACATGGAGCAGACCGAACGCTCCGGGCAATGCAATCACGGTCGGCCGACCTGGCGCCAGATCACGATGAGCGAGCTCGACGCGCTCTTCATGCGCGGGCAATGAGGCAGCGATGGTGATCTCGCCGCCGCGCGGCACGCAATGGCCGCCCGCCATCATTCTCATGGGTCCGACCGCGAGCGGAAAAAGCGCGCTCGCGATGGCGCTGGCCAGGGCTCTGCCCTGCGAGATCGTGAGCGTCGACTCGGCGCAGGTCTACAAAGGCATGGACGTCGGAACGGCCAAGCCCACACGCAGCGAGATGGATGAGGTCCGGCACCATCTCATCGACATCGTCGAGCCCCACGAGCGGTACTCCGCGGCGCGCTTCCGCGACGATGCGCTCGCCGCGATGCGCGAAATATCCGAGCGCGACCGCATCCCGCTGCTCGTGGGCGGGACGATGCTGTACTTCAAGGCACTGCTGGAAGGTCTCAACGAGCTGCCCGAAGCCGACCCGATGATCCGGCTCGTCATCGACACGATGGCCGAAGAACAAGGGTGGCCTGCGGTGCATGCGAAGCTTGCCGCAGTGGATCCCGAAACAGCTGCGCGTCTCGCCCCCCACGATGCACAGCGCATACAGCGCGCGCTGGAGATCTATCACCTCACGGGCAAGCCGATGGCCGAGCTCCTGAAGAAGCCCAAGTACGTGTACTTCCCGTACCGGCCGATCGAGATCGCCCTCATCCCGAGCGATCGCGCCGTGCTGCACTCGCGGATCGCCGAGCGTTTCGATGCCATGCTGAAAGCAGGATTGGTGGAAGAGCTGCGAGCCCTGCGGGAAGATTACGGCCTCGAGCCGGACATGCCGTCCATGCGCTGCGTCGGCTACCGGCAGGCCTGGCAGTACCTGGAAGGCGAGCTCGATCGCGACGAGCTGCGCGAGCACGGCATCGCAGCGACCCGGCAGCTCGCCAAACGTCAGCTCACCTGGCTGCGATCGATGCAGGACCCGACCGTCTTCGACAGCCTGGACGACGACGTCGGCGCTATGGCGTTGGAATATGTCCGCCGCCGGCTCGAGGCTATGCTGTACGAATAATTACCGCGAATTTCAAGCGTTCTGGCGCCAAATAACGCTATTTTCAGCAAACGCCAGCTATCCTGCGCCATGCTCCGTCACATCGGCCTTCGCCCATCCGCGCGCGAACCGCAGCTTCAGTTCTTCGCCGGGCGCGAGCGCCGCGCCATCCCTCACGACCCCCGCCGCCGATTCCACAATTGCGTAGCCGCGCTCCAGCACCCTTTGTGGATTGAGATGCGCGAGGTGGATTTCCGCGTTCGCGACGCGCGCCGCAGCGCCCTCGACTCCGCGGCGCGCCGCCACCCGCAGTCGTTTCGCAAGAGCGGCGTTGGTCGCACAAAGGCCATCGATATCCGGCGCCGCGGCCGCGAGCTCGCGCGCGAGACCGCCGATCTCCCAAAGCCAAGCCTCGGAACTGCGCTTCCACGCGCCGCACATCCGGTTCGCAAGGTGTTCCAGGTGCTGCCGCTGATGACGTATGCGCTCGCCCGGGTGGACCAGGCAGCGGGAGAGATAATCGAGACGCTGCATCCTGTCCTCGAGCCGTCGCTCGATGACGCGATGCAGCCGGCGATGCCAGTGCTGGACGGTTTGCCGAAGCTCGGCGCAATCCGGGCTCACCAGCTCGGCGGCCGCCGTCGGCGTCGGCGCCCGCGCGTCGGCCGCGAAATCGGCAATCGTCACATCCGTTTCGTGTCCCACCCCCGCAACGACCGGAATCGGACACGCAACGAGGGCCCGAGCCACGACCTCTTCGTTGTACGCCCACAGGTCCTCGATGCTGCCTCCGCCTCGGCACACGATCAGCACCTCGCACTCGGCGCGCGCCCCGGCCACCGCGATCGCATTCGCAATTTTTGCCGCGGCGCCCTCGCCCTGGACGGGCGTGGGATAGATGATGACCCGGATGGCCGGCATCCGCCGCTTGAGCGTCGTCAGCACATCGCGCAGCGCAGCGCCCTGCCCGGAAGTCACCACGCCGACCACCGCAGGAAACCGCGGTATCGGCCGCTTGCGCGCAGGATCGAACAGCCCTTCCAGCTCCAGGCGTGCCTTGAGGCGGGCATACGCCTCGTAAAGCGCTCCCAGGCCAGCCCGCCGCATCACTTCGACGTTGAGCTGGAACTTCCCGCGCGCCTCGTACAGAGTCGGGCATGCCCGCACTTCCACCTGCATGCCGTTCGTCGGCGCCCAGTCGAGAAACTGCGCCTTGTGACGGAACATGACGCAGTCGATCTGCGCGCCCGGGTCCTTGAGCGTGAAATACCAGTGGCCGGATTCGTAACGCTTGAAATTCGACACCTCGCCGGCCACCCACAGGAGCGGCAGGCCGCGCTCGATCAGCTGCTTCGCGAGCCGGTTGAGTTCGCTGACCGAGACGACAGCCGGCGCTCCGGCGCTTGGATAGACGGATGACATGCGGCCGATTCTAGCGGACGCCCGCGAAACCGCGAGACCGCCGCGAGCATTGTAAAAATTGCCGAAAAATAACGGATGCCAGGGCTTGCGCACCGAAGCATTCCGTGCTTGTCATCCACAGCCGCAATGCCGTTGACATCGGCAGCTTTTTCCCAGAGGGGATTCCCTCGGAGAAATATCGCAAGGTATTGATATCGCAGGATAATCAGACACGTTCAAAAAATAGTCGCCCGAAAAAAACCCTTTACGGGGGCTCGACTTACGATTGCTTTTTACAAATTATGCACACGGTTATCCCCAGACATTGTGGAAAAGGGGGAAAAGGCGTTTGGGCGTCGCGGGTTAGCGACAGAACATCATGCTGTGTGTGAACGTCGCTTGCTGAAATTACATCGCGCGGATAAAGTTACGCGACCTTTTCAGGAGCTCTCTCGTTGTTGTCCATCATCCAGGCAGCCGGGTGGCCGATATGGCCGCTCATCCTCTGTTCTGTCATCGCCCTCGCCATCATCGTCGAGCGGACATGGTCACTGCGCTACAACATCGTGATGCCGCGCAACCTGCTGCCTCAAGTGGTTCAGGAGTATCGACAAAACGGCGTCACGCCTCAGATGCTGACCCGGCTCACTGAGCACTCTCCGCTGGGCGCCATCCTGGCCGCCGGTCTCAAAAACGTGCGCAGCACGCCGGCGATCATGAAAGAAGCCATCGAGGAAAGCGGCCGGGCCACGGCGATAGAGCTGGACCGCTTCCTGACGAGCCTCGGCACCATCTCCGCCATAGCCCCGCTGCTGGGCCTTTTCGGCACGGTGGTCGGCATGATCGAAATTTTCGGGTCGCAGACGCCGCAGGGCGGCAATCCGCTGGTCCTCGCGCACGGCATCTCCATCGCTCTCTACAACACCGCGTTCGGCCTGGTCGTCGCCGTTCCGAGCATGATCTTCTACCGCTATTTTCGGGCCAAGGTCGACGCACTGCTGGTCGACATGGAAATGCAGGCGATCAAGCTCGTCGAAATCATCCACGGCGAACGTCAGGCATGAGATTCACGCACCGGCCAGGGCGGGAGGAGCCGGAGATCAACTTCATCCCGCTCATCGATGTGCTGCTGGTGATCCTCATCTTTCTGATGGTCACCACGACCTATTCGCGCTTTGCCGAGCTGCAGATCAATCTGCCGACGGCTGCCGAAGCCGGCAAGACCCCCGAGCGCGTGGAGCAGATCGACGTCCTGGTTGACGCCACGGGCAACTACGTCGTGAACAAGAACCGGCTCTCCGCGCGCACACGCGAAGCTCTCATCGAGGAGCTCAAGCGCGCAGCCGGCGGGATGAAAGAGCCGGTTATCGTGATCAACGCCGATGCCCAGGCGACCCATCAGTCCGTCATCCGCGTGATGGAAGCCGCGCAAGCGGCCGGCTACGGCAAAATCACGTTCACCACGCAATCCGCGCAATCCGACAAGAAGTGACGACGAGGCGCCGCACGGCACGGCGCCCGAGGTTATCCCGATGACGTGGCTGGAGCGTCAGTGGCAAAGCCGCACGCTGGGCGCAGCGCTGCTTTTCCCGATTGCCGTGCTGTACGCGATGGCCACGACTGTGCGCCGCAGCCTGTACCGCAGTCGGCTCATGAAGAGCGAGCGTCTTCCCGTCCCGGTCGTCGTGGTCGGCAACATCATGGTCGGCGGCACGGGGAAAACGCCGCTGGTGTTGTGGCTCGCCGCTTGGCTCCAATCGCAAGGTTACCGGCCGGGTATCGTCACGCGCGGCTACGGCGGCACCTCCTCCAAGCCCTCCGCTGTTGGCCCCGGATCGAACCCGGCGCAATTCGGCGATGAAGCCGTGTTGCTCGCTGCGCGCAGCGCGTGCCCCGTTTGGGCGGGCGCCAAGCGAGCAGAAGCCGGTTTTGCACTTCTTGCGGCACATCCGCAATGCGACGTGATCGTGAGCGACGACGGGCTTCAGCACTACGGCTTGCACCGCGACGTCGAGATCGCCGTGATCGACGCGGCGCGCGGCCATGGCAATGGCTGGCTGCTGCCTGCCGGACCGCTGCGTGAACCCGCATCGCGGCTCGACAGGGTCGATGCCATCGTCGTACATGGCGACGGCGCGCCGGCTCCGCATGGACAAGTCCCGGCGTACGGCATGCGATTGCGCGGACAAAGCTTCTACAACCTCGCCGACAGGCAGCGGCGTGCCGGCCCCGATTATTTCGTCGGCAAGTCGGTTCATGCCGTGGCGGGCATAGGCAATCCACAGCGATTCTTCGCACACCTCGATGAGCTCGGCATGCGGTTTTCCCCGCACCCGTATCCCGACCACCACTTGTTTCGACCGGAAGATCTCGCATACGAGGGAGCTGAGGCCATCGTGATGACGGAAAAGGATGCGGTAAAATGCCAGGCGTTCGCGACGGACCGGTGCTGGGTATTGCCGGTCGACGCGGAAGTCGATCCTCGCCTCGGTGCACTCGTGACACGCAAACTGGAAAGCCTATGAACAGCAAGCTCCTCGATATCCTGGTGTGCCCGCTGTGCAAGAGCCCGCTGGTGTACAAGCGCGCCGTGAACGAACTCGTGTGCAAGCCATGCCGGCTCGCATACCCGATTCGGGACGATATCCCGGTGATGCTCGAGGACGAGGCACGCAAGCTGCCCGCTGAAGAAGAAGTGTGATGAAGCAGGTGAGGAGGGAGGAGTCAGGCGTTAGGAGCAAAAGCAGCGCCGTGGTAACGGCGCCACCCCTCACGCCTCAGTCCTTACTCCTCACCGCTCATGGGCTGTGCCCATGACGTTCGTCGTCGTCATTCCCGCGCGCTACGCTTCCTCGCGTTTCCCTGGGAAACCGCTTGCCGAGCTCGCCGGCAAGCCGATGATCGTCCACGTCGCCGAGCGCGCCGCGCGCAGCGGCGCACGTGAAGTCGTGGTCGCCACCGACCACGCCGATATCGCAAACGCCGTGCAATCGCACGGACATGTCGCGATCATGACGCGCGCGGATCACGCCACCGGCACGGATCGCATCGCGGAAGTCGTCGCCAAGCGCCGCTACGGCGCGGAGGAAATCGTGGTCAACGTGCAGGGTGACGAGCCGCTCATAGAGCCGTCGCTCATCCGAGCCGTCGCTCGCAATCTCGAACAGCACCGCGACGCGTCGATCGCAACGGCATGCCACGCGATCGAGTCTGCGGCAGACTTCGTAAATCCCAACGTCGTGAAAGTCGTCGTCGACGAAGGCGGCTACGCGCTCTACTTCAGCCGCGCGCCCATCCCGTTTCCGCGCGACGCGCTCGCGCGCACCTCGACGTTACGCCGCTTGCCGACGGGTCTGCCCGTTCGCCGCCACGTGGGCATCTACGCGTATCGCGGTGCGTTTCTTCAGCGCTTCAAAAAACTGAAGCCGGTTGCACTCGAGCGCTTCGAGGCCCTGGAGCAGCTGCGCGCGCTCGCTCACGGCTATCGCATCAGCGTCGCGGTGATGAAGAAGCCTTCGGCACCCGGCGTCGATACGCCTGGAGATCTCGCGCGCGTGTGCCGATTGATCCGTTCTTCCTCGCCCCAGAAGCGCTAAGCCGCGCCTTATCCGGTATAATCCGACACCCGAACACGGTTCGGCGCGGCGCACGCCGCGCATATTGCACTCCTCGAGCTCCAAACAATCATGCGTATCCTTCTGCTAGGTATGCCCGGTGCGGGCAAAGGCACGCAAGCTCAGTTCCTCATACGGAAGTACGGCATACCGCAGATTTCCACCGGCGACATGCTGCGCGCGGCGGCCAAAGCGGGCACGGCGCTCGGCCGCGAGGCGAAGGAATACATGGACCGGGGTGCTCTCGTTCCCGATCATGTCGTCATCGGACTGGTGCAGGAGCGCGTGCGACAGCCGGATTGCGCGAAGGGGTTCAT
This sequence comes from Rhodospirillaceae bacterium, assembly GCA_050260255.1. Lineage (GTDB taxonomy): Bacteria > Pseudomonadota > Gammaproteobacteria > Burkholderiales > SG8-41 > JAQGMV01. The sequence goes on along the minus strand of JBLNBW010000198.1, from coordinate 4,527 downwards.
CATCGATGGTTTTCCCCGCACGCTGCCGCAAGCCGAAGCGCTGCGCAAAGCCGGAATCGACATCGATCTCGTGCTCGAATTCGATGTCGCGGACACGGAGATCCTGCGCCGCCTGAGCGGCCGCCGGGTGCATCCGGGCTCGGGCCGCAGCTATCACACCGAGTTCAATCCGCCCAAAGTGCCGGACAGGGACGACGTCACCGGCGAGCCGCTGATCCAGCGTCCCGACGACAACGAAGCGACCGTCAAGCAGCGCATCGCAACCTATCACGCACAGACGAAGCCGCTCGTCGACTATTACGCCTCGTGGGCTGCGAGCGGCGACCCCAAAGCGCCCAAGTACGTGCGTATCGCAGGCACGGGGCCAGTCGACGAAATCCGCGACCGCGTGCTCGCTGCCGCCGAAGCAGCGGCTGCCACTTCTCACCGCTGATCGCTCGCCTGCGCGCCGTCTCGTGTCGCGGGGTGGAACACTGTGCCGAAGGCTAGCCCGGGATCGCCCGTTATGACGGCGGGATTCGCGTGATTTTGCGGCGTGCAAGAACGACGCCCGACGATCTATAATGTCGCGTTTTTCCGGCGCGGAGGACCCCACTGGGAGCGCCGGCGGACAGCCAGCGTATCTCCGAGCGCCTCGATCCGGGGAAAAAGCGCCGGGCCAGCCCATTGCCCACCGGGCTGTCAACCGGCACGCGGCAGCCGCAACCAATACATAACCAAACGGGAGTCAACATGTCGTACGGCTTGTTATTCGCGCTGCTTTGCGCCCTTGCGGCCATCGCGTATGGCGCGATTTCGATCAAATGGATATTGGCGCAGCCCGCGGGCAACGACCGCATGCGCGAGATCTCGGCCGCCGTTCAGCAAGGCGCGTCGGCCTATCTCAACCGCCAATACACCACGATTTCGATCGTCGGCGTCATCCTGTTCCTGCTGATCGGACTGGGCCTCAAATCCTGGTCGACGGCCGTCGGCTTTGCCATCGGCGCAGTGCTCTCGGGTCTTGCCGGCTATATCGGCATGAACGTTTCGGTCCGCGCGAACGTCCGCACGGCCGAAGCCGCGCGTAAAGGCCTGAATGAGGCGCTCGGCATCGCGTTCCGCGGCGGCGCGATCACCGGCATGCTGGTGGTAGGCCTGGGGCTGCTTGGCGTCTCCGGCTTCTTCTGGGTGCTGCTCGAATCCGCCGAGCACGGCGCGACCATCAAGCACATCGCCGAACCGCTCGTGGGACTTGCCTTCGGCGGCTCGCTCATTTCGATTTTCGCCCGACTGGGCGGCGGCATTTTCACCAAAGGCGCCGACGTCGGCGCTGACCTCGTGGGCAAAGTCGAAGCCGGCATCCCGGAAGACGATCCGCGCAATCCGGCCGTCATCGCAGACAACGTCGGCGACAACGTCGGCGACTGCGCCGGCATGGCCGCCGACCTGTTCGAGACGTACGCGGTGACGATCATCGCGACGATGCTGCTCGGCGCTTTGCTGCTGGCCAACCCGCAAGTCGCGCCCAACGCAGTGGTATACCCGCTGGCGATCGGCGGCGTTTCCATCATCGCGTCGATCATCGGCTGCTTCTTCGTGAAGGCCAAGCCGGGCGCGAAGATCATGAGCGCGCTGTACAAGGGCGTGATCGTGTCCGGGGTCATCGCCGCGATCGCGTTCTATCCGATTACCGACTGGCTGTTCGGCAACATCGCCTCGCAGTATCCCGAGCTGTCGGTCATGAAGATCTTCGGCTCCGCGGTAGTCGGCCTCGTGCTCACGGCCCTGATGGTGGTCATCACCGAGTACTACACCGCGACCGAGTTCCGTCCAGTGCGTCACGTGGCTTCGGCTTCGACCACCGGTCATGCGACCAACATCATCGCCGGCCTCGGCGTGTCGATGAAGTCCACCGCATGGCCCGTCATCGCAGTGTGCGCGGCAATTTACGCCGCGTATGCGATGGCCGGCCTTTACGGGATCGCGATCGCCGCCACGGCCATGCTGTCCATGACGGGCATCATCGTGGCACTCGATGCTTACGGCCCGATCACCGACAACGCCGGCGGCATCGCCGAAATGTCGGACCTGCCCAAGGAAGTGCGCGCAATCACCGATCCGCTCGACGCCGTCGGCAACACGACCAAGGCGGTCACGAAAGGCTATGCAATCGGCTCCGCAGGTCTCGCAGCTCTGGTGCTCTTCGCCGACTACACCCACGCACTGGAAGCGGCCGGCAAGTCGATCACCTTCGACCTGTCGAATCACATGGTCATTATCGGCCTCTTCATCGGCGGTCTCGTGCCATACCTCTTCGGTGCGATGGCGATGGAGGCGGTAGGCCGCGCCGCCGGATCGGTGGTGGTCGAAGTGCGCCGCCAGTTCAAGGAAATCGCCGGCATCATGGAAGGCCGCGCGAAGCCCGACTACTCCCGCGCCGTCGACATGCTCACTCGCGCGGCGATCAAGGAAATGATCGTTCCGTCGCTCCTGCCCGTGCTGATTCCGGTCGTCATCGGAATCGCGCTGGGACCGCAGGCGCTCGGCGGCGTGCTGATGGGCTCCATCGTCACCGGTCTCTTCGTCGCCATCTCCATGACGACGGGCGGCGGCGCATGGGACAACGCGAAGAAATACATCGAGGACGGCAACTACGGCGGCAAAGGCTCGGACGCCCACAAGGCGGCCGTGACCGGCGACACCGTCGGCGATCCGTACAAGGATACGGCCGGTCCCGCGGTGAACCCGCTCATCAAGATCATCAACATCGTGGCACTGCTGATCGTGCCGCTCTTGTAAAGCGCGAGGAGTAAGGGATTAGGAGAAAGGAGTTGGCTGCCGCGTTGCGGCAGCCATCCACCGACATCCCGCTCTTACGCTCACTCCTGACGCCTCACACCTCACTGCCTCCATGAAATTCTCCCTCGGCGAACGCAGGATACAAACGCACGGCGATTACTACATCGCCGAAGGCGCCATCGTGATCGGCTCGGTAGTGCTGCATGCGGATGCAAGCATCTGGTTCAACTGCGTGGTGCGGGCCGATAACGAGGTGATCACCATCGGGGAGAACTCGCAGATACAGGACGGTTGCGTGCTCCATGCGGACCCCGGCTTCCCGCTGACTCTCGGGCGCGGCGTGAGCGTGGGGCACATGGCGATGCTGCACGGCTGCACCATAGGCGACGGCACGCTGGTGGGTATCAAGAGCGTCATCCTGAACGGCGCCAAGATCGGCAAGAACTGCCTGATCGGGGCCAATTCGCTGATCGGCGAAGGCAAGGAAATTCCCGACGGCTCGCTCGTCATGGGCTCGCCGGGCAAGGTCGTACGGGAGCTCACGCCGGAACAGATACAGCGCATCAACCGCATCGCCGACCACTACTCGGAACGCTTCAAGCGCTACAAGCGCGAGCTGAAGCCCGACCTCTCGTAAGCCGCCCCGCCTCTTCCGATTGCCTTCCGCTCCCGGGAGGATTACCCTCTCGGCGAACGGGGGCCGGCCTCATGCCGGCAGCATGCGCGGCAACCCGCGCGAATAAAGCGAAATGAGGTCCGTCGATGGGCTCTCTGCAGAAATTCGGCTTTCGCATCAGGACCCGCAACGGGCTGATCCTCGACAACTTGAACGTGCAGGCGCGCGACCGCAGTGAAGCGGAGCGCCGCATCAACCAGATCTATCACTACTGCGAGATTCTGCACTGCCACGAAAACCGGACGACGGCGCATGCAGGGGCAGCCGATGTCGAGGGCGTCATTGCACTGATCAGCAACACGAGAGAATTGCCCGAGACCCCGGCCACCGAAACCAGCAACGCCGCGAAACGGTCGGCCACCAGCAGCGACTGCTAGCTTAGAAAGCCTTTCCCCTCCAGTTCGGCGAGCAGCGCCTCGTAATCCTTTGCACCGCGGCTCTCGGGCGCATGTTCGAACACATCGCGCTCCGAAGCCGGGCTTTCCGCGAGACTGACGTTCTCGCCGATTCTCGTCTCGCAAACTTCCTTGCCGAAACGTTCACGCAGCTGGCGATCGATGTCCCACGACATTTTCCGCCGCGCATCGAAGCGCGTGACGAGATAGAGGCGGTCCAGGCGGCGCTTGAATACGTGTTCCAGCGCACGCAACGTTCGCTCCATCTGCAGCGCGCCTTTCATCGCGAGGTAATCGGTCGAGATCGGCACCAGCACGCGGTCCGCGGCGAATACGCCCGAGAGCGAAAGAACGCCCAGCATGGGACACGAGTCCATCAGCACCGGTCTGTTCGTGTTGAGGTTCTCGCGCAAGATGCCTTGGTTGAGGCGATTGAGAATGTCCGGCCCGCGTCCGTAGCGGCTGTCCACTTTGGCGAGATCGAGATGCGACGGAATGATTTTTACGCCCGATCGCGCGACGCGCATGAGGCTCGCGAGCGGGGTCGAAAGATTGTAGAAGCCATCTCAAAAATACGTGCGAAGCATGATGATCATGCAGCCGAGCTGGACGAAGCCGAGGAAGTTCTCGACGTGATACTCGTAGCGCACGACCAGTCGCCGGAAGTTCTGCAGC
>JBLNBW010000197.1:0-6864 GCA_050260255.1 Rhodospirillaceae bacterium | reverse complement strand
GGGGTTGCACGATACGTAGACGATACGCCGCGGCCCGCTCTCTCCTATGGCCTTAACCACCTCCACTGCCCCGTCTCGCGGCGGATCGATCAGCATACGGTCGAACGGCCCGAGCGCAGCCAGTGCCTCCGGTGTCATCTTGAACAAATCGGCCGTCATGAACCGAGTAAGCGCTGTCAGGCCGTTCCGCGCTGCATTGGCCTCGGCACGCGCGACGAGCGCAGGCGCACCCTCGATCCCCAGCACGCTGGCACCCGATCGTGCAATGGGCAAAGAAAAATTGCCCAGGCCGCAGAACATGTCCGCGATACGCTCTCCCGGCGCCGGGGCCAGCAAGCCGATAGCCCTGCGCACAAGCACGCGATTTACCGCGTGATTGACCTGCGTGAAGTCCGTCGGCTCGAACGCGATCTGCACGTCGAACTCGGGCAAAGAGTAATAAAGATCGGCCGGTGTCGCCGGATGAAACGGCACCGCCGTTTCCGGGCCGCCACGCTGCACGTATGCATGGATGCCGTGCTTCTCTGCGAACGCGCGCAGGAGCGCCTCGTCCTGCGCGGCCAATGGCTCGAGCAGCCGGAACACGAATACCGAGGCGGCATCCCCCAGCGACACTTCTATCTGCGGCACACGCTGATAAATCGACAGCGCCCCGAGCAACTCGCGCAGCTTCGGTAAGAGCGCGGAGACCGCTGGCGGCAATACCTCGCAGCTCATCATGTCCGCAACATAGCTGCTGCGCTTTTCATGGAATCCCACCAACATGCCGCCCTTCTTGGCGACATGGCGCGCGGTGAGGCGCGCGCGACGGCGATAGCCCCACATCGGCCCGTGAATCGCCGGGAAAACGACGTCAGGCGTTACTTTCCCGATATGCCTCAGATTGTCTTCGAGGACCCGCTGCTTCCCAGCGAGTTGCGTGCGTACCTCGGCATGCTGAAGGCTGCATCCGCCGCAGCGGCCAAAGTACCCGCAGCCTGGCGATTGCCGCGCCGGACTCTCGCGCACCACACGAGAGAGCGTCGCCAGCTCGAAGCTCGGCTTCTTGCGGTATACGGAAGCCACCACTTCTTCGCCGGGCAGGCCGCCTTCGACGAAGACGACCTTGCCGTCGTGATGCGCGACGCCTCGCCCTTCCTGATCGAGGGATTCAATCGAAAGTATAGTCATTGTCCTTCATGGCGCAGCGCAGCCAACGGCTACGATGCGTAAAGAATAGCTGCCGCTACACCCCGGCTGCCGGACGTGCCGCATCCCAGCGGCGCATGAATTCCTGCCAGTGGGGCTCGGAAGCTTTGCTGAGCACCGTGCGTACCGCGTCGATGTGCGCCTGATAATGCGCCGGGGACAGCGCGCCGCGCATCAGCTGAAAACGCAAGTACACCAAGTAGGTGTTGACCACATCCGTCTCGCAATAGTTGCGTATGTCGGCGATGCGCCCCTCACGGTACGCCTTCCACACCTGCGACCCGTCCATGCCGAGCTTGCCTGGAAAGCCGAGCAGCTGCGCCATCTCGTCCAGTGGCGCGCACGCGCGAGGCTGATACAGCGCGAGCAGGTCCATCAGGTCACAGTGCCGCATATGGTAGCGGCTGATGTAGTTGTTATAGCGGAAGTCGCGGTCGTCGTCCCCCATGTCCCAGTATCGGGGCGCCCTCACGCCATGCAGAAGACCTCGGTAGTGCAGCACCGGCAAATCGAAGCCGCCGCCATTCCACGACACGAGCTGGGGGGAATACTTTTCGATGCCGTCGTAAAAGCGCTGAATGAGGCCGGCCTCGGGCTCGTCGAGACCGCCCAGCGACCATACACGGAAACTGTCGCGCTCCTGCAAAACGCACGAAATGGCCACGACGCGCTGCAGATGCAGGGGCAAAAAATCGCTTCCCGTCGCCTGCCTGCGCAGCTGGAAAGCAAGGTCGCCTACCTGCTCATCGGGCACCTCGGGTCCCACATCCCGCAGCGTCCGTATGCCGGCGATGTCGGGGACGGTTTCGATGTCGAACACTAACGTCGGCGTCACGACCGGCACTCCACGCAGATGGCGCTATGCGAGTCGATCACGCGGGAAACACGCCGGTGGACAAGTAGCGGTCACCGCGATCGCATACGATCGCCACGATCACCGCATTCTCCACCGCCGCCGACAACTGGAGCGCAGCCCAGATGGCGCCGCCGGAGGAAATACCCGCGAATATGCCTTCTTCGCTCGCCAGCCTGCGCGTCATCTCCTCGGCGTCGCGCTGCGATACCTCCATGACGCGATCCACCCGTTTCCAGTCGCAGATTTTCGGCAGATACGCCGCCGGCCAGGCGCGTATGCCGGGGATCTGCGAGCCTTCGCTCGGCTGGCATCCGACGATTTGCACGGCAGGATTGCGCTCCTTGAGATAACGCGAGACGCCCATGATGGTGCCCGTGGTTCCCATGCTGCTCACGAAGTGCGTCACGCGTCCGTCGGTGTCACGCCAGATCTCGGGGCCGGTGCCTTCGTAGTGCGCGAGCGGATTGTCCGGATTGGCGAACTGATCGAGGATGACGCCTTTGCCCTCGTCGCGCATTTTTTCCGCGACGTCGCGCGCCATCTCCATCCCGCCCTCTTTGGGCGTCAGCACGAATTTCGCGCCGAAGGCGGCCATCGTCTGGCGCCGCTCGATGGAGAGATGCTCCGGCATCACCAGGATCATGCGATAGCCCATCAACGCCGCGCACATCGCGAGCGCAATGCCCGTGTTCCCGCTCGTGGGTTCGATCAGCGTGTCGCCCGGCTTGATGTCGCCGCGTTCGGCGGCCCGCTTGATCATGTAGAAGGCAGGGCGGTCCTTCACGGAGCCCGCGGGATTGTTGCCTTCAAGTTTCGCGAGCAGCGTATTGGTCGTCCTGCCCGGCAAACGCTTGAGTTGGACGAGCGGTGTATTGCCGACGAAGTCTTCGAGAGTTCTGAACATGGAGTGTCTCGCTGAGAGCTCCTAATGATACCCGAGCCCCTGAAGTGCGCGTCTACGCTGCCGAACGCTGTGCGAGCTGAGCGCCGTACTTCGCCACGCCCTCCTCGACGGTGAGAAACGGAGCGGCATAGCCCGCGGCCCGCAGCGCCGATACATCGGCTTGCGTGTAGCTCTGGTACTTGCCTTTGAGGTCCTGCGGGAACGGGATGTATTCGATGATCCCCTGCTGCTGCATTTCGGCTAAAGACAAGCGCTTCTCACCCGCGTGCTTGCGGCAGGCGTTGACCATGGCGACTGCGACATCATTGAAGCTCTGTGCCGCGCCGGTGCCTACGTTGAAGATTCCCGAACGCTCGGGGTGATCGAGAAAGAACAGGTTTACCTTCGCGACGTCTTCCACCGACACGAAATCGCGCCGCTGCTCGCCGTTGCCGTATCCGCCGCTGCCCTCGAAGAGCTTGACTTGGCCCAGAGTCCGATACTGGTTGTAGCAGTGCATCGCGACCGATGCCATGCGCCCTTTGTGCTGCTCGCGGTCCCCGTACACGTTGAAATACCGCAGCCCCACGACCTGCGCCGGCAATGCGTCCCAGCGCCGGCGGACGACCTGATCGAACAGCAGCTTCGAATAGCCGTAGACGTTGAGCGGGCGCTCGTAGGCCGGCTCCTCACGAAAAGTCGTGCTGGCGCCGTATACGGCGGCAGACGAGGCATAAATCAAAGGTATCTCCTCGTCGGCGGCAAACTCCAGCAGCGCGTGGGAATACCGGTAGTTGTTCTGCATCATGTAGCGGCCGTCGCTCTCGGTCGTATCCGAGCACGCGCCCTGATGCAGCAGCGCGTCGATGGCCCCGTCGAAGCTCCCGGATTCCAGCGCCTGGAGGAACGTGCTTTTGTCGAGGTAGTCGGCGATGCTGCAATCGACCAGGTTGCGGAACTTATCGCCCTGTTCGAGATCGTCCACGGCGATGATGTTCGTCACACCTCTTGCGTTGAGCGCCTTTACGACGTTCGAGCCGATAAAACCGGCCGCGCCGGTGACCACTATATACATGCATGCTCCCGAGCGTTGCTGCCGCGACGATTGCCCACGCTACCTCGCCGGTTTGGGTGAAGGCTCATGTGTGTGCGCGGTATGCCGCAGCCAGATCCGGCCGCGCCGGCGATTACGATATCCATGTTCAGTTTCCGCCGATGGCGGCCGGCGCGCCGAACAGCTCGGACGGATGCACGACCGCAGTACCGAATTTACCGACGACGATACCGGCGGCACGATTGGCGGTTTCTATCGCTTGCGCGAAATCCGCCCCGCTGCCCAGCATCACGGCGATCGTCGCGATGACGGTGTCGCCCGCTCCGCTCACATCGAACACTTCGCGCGCTTGCGCCGGAACATGAAGCCGACTGCCGCGCTGGTAGAGGGTCATTCCTTCTTCGCTGCGGGTGACGAGCAGAGCCTCCGCCTTCAGCTCACGACGCAGCGCTTCCGCACGGCGCGTGAGATCGCCTTCGTTCTTCCACTGACCCGCGACTTCGCGAAACTCCGAGCGATTCGGAGTTATCAGCGTGGCGCCACGGTAACGCGAGTAGTCGTCCCCTTTGGGATCTACCAGCACCGGCTTACCTGCCTTGCGCGCAAGCCGGATCATCGCCGCGATATGCGTCAAGCCGCCTTTGCCGTAGTCGGATAGCACAACGATATCGGCCCGCTTCAACATGCGCTCGAAATCGCGCAGCTTCGAGGCGAGCACCTCATGGCTCGGCGGGGTCTCGAAGTCGACGCGCAGAAGCTGCTGGCTGCGCGCGATGACACGCAGCTTGACCGTGGTATCTATGCTCGCGTCGTGATACAGCCGTGCATTGATTCCATCCCGACGCAACAATCTCTTGAGCTTGCCCGCTGCCTCGTCCCGCCCCACCACGGAAAGAAGATCCACTTGCGCCCCGAGCGCAGCCGCGTTGCGCGCGACGTTTGCGGCGCCGCCGGGGCGCTCCTGCATGCGATCTATCTTCACCACCGGCACGGGCGCTTCCGGCGAAATGCGCCCGACCTCGCCAAACCAGTAGCGATCGAGCATGACATCGCCTACCACAAGCACGCGCACGCGGTCGAAGCGAGGCGTATCCGACGTAGTGGGCAGACCGTTCGTTCTGCGGCGAGCGGCTGGTGTTTTGGTGGTGGCCGGGCGCATGCTAGTGTGATTTTATCCGCGCCTGTGCGACCGTTCCATCACCGCGCCCTATGCCGTGGTACTCCAGACCGAAGATACGTATCAGCGCCGGCTCGTAAAGATTTCGACCGTCGAAGACGATAGGCTGCTTCAGTCGCTTCTTGATTTCATCGAAGTCGGGACTGCGGAACTCCTTCCATTCGGTGACGATGATCAGCGCATCGGCCCCATCCAGCGCCGCAAGTGGCGTATCCGCGTATGTGACTCCCGTCCGGCGCGCGTAGATCTTGCTCGCTTCGGCAATCGCGACCGGATCATAGGCGCATACCGACGCACCGCGTTCGAGCAGGCCGTTGATGATCGCGACACTGGGCGCTTCGCGCATATCGTCCGTGTTCGGCTTGAACGCCAGTCCCCAGAGTGCAAAGCGCCTGCCCTTCAAATCCTCGCCGAAACGCTGTATCACCTTGTGCGTGAGCTGGCGTTTCTGCGCGTCGTTCACCGCGCTTACTGCCTCGAGCACATGCAGCGAAGTGCCGTGCTCGGCGGCCATGCGCGAAAGCGCGGCAAGATCCTTGGGAAAGCACGATCCGCCATAACCGCAACCGGCGTACAGGAAGTGGTAGCCGATGCGCGCATCGGACCCTATGCCGAGGCGCACCTGCTCGATGTCCGCACCCAGGCGCTCCGCCAGATTCGCAATCTCGTTCATGAACGAAATGCGCGTCGCGAGCATCGCATTGGCGGCATACTTGGTGAGCTCCGCGGAACGGATGTCCATCACGATCATGCGCTCGTGGTTGCGCTGGATCGCTGCGTAGATGCTGCGCATGATCTCCACCGCGCGGCTGTCGTCGGCGCCCACGATGATACGATCCGGCCGCATGAAATCCTCCACCGCGGCGCCTTCCTTCAAGAATTCCGGATTCGACACCACGCTGAAGTCGACGTTGACACCGCGCTTGGCAAGCTCTTCGGCTATGACGCCGCGAACCTTTTCCGCCGTGCCGACAGGAACGGTCGATTTGTCCACGATCACGCGGTACTCGCTCATGTACCGGCCTAGATCACGAGCCGCGCCCAGCACGTACGACAAGTCGGCGGAGCCGTCTTCGCCCGGCGGCGTCCCGACGGCTATGAACTGCACCGTGCCGTGCGCGACACTTTGCTTCACATCGGTCGTGAAGTGCAGCCGACCGGCGGCGACGTTGCGCTTCACCATAGCGTCCAAGCCCGGCTCGTAGATCGGAATGTCGCCCTCCTTCAACCGGGCGATCTTTCCGTCATCCACGTCCAGACACATGACGTTGTTGCCGAGATCGGCAAAACAAGCGCCGGATACGAGACCGACATATCCCGTGCCTATGATCGAAATCTTCAAGGTGCTTCCTTTGCAATATCGGCATTGATCGCCTGCAGTGCTGCAGCAGGATCGGCCGCCTGCGTGATTGGTCTCCCGATGACCAGGTAGTGCGCCCCCTGCGCTATGGCGGCGCGCGGTGTCAGCACGCGTTTCTGATCGTCCGCGACGGCTAAGGGCCGTATGCCGGGCGTGACCAGGCAGAACGCGTTGCCGAGTGCAGCGCGCAGCATGCTTGCTTCGAGGCCGCTGCACACCACGCCATGTAAGCCGGTCGTTTGCGCAAGCTGCGCAAGCCGCAGTACTGCCTCCTGCGGCGTGCCGACGAGACCGACCTCTTCCATATCGCTTTGCGCCATGCTGGTCAGCACCGTCACTGCGATGA
>JBLNBW010000196.1:0-15435 GCA_050260255.1 Rhodospirillaceae bacterium | reverse complement strand
TCTTCGGCTGCACCAGGCGCGCGACGAGATCGTTGCCGCCGCCCGCTACGGTGGTAACGACGCGTATCGGCTTCGAGGGGAAGGATTGTGCGCAAGCTGTGCCGGCCGCGACCAGCAGCGCGGCCAGGGCTACGGTTTTTGTGTATCGCATGGCGCCTCCTCGCACCCTCTGTTGTGCCGCTGTCCTGCTTACCAGCCTTTTGGCTCATCCTTCAGAAACGCCATGCCGCGTATGGCTTGCTCGAGCGCTCCGTATTCCGATTCCGTGAGCGAACGCGCCGGCGGCCGCGGAATGCCGCAATCGCGCCCCATGGCGCGCATCGCCGCCTTGAGCCCGGCGAGCCCGTTGATTTTCACGACGTGGTGCAATGCGCCTATGCTCTCCTGGGCCTCGCGGGCTTCGACGTACTGCTCCTTCACGCACAGCTCGTACATGCGGCGCACGAGACGGGGCGCGACGGCCGACAGCGGAGAAAATACGCCTTTGCCGCCCAGGAGCCCTGCCGACACCATGAAGTCGGTTCCCGGCAGCAGCTGGAATCCCGGCCGTACCTGCTTGCCATTCGAGATCACCTCGGTCATGTACACCCAGTCCATGCTGGAGTCCACGACACCGCAGTAGTTCGGCAGCTTGTCGATGAGCTGCAGCGTGGTTTCGGTCGACAGATGCGTGCCCGCCGACTCGACCACCGGATTGCACACGTAGAACGGCAGGTTCACGGCCGAGCCGATCTGCGTGAGATGCTCGACGATCATCGCCGGCTTCGGATGCCAGAAGTACGGCGGATGCGAAACGATCGCGGCAGCGCCGGCCTTTTCGGCATGCCGGGCGCGCGCCACTGCGATCGCAGTCCCCGCGTCGCTCACGTGTACGATCACCGGCACGCGGCCGCGCACCTGCTTCAACGCGAACTCGGTGAGCTCGCGCAATTCCATGTCGGTCAAGCTCATGTCCTCGCCTTCCGGCATCGGCAGCGCAAGCGTGTCCGCGCCGTTGGCGATATGGAATTCGAGCACCTTCGCGTACGTCTCGTAATCGATGCCGTGGTCGCGCTTGAACGGCGTGACGGGCGTATGCACCAATCCGGGTTGAAACTGGGCCATGTTTTTCTCTCAGAAGCGTGAGTCGTGATGAGTATTGGCGATCGGTGAATGACGGCGTTTGCCTACTCGCTACTCGCTATCACCAATCGCCCGTTTTTCGTCACCAGCCGTGCGGCTCGGTCTGCAGAATGTTGAGCGCTTCGAGCTGCTGACGCAGATACTCGATACGCTCCTTGCTTGCAGTGGGCAGCGGCGAGCGCGTGGGGCCCACCGGCCGGCCCATCATGATCATGGCGCCCTTCAGCGAGGACGGGTACTGCTCCTTGAAGAGCCGCCACAGCCGCGAGATCTTGTACTGACATTCACGCGCGGTAGCCCAGTCGTGCGCCTCGAGCGCCGCGAAGAACTTGTTGCAGAGGTTGGGCGCGATGGCGCCGGACGACGAGAACGATCCGCACGCGCCGAGCGCGTAAGACGGCAGGAGGTGCTCTACGCCCATGATGATCGCGAATCCCGGCCGCATGTTGAGCGCGACACGCGAGATCTCGATGAATTTCTCGCTGTGGAAGCTCGCGTCTTTCATGCCGATGTACTGCGGCAGGCGCTCGATGAGGCGCGCCGTCAAATCGGCGGTGAACTCGACGCCTTCGCCGTTACGCCAGGGCGAGTTGTACGTGAGCACCGGCAACGACGTCACCGAGCTGATGCGCACGATGGAGTTGAAGATCTCCTCCTGCGTGGGCCGGCGGCAGTACGGCGAGATGGTGAGGATCAAGTCCGCGCCGATCTTTTCCGCGTGACGGGCGATGTCGAGAGAATCTTCCTCCGAGAGCGTGCCGGTGAAGATGGACACGGGCACGCGGCCGGCGACCGTCTTCACCGCGATCTCCGCCCCGAGCTTGCGTTCGGCAATGGTGAGATTGAGCGATTCTGCCTTGTGGTGGGGCCATGCAATCGCGGGCGCGCCGTGCCGCACGTGAAAATCCACCATCTTCTCGAAGCCGTCGGCATCGAAGCTGAAGTCGTCCTTCAGCGGCGTGACCGGGGCCTGCATGACGCCTTTAAGGGTAATGGCCATGTGCTGTTCCTTGTTGATCGCTGTCCTTCGGTTTGCTTGCTTCGGTTCTAAGTGACCTTCGGTGCGCGCGTCACGGGCGCGAATTTCTCCGACACCGGCCGGCGCAGGCTCGCGAGCTGCGGCTCGGCGCAGAGCGCCTTGTCGCGTCCCACCAGCTCGTAATAGCGCACTGCGAGTGCAAGATCCTGCAGCGCCGTGCCGACCGACTTAAAGGTGATGCGGCCGACCGACGGCAACCGCTGCCGGCCCACGACGACATTGGCCAGCGTCGTGCAATTGCCGTCGTGCACGACCCGCTGCCCCACGGCCTCACGCAACTCGCCCGCCTCCTCGAGCGCATGCTTGCTGTCCACGACCAGCAGCGCCGTGTCCCGGAAGCAATCCACATCCGTTTCCTTGCAATGCGGCCGCGTGTTGCCCACTGCGCACAACAGCCGGCAGCTGTCGAGCCATGCGCCGCGCACGACCGGCTCGCTGCTTCGCGAGCCGCTCGCAGTCGCCACGACGGTTCGTCCGCGAACGGCCGCTTCGGCGCTCTCCACCGGCGTCACCGGTATGCCGAGACGCGCGGACATGCCTTCGGCGAACGCATTGCGGTTGTGCGCCGTGGGGCTGTAGACGGCGACCGATGCGAGACGATAGACGGCGGCGAGGCTTTCCAGCTGCATCGCCGCCTGGTGCCCGGATCCGATCAGCCCGAGCGCAACCGGCTCGTCGAAGCGCACGCGCCGCGCCACGACGCCGCTCGCCGCACCGGTACGCAAATCGGTGATGAGCTGCCCGTCGAGCAGCGCGAGCAGCTCCCCGTCGGCAAGCCGATACAGCGACACGACGTAGCGGGTGCCGACGCCTTCGGTGGTGTTGTACGCCTTCGTTGCGCAGTAGCCGGCCGCGTAATCGGCAGCGACCAGCATGCGCAGCGATCCGGATTCGAAGTTGGTAACGAACTTGGGGGATACGGCGGTACGCCCGTCCGCTTCGTGCTCGAGCGCACGCTCGAGCAAGTCCATCGCATCGTTCATGCTCAACACGCCTGCGAGCGCGTCGTAGCCCAGCATCACCGCCATGCAATCACCTCGTGCCTCAATGCGCTATCCGTCATTTCGCCAGCCCGAGATCCGCCATGACGAGCTTCGTTGCCTCGTACTCGGCCTTGAGATAATCGGCGAGCTCGCCGCTGCGCATGTAACGCGTGTGCAGCTGGCTTGCTTCCATTTGGCGCTTCCATTCTTCCGACGCGATCGTGTTTTCGAGCGCTTCTTCCCAGTACGCGACCTGCGCCTGTGTTAAGCCGCGCGCACCGAATACCGCGCGCCAGTTGGAGACGACTTTCACCGTCACGCCCTGCTCCGCGAGCGTCGGCACGGCGGCGAGCGGGCCGGTGAGTCTTTGCGGCGCAGTAATGGCCAGTATGCGCGCCCGGCCGGCCTGCACGTGCGGCAGTGCTGCGCTCAGCGACGAGGCGACCGCATGCAGATGTCCTCCAACGAGACCAGTCATCGACTCCGCATTGGTCTTGAACACGGCGACCTTCAGCCTGCGCGGCTCGACGCCGCTCGCACGCACTGCCTGGGCCAACGCGAGATGATTCGGGCCGCCGCGGCTTACCATGCCGAACGCCACGGCATCGGGATCGCGCTTCAACTGTGTCAGCAGATCGCGCATGTCGCGATACGGACTGTCGGCGCGTACGGTGAAGACGGTGTGTTCCACCAGAAGCAATGCGAGCGGAGTGAGCGCGTCATATCGCGCGGGCGCTAGCCCTGCGAGCTGGTTCGTGAACAGCGTCGGCGTGGCGTAGAGCAGGTAGTGCGCATCGGACGGATGCTGCGTGAGGTACACGACCGCGATGGCCTGGTTTCCGCCCGGCTTGTTCATCACCACCGAGGGCGCCGTGATCTTCTGGTCCTGGAAGCTCTTGTGGATCACGCGGGCGAGCTGGTCGTTGATGCCGCCCGCAGCCGTGGGCACCACGATCTCGACCGGCTTGTGCGGCTGCCATGGCTGCTGTGCGCCGGCGGCGGCCATCACGCCGAACGCCATCGCCAGCACCGCTCCATGCACGGGCCACCGCTGTACCAACGCCTCTTCCTCCTTTGTCTTTGTTTTTCCCGACGCCGCGGGATTCACGGCACGAAAAGTCTAGTGCGACGTGCCGGTTGGCGATAGCAGTCGCAGGGTAGAATCACTGTTAAACGGTACGTTAACAATGGAAGGCGCCTGCCGATGGAAAGCCTGCATGGCATTCTCGTGTTTCTGCGTGTGGTCGACACCGGCTCGGTAAGTGGTGCGGCGCGCGGGCTCGGCGTGTCGACCGCGGCGGTGAGCGCCACACTCGCACGCCTCGAACGCCGGTTGTCGGTGCGGCTGCTCAACCGTACGACGCGGCGGCTCGCTCTTACTCCGGAGGGTGCCGAGTTCTACGACCGCTGCAAACAAATCACCGCCGCGCTCGAGCAGGCCGAGCTTGCCGTCGGACGCGCGGGCCGCGTGCCGAGCGGCATGTTGCGCATCGGCATGCCTTCCGCGCTCGGCCGCATGTGGATAGTGCCGCACCTGCCCGAATTCGTAGCACAGTATCCGGCCGTTTCGCTCGAGATCGTCTGCACGGATTTCGTGCCGCACACGATGGATCAGGGGTTAGACGTGGCGGTCCAGATCGGGGAGCTCAAGTCGTCGCGCCTTGCCGTGCGCCGTCTCGCGATCACGCGCTATGTCGTCTGCGCATCGCCGCAGTACCTGGCGCACCGCGGCATGCCGAAGTCGCCCGACGATCTCGCGCAGCACGCGTGTCTCACCTACCGACGGCCGCGCAACGGCCGCATTCGCGAGTGGCAGTTTCGTGGCGGCAGCGGCAGCTTGCGCACGATGGCGATGAAGGGCGTGATGACGTTCAACAACGGCGAGGCGCTCGTCGCCGCGGCCGCGGCAGGTCTCGGCATCATCCAAGTCGCGGAGTACTACGCGCAGTCGCAACTCGAAAAAGGCGAGCTCGTCGAAATCCTGACGCCGTACAAGACCGCGGGTTATCGCATCTCGGCGGTCTTCTCCCGCCAGCAGCAACCCGTCGCGCCGAAGCTGCGCGTGTTCGTCGATTTCCTCGTCGCCATCTTCAACCGCCCGCCGTGGAGCAAGCACGGTGCGGTAGCGCGGCGTCAGGTCTCTGCCGAAGCGCTGTAACAGCTCAAAAAAAAACCGGGCGACCCGCGCCCGGCTTTTCATTGCGGCCGTTGTCAACGTGTGCCGCTGGTGGTCGGTCCGCTCGTGGATTCGGTTCCCATGCCGGAGGTCGGGCCGGAGCCGCCGGTCGCCGTACCGCTTTCCGAGGCCGGCCCACCGACGCCCGGTCGACGATCGCTGTCGACCGGTCCCGTACGGCCGGCGCCCACGCCGCCGCTCGTACCGCCGGAAGAGCCGCGCGTGGTGGCGTTCATGTCCGATGAATTCGTGCCGATCCCCGGCGTTGCGCTGCCGTTCGGGCTGGCGGCGCCCGGCGTAGATCCACTGATGCCGCCGCTGCCGGCGGTCCCGCTCATCGTGCCGGCGCCGAGACCGCCCGTCCCGCTACCCGATGCGTCGCTGCGCGAGCTCGTCTGTTTCGATGACTTGCTCGATTTCTTGCTGTGCTTCTTCGCCTTCTTCTTGGTCTTGGTCTCTCCGCCGGTGTTCGCGCCTGGCGACGTGTCGGTGCTGCTTGCGCTCGTATCGCCCCGCGCGCCGCTCGGGCCGGTGGCCGTATCCGCTGCGTACGCCCCGTAGGACATCAGCAATGCAGACAGGAGTAGCGCATATGTCTGTCTCATGTGTGGTGATCCTCTCGTTCGTTGATGCGCGCCGGTGGACGGTGCGCGTATGAAAGCCGCTGCTGCATGTCCTGTGCTGCAAGCGCTGGGCCCGTACGCCGCGCCGTTGAGAGGGACGATGTCGCCGCCGCGTGGTACGCGCTATGCGTGCACGAGCTGCGAAAAGTGGATGGGAAGATGACTCGTCTCGACATCCAAATCGCGGGAACCACCGATGAACACCGATACGTCAACGCCGCAACGCAGCTCCCGCCTGGACCGGCGTTATCGGCGTTTACATCGGTTTTCGAGATGCTTCTAAGACTGAACGAGCGCGCCCAGCATCGCGACCGCGACGTTGATGAGGCCGAGGGTGAGATTGGTGCCGACAAGGATGCGTATGCGATTCAACGCAGCGCCGCCGGTTTTCCAGTCTTGCGCGGCAACGGCGGATTTGAGCTGTGCGAACGGGACCGTCACGATATAAAAGAAGATGGCGGCCATCACGAGACCGATCAGCGCCATCGCCATGATGTATGCGGGCACCTTGCCGAGCTGACCCATCATCGTGAAGCCGGTGAGCAGCAGCAACGCAACGCACGCCCACACCCAGGGAAAAAAGCGCTGGAATATGCCGGTCCACAGGCGCAGCCGCTGCGGCGGCTCGAGCACCTGCGCGGCGGCGGGACGCACGCACAGATACGCGAGAAACATGCCGCCTATCCACACGATGTCGGACAGCACATGCAGGAACAGCGACAGACGCATGGCGAACATGATTTCTCCTCCACTGGCATGGTTGGACCGCGGCGCGCCTCGCGGCGCACGAGAGCGGCGATCATAACATTCCGCGTGCATATGGAGCTTGCAGGCAACAAAAAGCCCCGCGTAGCGCGGGGCTTCCAGTGCGGGAGGATCGCGGAAACGACTAGCCGGTCATCTCGGCCGTCTCACGCGCATCGCTTTCCGTTTGCGGTTTCTTGTCCGGATGATCGGCGCTCATCAGCGCGCGGAAGGTAAGCACTGGAATGGACGCGCGATGAAGCACGCGACTCGATTCGCTCCCCATGAGCAGTGACGCGAGGCCTTTTCGACAACGCGAAGTCATGACGATGAGGTCGCACTTGCGCTCGTTCGCAGCGTCGACGATGGCGTCATACGGATGATCGTTCGTGGCGACCATCGTCTCGCACGGCACGCCGGCGGCGTCGGCCGTACGCTGCACGAATGCGAGAAACGTCGCGGCGCGCTCGCGCGCTTCGTCTTCGATCGCTTTCTGCGTGGTCGTGTCGAACGACGCCTCGTAAGCGAGCAGGACGTTGTAATCGGGAACGACGTGTATGCCGGTGACGCGCGCGCCGCACAGCTTGGCGAGCTCTATGCCGCGCTCTACCGCGCGTTCGGAATGCTGAGACCCGTCCGTCGGCATCAATATGTGCTTGAACATTGCAGCCTCCTGTCATCTCCTCGTTCGCCGGGCCGGGGTCGGCTCTTTCCCACCGAAGGGCGGGGGGGCGTTATGCGGACCATTATAGACGAGGCGTAACGCTCCGCCAGCGCCGCGAAACCTCGCGCTTGTGGCGCACCGAGCCCGCCGGCAATTAACGGGCCTGCCCGGTGCGGTACACTAGCCGCCATATTCTCAAGGAGATATCGTGCCTCGTCCGATCGCCGCATTGTCCGTGCTCGCCGCCGTCACCGCCCTGTCGGCGCACGCCGCCGAAACATACCCCGTCAAGCCCATACGCATGGTGGTAACGTTCCCTGCCGGCGGCCCCACCGACGTCGTTGTTCGCACCATCGGCCAGCGCGTCAACGACCTCAATGGCGTGCCGGTCATCGCCGACAACCGCGGCGGTGCAGGGGGCATCGTGGGAACGGAAATCGTGGCGCGGGCGGCGCCCGACGGTTACACCTTCCTCGTCGGCACCGCCGGCGGCATGACGATCAATCCCAATCTGCACGCCAAGTTAAGTTACGATCCATTTCGCGACTTCACGCCGGTGGCGATGCTCGTCCTCAACCCGCAAATCCTGGTGGTGCATCCCGCGCTGCCCGCGAAGAACGTGAAAGAGCTCGTCGCATTGGCGCAGGCCAAGCCGGGCGCAATCAATTTCGCCTCGGCAGGCGCCGGCACGGCAACGCACCTCGGGCTCGAGCTCCTCAAGCTCACTGCGGGAGTCGGCTTCACCCATGTCCCCTACAAAGGCGGCGCTCCGGCACTGACCGATCTCATCGCCGGGCAGGTGCAGGCGCTGTTCGTGAGCATTCCTTCCGTGCTGCCGCACGTGCACTCCGGCCGCGTGCGCGCGCTCGCAGTGAGCACGTTGAAGCGCTCCGCCTCGGCGCCCGACGTCCCGACGGTCGCCGAATCGGGCTATCCAGGGTTCGAATACTCCAACTGGAACGCCCTCTTCGCGCCCGCGAAAACGCCCGCGCCGCTGGTGAAGACGATGAATAGCATCATCGTGAAGATACTGAACGAGCCGGATGTCGCGAAGAAGCTGTCGGCGCAGGGCGCGGACCCGGCGCCTGGCACGCCGGACGACCTCGGCCGCTACATGAAGACCGACGATGCGCGGTGGAAAAAAGTGATACGCACCGCAGGGCTCAAGCCGGAATGATTGCGTCCCGCAAGCGCTGACGCGATGGAGCGCAACACGCCGCCGATCGCGGTGGCGCTGACCGTCTGGGGGCTCGGCGCGGCGCTGTACTTCATCGGCTTTTTCCATCGCGTCGCACCGGCCGTCATCACACGTGAGCTCGCCACCGAGTTCGGTCTCACGGCCGCCGCCCTCGGCAATCTCTCCGCCTTCTACTTCTACAGTTACGTCGCAGTGCAGATACCGACAGGCGTGCTGGTGGACCGTTACGGTCCGCGCCGCATACTCACCACGGGCGCCGTCGTCGCAGCATTGGGCGGAATGCTTTTCGCCGGGGCCGAGACGCTCGCTCTCGTGCAGCTCGGACGCCTGCTCGTGGGCGCATCGGTCGGTGTCGCGTTCGTCGCGATGATGAAGCTTTCCACTCACTGGTTTCATCACTCGCGCTTTGCGACCATCGCCGGCGTTGCGCTCGGGACCGGTCTCGTCGGAGCGATCTCGGCGGGCGCTCCGCTGCGCTGGCTCGCCGACGCATACGGGTGGCGCGCGGTGCTGCTCGCACTCGCCGCCGTCACGGGCGCGCTCGCCGTCGCCATCTGGACGGTCGTCCGCGACGATCCGGAGGATCGTCACTACGCGAGCTTTCTACCGCGCTCGGCGCACCGCGAGCCGCAACGATCCATGGCCGCCGGACTTGCCCGCGTGCTGCGCGTGCGCAATGTCTGGCTCGTGTTCTTCGTGAACGGCGGGCTCACCGTGCCGCTGCTCACGTTCGCAGGATTATGGGGCGTGCCCTTCCTCACGACGCATTACGGCTATTCCACAGCCGCCGCTGCTGCGTATTGTTCGGTGATGCTGCTGGCGTGGGGGATCGGCGGACCGGTGATCGGCGCGCTGTCCGATCGCTACGGACGACGGAAGCCGCTGTACGTCGCCGGCACGGTGGTCATGGCGCTCGGCTGCGGCGTGCTGTTCGCAGTGCCCGGACTTCCGGCGTTCCTGCTCGTCACGCTGCTCGCGATCACCGGATTTGCCTCCGGCGCCATCATGATCGGATTCGCTTACGCGAAGGAGTCCGCGCCTGCCCCACTCGCGGGCACGACAGGCGGCGTGAGCAACATGGGCAACATGCTCGGCGGGATGGTGATGCAGCCGGCGGTAGGCTGGGTGCTCGACCGGATGTGGCAAGGCGAAGCCGTAGGCGGCGCGCCGACTTATCATTTCGGCGCATATCGCGCGGCGTTCGCGTTGATGCTCGCGTGGCTGGTGATCGCGATCGTGCTCGCCGCGCTGACGCGCGAGACGTACTGCAGGCAACATCCGTAGCGACGCTCAAGCCGCTCCGCACGCGTAACGCGGTCCGCTACGCCTGCGCGCCGGTGCGGCCGCTGTAGCTGCCCTTCGCAGGTCGATGAAGCAACCTTGCACCTATGCGCGTCATTGCGCAGTTATGCCCGCCGCCTTGATCACTTTGCCCCACTTCGCGATCTCGGCGCGCAGGAAAGCATCGAACTCCTTGGGCGTCGTAGGCACCGGCTCGGCACCTTGCGCCAGCAGCGCGTCCTTCGCTTCCTGCGTGTTCAATATGGCGACGATGTCTTTGTTGATCTTGTCGATGATCGGCTTGGGCGTGCCGGCCGGCGCGAGCAAACCGAACCACACGCTCGACTCTATGCCCGGGAAGCCGGCCTCGGTGATGCTCGGAATGTCGGGCGCCGCAGCGAAACGTTTCGGACTCATCACTGCGAGCGCTTTGAGACGGCCCGCCTTGACCTGCACGCTCGCCGTGGTCGTGGATAGAAATGCCGCCTGGGTCTCGCCCGATACCACCGCGGTCAGCGCGAAGCCGGCGCCTTTGTACGGTATGTGCACGAGCTTCGCGCCCGTCATCTGGTTGAAGAGCTCACCCGAGAGCTGGCTGCTCGTGCCGCCTCCGGCGGAGGCGTAATTCACCGAGCCCGGCCTCGACTTCGCATACGCGACGAACTCCTGGGTCGTGGAAGCGGGCACCGACGCATTTATCGTCAGCGCGATGCCTGAATTGGTGAGGAGCGTGATCGGCGTGAAATCCTTCATCGGATCGTATGCCAGTTTCTTGAAGAGGAACTGCGGGCTGGCATGCGTGCCGATCTGGCCGATGATGAGGTTGTAACCGTCAGGCGCCGAACGCGCCACCATCTCCGTGCCGATGATGCCGCCTGCACCGGGGCGATTGTCCACTACGACCTGCTTGCCCCACCGCTCGGTGAGCTTCTGGGCAATGAAACGCGCGGCAAAGTCCGATGTGCTGCCTGCAGACCCGGTCACGATACGCACGGGACGCTCCGGATAGCGCGTCGCGACGTCGGCGGCGTATGCAGCGACGGACAAAACGGCCCATGATGCGACGACTGCGCAGACCAGCGATTGCATCTTCATGACGGACCTCCTCGTTGTTATCGGATCGACGTGAGTGCACCAACCAGTGCCGGTGTGGCGCGAGTCTACACGACGCGGGCGCGCCAGGCATACGGCCGCATCAGGAAGCGAGCAGGAAATCGCACACGGGCGCGATCTGCCCCTCCTCCACAAGCCAGGGCGCATGGCCGATGCCGGCGAACTCCACCACACGCGCACGCGGCCCGCGCGTCTGCATCTCCCGGGCAGTCTCGGCGCTCAGCACGTCCGAGACGGCGCCGCGGAGCACGAGCGTCGGGCAGCGCACGCGATCCCATGCGCGCCAAAGGTCGATCGGCGGCGGATCAGCGGGCTGGGTATCTCTTGTCGCGTCCTGAGCCGGACCGAGCACCGCGGCGGGATCGCAGGCGAAACGAAAAGTGCCGCGTTCCGTGCGTCGCGAGCCGTGGATCGCGAGCTGCCGCCATTGCTCGTCGGTCAGCGGACCGAAGGTTGCGTAGGTGACGCGCATCTGCTGCTCCACCTGCTCGAGCGTCTCGAACTCCGCCGCGGCTCGGGCATGCGTCGCCCTGATGCGCCGTAACGCCGCCGACGAAAGATAGGGTCCGATGTCGTTCAGCACGAGACGTCGGATCGGCGTCGCGGCGCGCGCCGCGAGCGTTATGCCGAGCAGACCGCCCATCGACGTTCCCACCCAGTCTATCGTCACGTCGCGCGCATCGCGGGCAGTCGCGGTGACGCGCGCGATGAGCGCGGCAACGTCCGGCTCGTAGACCGGAAAGCCATAGCCGCCCGCGTCCTCCAGCCAGTCGCTGTCGCCGCGGCCGACGACATCCATGCAAACCACGCGACGATGGGATGCGAGCGCCTGCGCGAGCGCGTCGAAATCGCGGCCGTTGCGCGTAAGGCCGTGCACGCACACGACGATATGCGGGTTCTCGCGCTCGCCCCATTCGGTATAGGCGATGCGATGCCATCCGCCGCGGTGGAGGCCGAGGTAATGATCGTGGCGCGGTTTTCCTGCCATGCGGGTGCTCCTTCTCCAATCGCGTACGTCGAGCCGCTGAGAAAATTTTGTGCGTACGTCCGTCGAAAACTCCAGCTGTCGTTTGCTACACTAGCCCGGCGCTCGCGGGTGACACCTGCAGGCGACAAAAGTGCGGACAGCGCGGACTTATGTCCTGTGTAGCGCTCACCGCTGATGGCAAATTAACCGCGGCCCATAACTCCCATCAAAGTTGGCGCGCTCACTACAACTACTGTTCTTCTTCGCTGCCTGCTTCGCCTGCATGTCGGCAATGGCGGCTGCGCTGAACGACTACCCGTTCCGGGTCGATACGGTTCGCGCCGGTGCGCTCGAGCAGGTGATCGCGCGCAACGACGGGCCGGCCCCGATCACCATACACGTCACGCTGTCGAGCGAGAACATCGGGACCACGGAGGACTGGCCGGTAACCGCCATCGTGCCGGCGCACGGGACACTTCCGCTGGGCTATATCGCGCCGGTCCACAGGGACCGGCCCTACCGCTACCTCTTCAACTATACCTACTACGTGGGGCGCATCGACGCGCCGACCTCCGCGGCGCCACTTTACCGCTACCCCTTTGCCGACGGCGAAGCGCATGCGATCACCCAGGCGCACGGCGGCACGCTGACGAGCCATGACAACAAGCAGAATCGCTACGCCGTCGATTTCGACATGCCGGTCGGCACCCCGGTCGTCGCCGCCCGCTCCGGCGTCGTGGTCGATGTCGTGCTCTCGCACCAGGCCGGCGGCCGCGACATGTCCTTCATCGAGCAGGCCAACATGATCACCATCGTGCACGAGGACGGGACGCTCGCGGAATACGCGCATTTGTCGCCCGGACCGGCGCTGGTAAAGCGTGGACAGCACGTCACCGCCGGCACGGTGATCGGTTATTCCGGGAACACCGGATACTCCACCGGCCCGCATCTGCATTTCGTCGTTTCCCGTCCGGACGTCGACGACGGGAAAGTGATACGCCTGTCGCTGCCGATACAGTTCTACGCCGACGACAACCGCGTGGCCGTCACGCCACACACCGGCACGCTCGCTGTGGCGAACTATCGTTCGGGCGCTGCCGATCGCGACAGCACGACGGTTGCCGGCCGCGGGAACATCGAAGAGGCGCCGCTCGCGGCCCACCCGCTCACCGCACAAGGCTCGACCGACCGGCGTTAGCCGGTCGGCGGCGGGACACAGCGACGCCGAGCGACTTCTTGAGATCCTGCAGCACCTGTATCCGCGTGCGCGACAGCCACGACTTGTCCCGCTGCCCGATCGGCTTGTTCTGCACGTCGGGATGTATTTTCAATGCGACGAACACCGGCCCCGACTTGTCGAGGATCTCCGGGAGCTTCGCCTCGAAGTCTTCCAGGTTGTCGATCGCGTACGCGCGCGGGTAACCTGCGCCGCGTGCAATGACGTCGTACGCGACGTTCTTCGCATTCGGCACCGGCTGGCCGCCGGTCGTCGCGTAGCATTCATTGTCCAGCATGAAGTGGTAGAAGTTCGCTGGCTTCTGCTCGGCGATCGAGATCAGCACGGACAGCGCCATCTGCACGTCGCCCTCGGAGTCGAACAGCACCACTTTGCGCTTCGGCTGCGCCATCGCCAGGCCGAACGCGAATGCGGCATGCCCGCCCATCGCCGGATCGCCGAGCGGCACGTCGAGCAGGGGCTTGTCGCTGATCTTCACCCAGTGGCGGCCGCCCCGGCCCGGGACCACGATCGCATCGCCGCGATGCGGCGCGAACACTTTCAGCAGTTCTTCGGTATGCATCATGGCGGGCGCCCTCACTTGCTGTTGAAACCGTGGAATTCGTCGCCGACCAGCACGGCAACCGGCCGCCGGGTCGCGCGTGCCTGCTCGAAGGCGACGCCGATGCGGTCCGCGTCCGCATCGCTTTCCACGAGGTAATAGTCGATGCGGAAAGCGTTCAGGAACGGCTCGGTGAACGTCGCCGCCGTGTCCTTGGTGACGCCGTGCCGCGTCCAGCCGCGCAGGCCCACCATCAGCACGACCGGTATGTCGAGGCCGATGAGCCATCCGCGTATCGAATCACCGGACTCCATGAGACCGGTGTTCTGTATGAGTATGACCGGCTTCGCGCCGCCGGAAGCAAGACCCGCGGCGATCGACATCGCAAGGCCTTCGCGCGGCACCGTCACGAGCGTGATCGAGGGCTCCGCCTTCATCAGCAGATACAACCAATTCGTTTCGCTGTCGGGCAGCCACACCACGTGCGTGACGCCCTGCTTCTTCAGCTCCCCGAGCACCACGGCCGGGTTGAGCTGCGCGACTACCATATCATTCATAGGAAATCCTCCATGCGCCTCGCGATGCGCCATGATCCGCGATGCCGTGTGCGCACGCAACTCTCGCAGCCCACATGGCGGATTCCGCCCGCATGTAAGCGCGCGGCATGTACGCAACGCTGCAGCGAACGGGCTAACGGAGCACGGCGGCGGCGCTCTTTAGCGGAACGATTCCGCATCTCAGGCGCTTGAACATCATGGGCGACAGCAACGCGGCCGCTTTAGCCGCGGAGCGCGACGTCAGCCGTCGAGCTCGGGATAGTGGCGAAAGATGCCGTCCTCGTTGAACGGCACGCGGCGCGGCGACTTGAGATACGTTGCGATGCGCCGATGCTTGGCGACGCGGTCGCGCAATGCGACGAGCCGCGGCGTACTGCGCTCCGCGGCGCGCATGGCTTTCGGAAAGGCGTAGCGCGTGCCTTCGACGATCTGGAACAGCGACAGGTCGACATAAGACAACGCATTGCCGATCGCGTAGCCGCGTCCGCCGCGATTGCGCTCGAGGATGGTCTCGAAGTAGCCGAGGAACTTCGGGATGCGGTCCTCGATGAAGTGACGCGCGCGCTTGCGCGCGGCCGGCTTCTGCTGGTGGTAGTACAGCTCGACCGAGAGCGGATGGTGCGTGTCGTGCGCTTCGGCCACGTAGTCGGCGATGGTGAGCTGGATCTGGTGCGCCCACAGTCGCGTCGCCTCGTCGCGCGGCACGAGGCCGAGCCGCGGTCCCAGGAAGAGCAGGATGTTGGCCGTCTGCGCGACGACCTGCTTGCCGGCTTTGAGGAACGGCGGCGCGAACGGCGGCTGCCGCAGCGACTCGTCCTCCATCGCACGCATGAGCTCGCGCAGCCCCATGCCGTCGGCCTCCGGCATCCGCGCGATGTCGACGTAGTCGGCACCGCCCGCTTCGAGCGCGAGGCGAACGAATTCGCCGCGCCCCTGTATCGACGGCCAGTAATAAAGCTCGTAACGCATGTGCGATCTCTCCCGCGTCAAGCAGCCGCAAGCTCGTTGACTCGTTGACTATACCATTCGATGCGCGCGAAACTCGGCCGAACCCGCGCGACAGAATACCGGAGTACTCGATGGCTGGACCTCTCACCGGCGTGCGCATCGTCGATCTGACGAGCGTCATTCTCGGACCCTACGGCACGCAGATCCTCGCCGACTTCGGTGCGGACGTCATCAAGGTCGAG
>JBLNBW010000195.1:0-7557 GCA_050260255.1 Rhodospirillaceae bacterium | reverse complement strand
GGCGTAATCGCCGCTTGCGCCGAGCGGGCTGCTCTGCCCGAAGTCCGGGACGAAGGCCGTCTCCGACTTATCGGGCACGAGGTATACCGTGTCGCCTGTGGCGATGTCTGCTCCGGGATTGAGCGGCTCTACGTTCCATACGGTGTATTCATTCGGTTCGCTCGGTGTCTCGAGTATGCCCACGGTGTTGTACTCCGTTACCGGTATCGAATACTCCGGCTCGGATCTCATGGCGTGGGTGCGCTCGATTTCCGAGGGCGTGCTCGCATCGCTGCGTACATCGGAAGGGCTCGGCTCCGAAAGCGACGACTGCTGCGAAGGATCGACGACGCGCTCGTTGGCTCCGTGCAGACCGACACCGCTGGTGCTGCCTACTACGGGCTCGGACAGCCGTGCGCTGGTATCCATCTCGGCACCCGGTGCGGCGGCGATTCGAGCGTTCCACTCCGCGGCGGCGACGCGCGCGTGCTCTACCTCCGCGACCTGGCGCGCGTGGTCCTGCATATCTTGGTTGAAAGTGTTCACGCCTGCTTCGTGTGGCGACCACGGGGTCTGCGGGTTCGCCATGCTGCGCGATGCGTCAGCCGTGCGGAAGCTGCGGCCGCGACGTTGATCCATGATCTCATTAGGACCGGCTTCATTGTCGGCGAGCGGCGTGATGACTTCGCGATCGATGCGCCCGTCGGCGCTCGCATAGCCCTCGCTGCCGCGCGGGTGGCGATCGCCATAGGCGAGATCAGCCGGGCCCGCTTCATTGGGAGAGAACGGCGTCACGACGCCGTACGTGCTGTCGGCAGCTATTCCGGCATCGCTGCCGGCTGCCATCGCACCGTACGACCATGATAAAGCACTCGCCACCGCCAAACCCAAAGTAGTCTTCATTCGCATACTTACTCTCCTGTTTGCTCATTACGTGCAAACCCCGCGACGCGGGATCAACCCATATCCTCGCAACTTGTATGCCAGTCGTTTATGCCGGGCCAACGGGCATGCGCCAGGGAGAATGAGGTGCTGCATGTCGCCGGTCGGCGACGAGGAGATCGAGCAGGCGAATGGTGGAGCCGTGCATGCGCATCGCGAGTGTCGGCCGAATGCGACACTCGAGACGCGTTGGATCAGGCGGCGCGATGCAAGGACAACGGCATGCGGCGCCGGCCGAACTGTTGCGTGTACTGTTCGTAGCGCCCGGCGATCGCCGTCCCGCAGTCGCCGCACGTGCCGGTCGGCGTGACGCTGTACTTTTCGATGCGATGCCAGTCGCGCGCGATGAGCGCCTTGTGGCATTGCGGGCAATAGGTCGTGCCGCCTTCGATGTCGTGCACGTTGCCGGTGTAGACGTAGTGCAGTCCCGCTTCCTGTGCGATGCGTCGTGCACGCGTTAGCGTCGACGGCGGCGTCCCGGGGAGATCCGTCATCTTGTAGTCGGGATGAAACGCGGTGAAGTGCAATGGCACGTCAGGCCCCAGTTCCTTCATGATCCAGGCGCACATCGCTTTCAGCTCTTCATCGCTGTCGTTCTTGCCGGGGATGAGCAGCGTGGTGATCTCGAACCATACGTCCGTTTCGTGCCTGAGGTATACCAGCGTGTCGAGCACCGGCTGCAGATGCGCGCCGCACAGCTTGACGTAGAACTCGTCGGTGAAGCCCTTCAAGTCGACGTTTGCCGCATCCATCTTGGCATAGAATTCGCGTCGCGGTTCCGCGTGGATGTACCCCGCGGTTACCGCAACGGTTTTGATGCCGCGCGCATGGCACGCGTCGGCCACGTCCATTGCGTACTCGGCGAAGATGACCGGATCGTTGTACGTGAAAGCGACCGACTTGCAGCCGCGCGCGACGGCAGCGTCCGCGATCGCGGCAGGCGTTGCCTGATCCGCGAGCCGGTCCATGTCGCGCGATTTGCTGATGTCCCAGTTCTGACAGAACTTGCAGGCCAAGTTGCAGCCGGCAGTGCCGAACGAGAGGATGCTGGAACCCGGATAGAACTGGTTGAGCGGTTTCTTCTCGATCGGGTCGATGCAGAAGCCCGACGAGCGGCCATACGTGGTGAGCACCATCCGGTCGCCGACGCGCTGGCGCACGAAGCACGCGCCTCGCTGGCCCTCGTGGAGGCGGCAGTCGCGAGGACACAGATCGCATTGCATGCGACCATCGTCGAGCATGTGCCACCAGCGGGCGGGGTGATCTTTGACGTTTGCGTTCATATGGCCTTCAAGTCCTGTTCGCGCCACTTGGAGACCGTGTAGCGCTGAAGTTTCACCTGCGCATCCCAGAAATCGGGCGGCAGTCCGGCCTTGTATTTGAGATGCGCGAGAAAGTCGCGCGGCTCACGGAACTGCTCCCATACCTGGGGCAGGAACGTGCTGCGATGATGGCCGTACTCGAAGACGATCCCATCGACCCCGGGCCGCAGCCGCGACAGTGCGTGCTCTTCGTCGGGCGCATCCAAGGCCTCGAGCGCGGACAGCAGTGAAACTTCGATGTCGGTGGTTTCGAATTCGTCGGGACGCATGGGCGGAAAGCGCGGGTCGCGGAAGGCCGCCGCAACGGCGTTGGCTTTCACATCTTCGACCAGCGCGCGATGCGCGGTGAGGCTGCCTATGCAGCCCCGCAACCGGTCCGATTGCATGAGCGTGATGAACGTCGCCCCCGGTCGCTTCAGCCAAAGCGCCTCACTGTGCGCCGGATGCTCGCGTCCCAGCTCGCGTGCGATGGCGCCGCGCGCGATGCGTATCAGCAGCTCCCCCGTTTCAGGATGCATTTATTTCCTTCTCGTAAAAAGCGAACGATCCGTATCCGACCACCCGGCTCTTGTCGCCGGCCGTATCGCCGGAATTGCGGAGATCAACGAGCTCCGCCTCGAGTCCGCGCTGCTGCGCCGCCAGCGCGAGCCCCGTTACCGGTGTCGCCCCGCATGCGCTGTGGTGATCGATGTCGGTGCGCAGACGCAGTATGGCATCGGCTGTCTCCCGGTCGACTTGCTGTGCCTCGCCGTAAGGCAGGTAGTGGGAGAGATCGGAGCTCACCACGAACAGCGTTTCGGCACCGCCCCACAGTACATCCAGCACCGCTGCCACTTCTGCAGCTGACGCGTGACCCACCGCGAGCGGCACGAGCTTGAAGTGGCCAAGCACCGCCTGAAGAAAAGGGACATGCACTTCGAGCGAATGTTCCTGGGCATGAGCGGCCGGACTGCCGATGACCTGCGGCAGGTGGCGCACCTGTGCGAGCGCTTCCTGGTCGATTTCGACTTTGCCGAGGGGCGTCTCGAACCAGCGGCAGCCGGGATGCGCGAGGCCTCTTACGGCAACGCGGTGTGTAGGTCCCAGCAGCACCACGCGATTCACGCGGCCACGGAGCGGCGCAAGGCGCGCGTAGACGCTTGCCGCAATCGGGCCGGAGTACACATAACCCGCGTGGGGCGCAATGATCGCCTTAGGGATGGGGCCCGGCTTGGCGGGCGCTGCCGCCCGCAGCATGTCTTCCACGGTCTGTCGCAGCGCGCGGGGATCGCCCGGGTAGAAAAGACCGGCGACTGCAGGCCGCCGGCTTGAAACATCTGTTGTCGTCATAGGCGTTACATGTGGACGAAACAAGCGGCATCAAGATCGGCAGTCCATTATATGCCCCGCGGCAAGGCGTTGCAGCGCGTGCGGTACAATGCTCGCCCGTCGAGCGAGTCAGAGCATGTCCAAGCTTGTAGGTCTCATACCGGCTGCCGGGGGCGGCACCCGCTTCGGTGCGGCGCTGCCGAAGCAGTATTTGCGGGTCGCGGGCCGGCCGCTGCTTTACCACACCGTGGCGAGCATGCTCGCCGATCCGCGTATCGAGCAGGTGTACGTCGTTGTTGCGCCCGGCGACGAGCATTTCCGGGAGCACGACTGGAGCGCGTTCGGCGGGCGCATGCAGCCTCTGTACTGCGGCGGGCAGGCACGCGCAGCAAGCGTCTACAACGGCCTGGTCGCTATCGCCAATGGCGTCGAGGCGGACGACTGGGTACTCGTGCACGATGCGGCGCGGCCTTGTCTCGCGCGCAATGAGCTCGCTCGCCTCATAAAGGAAGTCGGCGATGATCCCTCGGGGGGGCTGCTTGCGATACCGGTTGCCGACACGTTGAAACGCAGCGATGCCGCGCAGCGCATCGTCGAGACGCCCTCACGGGACGGCCTCTGGCGCGCCCAGACGCCGCAGATGTTCCGTTATCGCCTGCTGCTCCAGGCGCTGCGCGATGCGCCGCTCAACGAGGTGACGGACGAAGCGAGCGCCGTGGAGCGTATGGGGCTGCGTCCGCGGCTCGTCCTCGGCACGGCCACTAATCTGAAGGTGACGTATCCCGAAGATCTCGCGATCGCGGAGCTCATCATCGCAAATGCAGGAGCGGCCGCTGGCGCCAGGCGCGAGGAGATGCTATGAGAGTCGGACAAGGCTATGACGTGCACGCGCTGGTGAGCGGACGCAAGCTCATCATCGGCGGCGTCGAGATTCCTTACGAGAAAGGCCTCGCAGGACACTCCGATGCCGACGTGCTGCTGCATGCGGTCTGCGACGCACTGCTCGGGGCTGCTGCCCTGGGCGACATCGGCAGTCATTTTCCGGACAGCGACGCCCGCTATCGCGGCGCCGACAGCCGCGTGCTGCTGCGTGCCGTCAGGCAACTCGTACAGGACAGCCGGTGGTCCATCTCGAACGTCGACACGACCATCATCGCTCAAGCGCCGCGCATGGCGCCGTACGTGGCCGCGATGCGGGCCAATATCGCGGACGACCTCGGTATCCCCGTCAACGCAGTGAGCGTGAAAGCCAAGACCACCGAAGGGCTTGGATTCGAAGGCCGCGGCGAAGGCATAGCGGCACAGGCAGTGGCTCTGCTTCTGCCGGTCGTCGATGGCACCGACTGACGCACCGAAAACAACAGTTCGGCTGTTCTTCGCGCTATGGCCGGACGACGGCGTCCGCGCGGCGCTCGCGTCCCTGACCGCCCGGCTGCGCAGCGATTGCGGCGGCCGCGCGATGGCGGCCTCCAATCTGCACGCAACGCTCGCATTTCTCGGCAACGTGCCGCAGGAGCGGGTCGTCGAGTTCACCGATGTCGCCGACTCGCTGACCGGCGATCCGTTCGATCTCAACCTCGATGCATTGGGATACTGGCGCCATAACCGCATCGTCTGGGCCGGTACGCGCACGATGCCGGCCGCGCTGGCCGGCCTCGCTGCCGGTATGAAGGCGGCGATACAAAGATTGCGGTGGCCCGTAGACGAACGACCCTACACGGCGCATGTAACGCTGCTGCGCGACGCGCGACATGGGCCGGCAACCCATGAGGCGGCGATACCGCTGTGGCGGGTAAGCGACTTCGCACTGGTAGCCTCGACTCAGCAGCCCGGCGGCGTGCAATACACGCCGCTGCAGTGCTGGAAGCTGCGCGGCTAAGCGGTTTGCGGGGTGGGATGCGGCGCCGAATGCGGCGCTGCTTCGCGCGACGGAAGCGGCAGTTCCACGCGTGCGACGAGTCCGCCGCCTTCCCGCGGCAGCAGTCGTACGCGACCGCCGTGCATACGCGCGATACGGTCGACTATCGCGAGGCCCAAACCGGTCCCGCTGCCGCCGCGCGCGCTGTCGAGACGCGTGAACGGCTGCAGCATGCGCTCGGCGTCTTGCACCGGTATGCCGGGGCCGCGGTCGCGGATTTCGATCCAGGCATGTTCCGTCTGCGACCCCGTGGCCACCGTGACGTCGCCGCCGGCGTGGCGCAAGGCGTTCTCGACGAGGTTGACCACGAGGCGCTGCATGGCTGCCGTGCGCAACGGCAGCGGCGGGACGTTGCCGGCTTCGACTTTGATGCGGTGCGGGCCATCGGCATAGCGCGTGACTGCGCTCTGAACCAAGGCGTTGAGATCGGAAGCTTCGGTCACGGCCTCGGGTTGAGTGAGGCGAGCGAAATCCAGGAACTGACCTATCGCCTTGTCGATTTCCGCGATGTCCTGCTCTATGCCTTCCTTGAGTCCCGTGTCGCCGCGTTCGTCGAGCATTTCAACGCTGATGCGGATGCGCGAAAGCGGCGTTCGCAAGTCGTGCGATACGCCCGCGAGCAGCAGCGCGCGCTCGTCGTCCAAGCGCTTTAAGTCCGCGGCAAGCTGGTTGAACGCTCGTGCAACGGTGCGGATCTCCGCGGGGCCGGTTTCCGTTACGGGGGCGGGCGTGACGCCGCGTCCCATGCGCGCCGCAGCCCGCGTGAGCTGCCGCAACGGCTGATTGATCCGTGCCACGACGAGATAGGCGCCGATCAGCGCAAGGAGCAGCACGAGTGCGCCCCAGCCCAGCCAGCGCAGCGAATCGTTGCGCTCCACGCGCGATCGCGGCATGAAGACCCAGTACTCGTCTTCATCTATGGTGAAGCTCACCCACACCCCGCGCACGCCGTTGCGGGACAGCGTGATGCGCGTGTCGGATCCGAGATCCCGGCGTAGCTCCGCGGCAAGCAATTGCATGAACGGCCGATCCGGGAGCGGCGCAATCTGCTCGCGCGGGTCGGCGAGATAAACCTGTATGCCTTCGCGCCGAGACAGGTCCGCGAGGAGATCGTAGCGCTTCGCCGGTTGCGCGGTGATCAGTGCCGCACGCGTTAGGTTGACGACGCTGACGATCTGCAGCGCGGCCTGATGCGCGCGAGGCTGACGCTCGCTCACGCGGAAGATCTGCACCCAGGCGAGATTCGCCACGATCAGCAGTATCGCGATGAGCAGGACGCTGCGCCACAGGAGCGAGCGCGGCCACCACGGGCGCGATTCCTTCCGGATGACTGGTGTTTCGGTGCCGCTCGTCATCGCGCGCCGTTACGCGTTTCGGTGCACGGCCTTCGTGCCGTCGCCGTCCGGTATGAACACGTAGCCGAAGCCCCACACCGTCTGTATGTAGGCGGGCTTGGCCGGATCGGCCTCTATGAGCTTGCGCAGACGCGATACCTGCACGTCTATGCTGCGATCGAACGCGCCGAACTCGCGGCCGCGGCCGAGCTCCATGAGCTTGTCGCGCGAAAGCGGGGTGCGCGGGTGCTGGGCGAGCACTTTGAGCAGCGCGAATTCGCCCGTCGTGAGCGGCACGGGCTCGTCGTTGCGCGTGAGCGTGCGGGTTGCAAGGTTCAGACGAAAGTCCCCGAACTCGACGATCTCCGTTTCGGTGCTCGGCGCGCCGGGCGGGGCGGGCGGCGGGCGTCGACGCAAAACCGCTTGTATGCGGGCCACCAGCTCCCGCGGGTTGAACGGCTTCGCCAGATAATCGTCTGCGCCGACTTCGAGGCCGACGATGCCGATGAGCACGGCTGCGCCGAGCGAGATGACGACCCATACCGTCGCGATGCGCCGTGAACGCTTAAGTTCCCTTGTGGAACGTATGGCCATAAAGCGCAGCAGAACGTGCGGCATGCCAAAGTATCCCAACCCCCAGGCCATATTGGATATGATATCAAGGATGGAATAGTTTATAAATCCGCCGCTCTTCAAATCCTGGACGCCGAGAACGCTGAAAAAATCGGGCACATTGCTCAGGTTGCCGCCGACT
>JBLNBW010000194.1:0-3085 GCA_050260255.1 Rhodospirillaceae bacterium | reverse complement strand
TGCGTTTCGAGATTGCGCGCGGAAAAGCATTTGCCGCGCTTACGATGCACCGCTCTTCGCGAATGGTATTACAGAAGGCACGCGAGAAGCCGCTCTTCATGGATACGTTGCGCGAGCTCGCGGATGGGCCGATTTTCCTCGAAGCTGGCGGGCAGCTGATCCGCGACGAGACGGGCGAGATCGTCGGGGCAATCGGGGTGACTGGCGACGTAAATGAGGTCGACGACCTCTGTGCGATGGCAGGCATTCGTGCGGCCGGCCTCAAGTGCGATGCAGACTTCAGCGACGCCGATTGCCGCCGGCTGAACATCAAGAAAGACGCTCCCATCCGGGACCCGCGCGCGGTTTGAGAGCTCCTGTCCGCTACGGCGCTTCGTCGGCTAGGTGTAACGCCCGTGGCAGTGCTTGAATTTCTTGCCTGAGCCGCAGGGGCACGGCTCGTTACGACCCACTTTGCCCCAGCTCGTCGGATCTTTTGGATTGCGCGCCAGGGCGGCTGCCGCCGAGCCGGCAGCGGCAACGGGACCTGCGGCGGCAAGGGCCGGCTCCGGCAACCTGAAATCGCCATCGCCGTTGTTCGGGTCGACGTGATGGGCCTCCATGTAAGGCAGATTGCTCTCCTCCTCCGGAGGCTGGGTCATGACCTCGACCCGCATGAGCTGCGCCGTCACGGCTTCGCGCAGGCGCGCGACCATGGCCTCGAACAGGCTGAACGCCTCGGCCTTATACTCATTGAGCGGATCGCGCTGGCCGTAGCCGCGCAGGCCGATTACCTGACGCAGGTGTTCGAGCATCACAAGATGCTCGCGCCAGAGATGATCCAGCGTCTGCAGCAGAACCGATTTTTCGACGTAACGCATGACGTCGGGCGTCCATTTCGCCGCCTTTGCGGCCATCCATTCGTCGGCCCGACGGATGATGCGCTCGCGTACTTCTTCGTCGGCAATGCCTTCTTCCTTCGCCCACTCCTTCACCGGCAGTTCGAGCGCCAGCACGTTTTTCAACGCTTCATCAAGGCCGTCGACGTTCCACTGCTCCGGATAGGCGTTTTCCGGGATGAACTTGGCAACCAGATCGTGGATCACCTCGTGCCGCATGTCGGTGATGGTTTCATCCACGGTTTCTTCGCGCATCAGCTCGAGCCGCTGCTCGAAAATGACCTTGCGCTGGTCGTTCATCACGTTGTCGAACTTGAGCAGGTTCTTGCGGATGTCGAAGTTGCGCGCTTCGACCTTCTGCTGCGCCTTTTCAAGCGCCTTGTTGATCCACGGATGAACGATGGCTTCGTTTTCCTTCAGCCCGAGCTTCTGCAACATGCCGTCGAGCTTGCCGGAGCCGAAGATGCGCATCAGGTCGTCTTCGAGTGACAGGAAAAACTTGGAATGCCCTGGATCACCCTGTCGACCCGAGCGGCCGCGCAATTGGTTATCGATACGGCGGCTCTCGTGACGCTCGGTGCCGAGCACGTAGAGACCGCCGGCGGCAAGCGCCTTTTCTTTCAGGCGCGCGATTTGCTCCCGAATGACATCGGCCCGGGGATCGCGCATGCGCGCCGCATAATCCTCGATGTCCGCGAGCTCCTGGCGGATGCGCATGTCAGCGTTGCCACCGAGCTGAATATCGGTACCGCGACCCGCCATGTTGGTGGCAATGGTGACCGCCCCCGGAACGCCAGCCTGCGCGACGATATAGGCTTCCTGCTCGTGATAGCGCGCGTTCAGGATCGCAAACACTTTTGCCTTCGAGGCACCTTCATCACCCGAGTACAGAGCGGCAAAGGCGTTCGAGTCGGAGAAGTCGTGCTGCTCCCAGCCTTCTTTGCGCAGCATTTCGGCGAGCTGCTCTGATTTTTCGATTGAGGTCGTGCCGACCAGCACCGGCTGTCCCCGCCGCTTGCAATCCTCTATCAGCGCAATGATCGCACGGTACTTTTCCTTTGCCGTGCGGTAGACCTCGTCATCGTCATCGATGCGGATCAGCGGCATGTTGGTCGGCACTTCGAGAACTTCGAGGCCGTAGATGTCCATGAACTCGTCGGCTTCCGTCATGGCCGTGCCGGTCATGCCGGCGAGCTTCTCATACATGCGGAAGTAGTTCTGGAATGTAATCGAGGCGAGTGTCTGGTTTTCAGGCTGGATCGGCTGGTGCTCCTTGGCTTCGAGCGCCTGATGCAGTCCTTCGGAATACCGCCGGCCCGGCATCATGCGACCCGTAAATTCGTCGATGATGACGACCTCGCCATTACGGACGATGTAATCCTTGTCGCGCGTAAACAGCTTGTGCGCGCGCAGGGCCTGGTTGACGTGGTGGACGACGGAAACGTTCTCGACGTCGTAGAGCGAATGCCCCTTGAGCTGTCCTGAATCCCGCAGCCGCTGCTCCAGCTTTTCCATGCCCGCTTCGGTCAACGTCACGGTCCGCTGCTTTTCGTCGATTTCGTAGTCGGTCTTGTCGAGCGCGGGGATGTAGCTGTCGATCGTGTTGTAAAATTCGGAACGGTCGTCGAGGGGGCCCGAGATAATGAGTGGTGTGCGCGCCTCGTCGATCAGGATCGAGTCGACTTCGTCGACAATGGCGTAAACATGCCCGCGCTGGACCATATCTTCCAGGCGATACTTCATATTGTCGCGCAGATAGTCGAAGCCGAGCTCGTTATTGGTGCCGTAGGTCACGTCGGCGTCGTAGGCGGCCTTGCGCTGCTCGTCGTCCAGCCCGTGCACGATCACCCCGACCGTCAGCCCGAGGAAGTTGTAGATCTGACCCATCCATTCGGCGTCGCGCTTGGCGAGATAATCGTTGACCGTAACGACGTGCACGCCACGGCCGGAAAGCGCGTTGAGGTAAACCGGCAAGGTTGCAACCAGCGTCTTGCCTTCGCCGGTTTTCATTTCGGCGATGCGGCCTTCGTGCAGGATCATGCCGCCGATTAACTGCACGTCAAAATGCCGCTGACCGATCGTGCGTTTGGCCGCCTCACGTACCGTCGCGAATGCCGGTACCAGCAGGTCGTCAAGCGATGCCCCGTCGGCAATTTGCTTCTTGAAAGCCGCGGTGCGCGCCCGCAATTCGTCGTCGGAAAGCTTCT